>NZ_JAVBXR010000118.1 GCF_030824455.1 Desulfobulbus sp.
ACCGTCCCCGAACA
Source organism: Desulfobulbus sp. (assembly GCF_030824455.1). Lineage (GTDB taxonomy): Bacteria > Desulfobacterota > Desulfobulbia > Desulfobulbales > Desulfobulbaceae > Desulfobulbus. Next base: position 15 of record NZ_JAVBXR010000118.1, read on the forward strand.
CACCTCTTGCTTCATGCCAATCTCTTGCCGGGACAGGCATTCGTTCAATTTGGTCAGCTTTCTCCTCAATAAGCGAGGACAATAATCGTGAACAGCCCCTGATTAACCACAGGTGGTTGCGGGCGGAGAAAAATCGTTAGGCAAGCTCAGCCGCCGATGCGCGACATCCGGCCGTGGCAGTCGGAGCCGGTACGCTGCATCCGCTCCTCCAGTTGGTGGCCGCGCGGTTTATTGCGAATGGCGGTGAGCATGGCTTCGCGGATGGATTCGTAGGTCGGCTGGTTGCGCAGCACCGAGCGGAGGTCGACTTCCTCGTCGTGGAGCAGACAGGAACGCAGCGCGCCCGCCGAGGTCAGGCGCAACCGGTTGCAACGGTTACAGAAATGATGACTGAGCGGGCTGATGAAACCCAGCGAGCCGGCCGCGTCCGCGCCCAGCCGGAACACCTTGGCCGGGCCGTCGTTGCGCCCCTTTTCCAGGGGAATGAGTTCACCCAGGGTGGCGATGCGGGCCATGATTTCGTCGCTGCTGATGTAGGTATCGGCGTTCCAGCGGCTAGAGGCGCCGATGGGCATAAATTCGATGAACCGCACCTGCAGCGGCAACCGTTGCGACATCCGGGCAAAATCAAGGATTTCGTCGTCATTGATGTGACGCATGGCCACCATGTTGAGCTTCACCGGCGAAAATCCCAGGTCCAGCACGGTTTCAATTCCCCGCCAGACCGCGTCAAAACAGTCCGCCCCGGTGATCTCAGCCACCCGCTTCGGCAAGAGCGAATCAAGGCTGATGTTGACCTTGGTTACCCCGGCGTCGAGCAGTTCCTGGGCATGCTGGGCCAGCAACACGCCGTTGGTGGTGATGCGGACGTCGCCCAAACCCTCAATCCGGGTCAGTTCTCGAATAAAGTCCATCACATTGCGCCGCACCAGGGGTTCGCCGCCGGTGAGCCGCACCTTGGTGATGCCCATGGCCACCGCCACCCGCACCACCCGCAACAGCTCCTCGTAGGTCAGCAATTCGTTGTGCTGCAGCTTGGACAAACAGCCGGCGGACTCGTCCTCGGTGACGCAGTACATGCACTTCAGGTTGCAGCGATCAGTCAGGCTGAGACGCAAATAGGAAATGGATCGAGAAAATAAATCGGTGAGGCCATTTCCAACAGGCGGAAAACTGGAATTTTCTTGTATCATTGTGTATGTTGCTCGCGACAGAGATGAGGTTGCCTTCGGAATTCGGGCGAAAAGCAACCAGCGACTGACGCCTACAGATACCACCGAAGAGGACTGATTGCAACCGGCGGCCCATGCTCATCCTTGCTATTGAAAGCTCCTGCGACGATACGGCGGCGGCCGTCCTGGAACCCGAGAACCGGGTCCTTTCCTCGATCATCAGCAGCCAAAACGAAATTCACGCCCGGTTCGGCGGCATTGTTCCGGAGCTGGCCTCGCGTCGCCACATCGAAATGATCCGCCCGGTGGTTGACCAGGCCCTGAGCGAAGCCGGGGTCAGTCTCGACGAGATTGATCTCATCGCCGCCACCCAGGGGCCAGGGCTGGTCGGCTCGCTGCTGGTTGGCTTTACCTTTGCCAAATCTCTGGCTCTGGTGCGCGGCCTGCCCTGCGTCGGGGTCGACCACATGGTCGGGCATCTCCTTTCCTGTCTACTCGAACCCGAGCCGCCCGATTTCCCCTACACCGCCCTGATCGTCTCCGGCGGCAACACCTCGCTGTTTGCGGTCAACGATCCGGTCACCTTCACCCGGCTTGGCCGCACCCGCGACGACGCGGCCGGCGAGGCCTTTGACAAGGTGGCCAAGCTGCTGGGTCTGGGCTATCCCGGCGGCCCGGTGATCAGCCGACTGGCCGCCGACGGCAACCCCAAGGCTATCGCCTTTCCCCGCGCCCGTTTGGGCGAACACAGCCTTGATTTCAGCTTCAGCGGCCTCAAGACCTCGGTGGCCAGCTACGTGGCCAGCCAACGCCGGGCAGGCCAGACCATCGCCGTGGCCGACGTCTGCGCCTCGTTTCAGGAAGCGGTGGTCGAGGTCCTGGTCGACAAAACCCTGGCCGCAGCCAAGCAGACCGGCCACCAACGCGTGGTCATTGGCGGCGGCGTGGCGGCCAATCCCCGGCTGCGCGCCGTGCTTGGCGAGCGCTGCGCGGCAACGGGTTTGCAGCTGTTCATGCCCTCGCCAGGGTTCTGCACCGACAACGCCGCCATGATCGCGGCGGCCGGCTATTACCAATTTCTTGGCGGCCGGCTGCTTGCCGCCGACGCCGACGCCTATTCCCGTTCACCGCTCAATTAACCCCCCTATGACCCACGAAAAAACCAAAAAGTTCCTCAAGCGCCAGGGCCTGGCTCCCCATAAAAAATTGGGCCAGAATTTTCTGGTGCACGAACGCACGCCCAAGCGGATTGTTGATCTCGCCGGGCTGCAGCCCGAGGATCGGGTGATCGAGGTGGGCGTGGGACTGGGCGCCCTCACCCGACCGCTGGCCGCAGCAGCCGCCAAGGTCATCGGCCTGGAAGCGGATTCGGGCATCATCCGCCTTCACGAGAAGCAGGGGGATCTGCCCGCCAATGTCGAGCTGGTCCACGCAGACGTGCTCAAGGTTGATTTCGCCTCCCTGATCGAACCGGGCGAGCGGCTGAAAATCGTTGCCAACCTGCCCTACTCGATCTCGACCCCCTTTCTTTTCCGTCTGATCGACCATGCCCATCTGATGGATTTTGCGGTGGTCATGCTGCAAAAAGAGGTGGCCCGTCGGCTGATGGCCGGCCCCAACAGCAAGGAATACGGCGCGCCCACGGTGCTGCTCGCCAGCTGCGCGGAGATCAGGTCGCTGCTTGCGGTCAATCCGGCGGAATTCCACCCCCGTCCCAAGGTCGACTCCCTGGTGGTGCGCATTGGCTTTTATCCGCAACCCGAGCGGGTGCGCGCCCTGGGTGATTTTGACCGCAAGCTGTTCTCCCGGATCGTGCACGCCGCCTTTGGCCAGCGCCGCAAGACCCTGCTCAACGGGCTGGACGGCGCAACCCGGATTCCCGATAAAAAAATGCTGGCCGAGGTCATCGCGTCGGCCGGCATCGCCCCGTCAACCCGGGCGGAAACCCTTGAATTGGAACAGTTTGTCCATTTGACCCGTGTAATCGACAAGGTCCTCTCTTCACTCCCCCAAAAAGCCGAGATACATCAGGAACCATGACCATGAGCGAACAGAAAGCCGCCCCGCCCCAGATCAGTCCCTATGTTTTCCCCGTCCTCCTCGCTGGTTTTGGCCTCTGGTGTTTCTACGACGGCTGGATCTCGGCGGATCCGGAAATGATGAAACATCAGCTGTTCAATCGCATTGCCAGTGGCGTTTTGCTGCTCTGGGCGGTGATCGACTTTATTCGCACCCACAAGCGGGAAAAGGCCTACGCCGCCGAGCAACACGATGCGGCGGAGCAGACTCCGCAGCAGCCTGAAGCCTGAGCTTGGCTTAAGAGCAGCGCCATGGTCGCCAACCGCCAACTGATTCTGCCCTATGCCGCCCCCTACCTGGCCTATGTAGGGATCGCCTCCATTCCCTCGACGTATCTGTCCACGGAACTCGGCTACCTGCTCCGACTGATCGCCGTTCCCTTGCTGCTGGCCTGGGCCTGGCGTTGGTACTGCCCGCTGCGGGGGCCGCGATCCGTGCGCGGCTCGGTCGGCGTTGGCGCGGTCGCCGGTCTGGTTGGGCTGGTGGTCTGGATTGCCCTGCTGACGCCCTTTGCCGCGCCCGCCGAAGCTCAGCATTGGACCTCCCAGGCCTTTCTCCTCCGGTTGCTCAGCGCCGGGCTGGTCGTGCCCATCTTTGAGGAACTGATGATGCGGGGGTTCATCTTCCGCCTGGCCCTGCAATGGGACAAGGCCCGGAAAGGCGGCGAGCCCGATCCGTTGCACACCGCGCTCGACCAACGCTCGGTGAGCGAGGTCTCCCCCGGGGCCTGGTCCTGGGCGGCGGTGGGCATCTCCATCCTGGCCTTCACCTCCGGTCACGCCATGCACGAATGGCCCGCCGCCCTGGCTTATGGGCTGCTCATGGCCGGGTTGTGGATCAACCGGAAGGATCTGATCGCCTGCATCACCGCCCATGCGGTCACCAACATCGCCCTGGCCTGCTTTGTCTACGCCACCGGTTTCTGGCAGTATTGGTAAAACACCGTCCAAGGCGGCTCGCTTTGCCGCCGCATCAAGGATGCGGCCCAGCCCCCAACGACAACCACCCACTTCGGAGAATTTCTGCGGCCCTATGAGTCTGAAACGCACCGCTCGCTTTTACTTTATCCGCTTTAAACGATTGCAGGGTTCAAGCCGCTCGCTGGCCATGGGCTCGGCCATCGGCGCCGCTGTCGGCGTCACGCCCACCCTGCCCCTGCACAACGTCATCATCCTAGCGATTACCCTGCCCCTGCGCGTCAATCCCATTGCCGGCATCCTCGCCGCCAACGTGGTCAGCAATCCGCTCACCTTTGTGCCCCAATACTACCTGGCCTGGAAAATCGGCGACTTTTTCCTGCCGGGCCGGCTCAGCTGGGAAAAAATCCTGAGCACGCTCAACCTGATCAAGACCGAGGGCATCATGGACAGCCTCCATGTCCTCCGCGCCATGGGCTGGGACGCGCTGCTGGTGATGCTGACCGGCGGCCTGACGCTGGCCGTGCCCACCGGCGTGCTCACCTATGTGCTGGTCTTTCGTTTTTTTGCCAGGGTTCGGGAAAAACGGCGGCAAAAACACCTGCTCAACCACAAAAGCGCCTGAACGTCCAGCATGCACAATTTCGTTTTCCACAACCCGACCAAGGTGCTGTTCGGCCGCGATACCATTCCCGCCATCGGTCCGGAAACCAAGGCCTGGGGCGGCAAGGCGCTGCTGGTCTACGGTCAGGGCAGCGTCAAGCGCAACGGGGTTTACGAGCAGGTGATCGCCAGCCTGCGGGAAGCCGGGGTCGAATGGATCGAACACGGCGGGGTGTGTTCCAACCCCCTGCTCTCCCATGTGCGCGAGGGCGTCCGACTGGCCAAGGCCAACCGCGTTGAGGCGATTGTTGCCGTGGGCGGCGGCTCGGTGGTCGACGCGGCCAAGGCCGTTGCCGCCGGGGCCGTTGTGGAGCACGATGTGTGGAAATTCTTCACCGGCAAAAAGGGGGTCAAGGCCACCCTGCCGGTGACCACCGTGCTTACTCTGGCCGCCTCGGGCTCGGAGATGAATTCGGGAATGGTGCTCACCAACGACGAAACCCGCGAGAAATTCGGGTTTGGTCATCGCCTCCTTTTCCCCAAGGTTTCGATCCTGGACCCGGAAACCACCTTCACCGTGCCGCCGGAGCACACGACCTACGGCGCGGTCGACGCCATCAGCCATGTCCTTGAGTTCTACCTGACCGCAAGCGACCCGGATTCCCCGGTGCAGGACCGGCTGATGGAAGGCTTGATCGAAAACGCCATGGCCGCCTGCGAACGCTGCCTGATTGATCCCCGCGACTACAACGGCCGCGCCAACCTGATGTGGACCGCCACCCTGGCTCTCAACGGTCTGACCGCAGCCGGACTGGGCCGGGTCGGTTTTCCCATGCACCTGATCGAGCACTCGCTCAGCGCCCTCTACAACGTGCCCCACGGCGCCGGACTGGCCGTGGTCATGCTCGGTTGGTTGCGCGCCCACCGCCAAAGCTTGGCCGAGCGGATCGCCGGGTTGGGACGACGGATTTTTCGGATCGCCGCCCAAGATTCGGTGGCTGCGGCCGACCAGACCATCGCCTGTCTGCAGGCATGGCTGCAGAGCGTCAAGGCCCCGATCACCCTGGAGCAACTGGGGATTCCGGTCGACGACATTCCGACCATCGCCGCCAACGCCAAAGGATTGGCGCGCATCTGGCGGTTGCAGGAATACACCCCGGAACGGATTGCCGCCGTCCTCCAGCTCTGCCGTTGACCGGCCCTGGGCGGCGGCGCCCCTGCCAGGGTCAGGTGAAAAATCGTTCTTTCTCCATGACATTCAACGGTTGATGCTGTAAATTGATGCAGTTTTGCAACCATTGATCCCTCAAGAGGCTCAAATCACACGATGAAGCGCGAAATCCCTGCCGGGCGGGCTGTTCCGGCGGATTGGCTGAGCAATTTCGACCGATACCTGATCAGCGAAGGAACGCACGAACGGGCCTATGAAAAAATGGGGGCCCATCTGGCGCGTTTCGACGGCGTCGACGGCGTGGTCTTTGCCGTCTGGGCGCCCAACGCCCGCCAGGTTGCGGTGGTCGGCGATTTCAACGACTGGAATTCCGGCCTCCATCCCATGCATTCCTCGAATGCCGGCATCTGGACCCTGTTCATTCCCGACCTGAGCGAGTTCTGCGTCTACAAATACCGCATCACCGCTCAAAATCACGAACAGTTCGACAAGGCCGACCCCTTTGGTTTTGCCATGGAGGAACGGCCGCGCACTGGTTCGGTGGTGGCCGACCTTGCCCGCCACCAATGGCGGGACGAGGCCTGGATCGCCGACCGGCCCCGCCGGCAGAGCCTGGACGCCCCCATCTCCATCTACGAGGTGCATCTCGGCTCCTGGCGCCGGGAAACAGACCCCGACTGGGGCCAGCGCTACCTCTCCTATCGGGAACTGGCCGCCACCCTCATCCCCTACGTCAAGGAGATGGGCTACACCCACATCGAATTGCTGCCCATTGCCGAATATCCCTTTGACGGCTCCTGGGGCTATCAGGTGCTGGGCTTTTTTGCCCCGACCTCCCGCTTTGGCTCCCCCGAAGATTTCATGTTCTTTGTCGACGAGTGCCACGCCGCCGGCCTGGGGGTGATTCTCGACTGGGTGCCGGCCCATTTCCCCAAGGACGGCGCCGGCCTCAACCTGTTCGACGGCACCCAGCTGTACGCCCACGCCAATCCCCTTCAGGGCGAGCACCAGGATTGGGGCACCCTGATTTTCAATTACAGCCGCAACGAAGTCCGCGCCTTTCTCATCTCCAACGCCCTGTTCTGGATCGATAAATACCATATCGACGGCCTCCGGGTCGATGCGGTCGCCTCCATGCTCTACCTCGATTACTCGCGGGAGGCAGGACAATGGGTACCCAACGAACACGGCGGCCGAGAAAATCTGGCCGCCATCAGTTTTCTGCGCAAGGTCAACGAGGTGCTGCACGGCATCTTCCCCGGCGTGCTCACCATTGCCGAGGAATCTACCTCCTGGCCGATGGTCAGTCGCCCCACCTACCTCGGCGGCCTGGGCTTCAGTCTCAAATGGAACATGGGCTGGATGCACGACACCCTGAGCTACATGGGCAAGGATCCCTTGTTCCGCCGGTTTCACCACCACCAGATGACCTTTGGCATGCTCTATGCCTTTCACGAAAATTTTGTCCTGCCGATCAGCCACGACGAGGTGGTGCACGGCAAAGGCTCGCTGCTGGGCAAGATGAGCGGCGACGAATGGCAAAAATTCGCCAACCTGCGCGCCTACCTGAGCTTCATGTGGGGTTACTCCGGCAAGAAACTGCTGTTCATGGGCTGCGAATTCGGCCAATGGCAGGAATGGAACCACGACACCGGCCTGGAATGGCAGGCCTTGGACGCTCCCCGCCACCAGGGGCTGCAACGGTTGGTGCGCGATCTCAACCAGGTCTATCGGCACGAACCGGCTCTGCATGAGGTTGATTTTGACTGGAGCGGCTTCCAGTGGATCGACGCCAACGACTCCGACAACTCGGTGCTGAGCTTCGTCCGCTACGCCAAGGATCCTGCGGACTTTGTGGTCGTGGTCTGCAACCTGACCCCGGTTGTTCGCCAGGGGTATTGCATCGGCGTGCCCAAGGCCGGGCCGTACCGAGAGTTGATCAATTCCGATCTGGAGATTTACGGCGGCAGCGGCGTTGGCAACGGTTCTGTCGTTGCCCTCAACCAGCCCTGTCACGCCTTTGGCGCCGCCCTGTCCCTGACGCTGCCGCCGCTGGCCGCGCTGATTCTGCAACCTTGTCCATAACGCTGCGTTCCGTTTCCCATAGATGACCTCAACCACATCACACACATTATGAAAATCCGTCTGATCCTACTCTCCATTGTCGGTGTTGCGGCATACATCGTGCTCGCCAACTTTAACAGCAAGATGATCAAGGAGGCCTCGGCGCCCGAGGAACACCGCCAGGCGGCGGCCTCGCAACCGCATCCGGCCGCCCCCACCGCCGTCGCCAAACCGGAGCCGGCGCACGTTGCCCCAGCCCCACAGCCGAAACCGGTTGCCGCTCCGGCCAAACCCGCTCAGGAGCCGCCGGCAGGCAAACAGCCTGAAGCCGCCAAGGAATCGACTCCGGAACCGGCCCCGGTGCAGTTGACGGTGCAGCCGCAGGCTGCCAATACGGATGAATTGCTGGCGCTACAGGCGGAAATAGCGCGCCGGGATCAACAGATTCGCCAGTTGCTCGAGGCCCAGGAATCCCTTGCCGGCAAGTACCAGCAGATGCTGGCCCAGAGCGAGTCGGGTTCGACAGACGCCGCCGCCAAAGCTCAGGCCTTGCAGGAGAGCGGCGAACAACTGGAGGCGCTGAACGCCGACAAAGCGCGTCTGGCCGACGAACTGGCCGCCGCGCGCACCGCCATGGCCCAACTCAACCAGGCCCTAGCCCAATTGAAGGCTGGCGAGAGCGAAAACCAACAGCTCCTCAAGGAAAAGGAGGCCCTGCTGGCAACCGCGCAACAGCAGGTCCGGGAACGACTTGCCGAGACCGAGACGCTGAAAACGCAGTTGGATGAAGCCGCAGGACGGCTGCAGGCCGCCAAGGCCGAGCAGGACAAGGCCCAGCAATTCATCGAGCAAAAAGAGGCCCTGGTGCAGAGCCTGCAGCAACAGGTTCAGGAGCAAGGCGGCGCAACCGACAAACTCAAAGCGCAGTTGCTTGAAAACGATAACCAACTGCAAATCGCCAAGGCCGAGCAAGACAAGGCCCAGCAATTCATCAAGGAAAAAGAGGCCCTGGTGCAGAGCCTGCAGCAACAGATTCAGGAGCAAGGCAACGCAACCGACAAACTCAAGGCGCAGTTGCTTGAAAACAACAACCAACTGCAAACCGCCAAGGCTGAACTGGCTGGCGCGCAGAGCAAGGCCGACGCTCTGACTCAGGCGGCGCTGGAAAAAGAACAGCAGGTCGCTGCCCTGGAAGCGCAGAAAAAAGCCCAGGAAACAGCCCTGCAGGAAAAATCTGCCGCCCTCAACGACGCCATCCACACCATTCAGGCGCTCAAACAGGAGGTGGCGGCGCTGCCCCAGGCCGTGGCCACGGTGCAAAATCTGTTGGATGAACGCAACAAGGAGTTCGAGCAACTCAAAAATGAGTCGACCGCCCGCATTGAGGAGTTGACCAAGCAGGCCGCTGATCTGGGCAAGGCCGACGAGCAATCCGCCCAGGCCCTGAACGCCGCGAAGAGCGAGGCGGCCGCAGCCCAGCAAAAGGTTGCGGAGCTTGAGGCTGCGCAGGCGCCGCTCCAGGCGGCCTTGGCTGAAGCCGAGAACAAACTGGCGGCCGCCTTGGAAAGCAAGAACACGCTGCAGAATCAGCTCAACGACAAGGAGGCTGCGGTCAGCGGTTCGCAGGCCCAGTTGAACGAACTCAGCGCCAAGGTTGCCGCGCTCAACGATGAAAAGCTCGGACTTGCGAGCCAGTTGGAAGCCATGCAGACGGATCAGAAAAGCCTGCTGGCCGTCAAGGCCTCCTTTGACGAGCAGGCGGCGGCCCTCGCCGCAGCCGAGGGCAAGTTGCAGGCCATGGCCGCCCTCCAGGCCAAAAACGAAGAGCTGACCAAATTTTTGGGAGAAAAGACCGCCGCCCTGGCCGAGGCCGCCAAGCAAGCCGAAGCATTGACCGCGCTGCAGACCAAATTCAACGAAGTGTCCGCGCAGGCCGACGCCGGCGCCGCCGCAGGCAAACAGCTGGAAACCGAGAAATCTGATCTGGCCGGCCAGTTGGCTGCAGCCCAGGCCCAGGTGCAAGAGATCGACGGGTTGAAGAAAGCCCTGGATGAAAAGAGCAACGCCCTGGCGCTGACCGAGTCCAAGATCAAGGAGCTGGCCGGCGTTGGCGCGCAGATGGCCGCTTTGGAAGCGAAACTGACCGAAACCCAGACCGCCAAGCAGGCGCTTGAGCAACGGGCGACAACCACCGAGGCCTCCTTGAAAAGCCAGGCCGAGTCGCTGGCCGCAGCCAACGGCAAGCTCAAGGGCCTGGAGAGCGAACTCGCCGCCGCCAAAAATCAGGTTAAGGAGCTGATGGACAAAAACCATCTGCAGCAGCAACAGGACCTCATCCCTAACCTTAACCAGCAGATCGCCACCCTGCGCGATCAGGTCGCTCAGATGGAGACCGCCTCAAGTCTGACGGAAAAGAGCGCGGCCGAGGCAGCCGCAGCGGCCAAAACCCTGCAGGCGGAAAAAGAGGCGCTGCAGCAGGCGCTCAACGCCAGCCAAACCACCGCCAGCGACCTGCAGAAACAACTGGAGCAGGCTAAGCCGCAGCAGCCCGCAGCGCCGACCCAGCCGACGGCCGCAGCCCCAACCGCTGCTGCCCCGGCGCCTGCTGATCACGACAAGGACGGCGTTGCCGACGCGATGGATCTCTGCGCCAACTCCGCAGCCGGCAGCTCGGTCAACGGCTTGGGATGCCCGGCGGGCAAAGGGATCATCCTTGAGGGGGTCAATTTCAAATCCGGCACGGCCGTGCTCGCGCCGGAATCGCAGAAAAAACTCGACGCCGTCGCCGCTGCCCTGGCCCAGGCGCCGCTGCTGAATATTGAAGTGGCCGGCTACACCGATGCCGCCGGCGACCCTCAACGCAATCTGGAACTGAGCGCCCAGCGTTCCCAGGCCGTGGTCAAATACCTGAGCGGCAAAGGGGTGACCAGCACGCTTACCGCCAAAGGCTATGGCAAAGAAAATCCCATTGCCGACAACGCCACCGCAGCCGGCAAACAAAAGAACCGCAGGGTGGAGTTGCACCCGCTGGCGCCGTAAGCCGCGCGCCCATTGTCGCAATTACGGCAATTACGGCCGACACACCAAACAAACAAAAAGCCCCGCACTTGCAGAAGTGCGGGTTTTTTTTTATGGTCGAGCCCTTCGATGGAAAACATTGACGGCAACCGCTCAGTACAGCGGCGCCGTCCCAACCGCGCTTTGTCGGTTACATAAATTCGACCAGCACCAGGTTGATCAAGCCCAGGAAAAAACCCAGGATCGCGCCGAACAGGTTGATATATTTAAACTGTTCCTCCATGATCGACAGCAACAGCCGCTCCAGTTGCAGCAAATCAAGGGAATTGACTTTATCGGTCACCATCCGTTTGAGGTTGAGGGAATCGACCACCCCCGGCACCTCCTGCAGCAACATCCGGTTGGCGGCGAGAACGATGGAGTCGTTGACGGCGCGCCGAATGCCGTGGGGCACGAGGTTGTACAACATACCAATGGGACGGGCCAGCAGGGCGTCGACCATGGACTTGAGCAAGTCGTTGACCAGCCGTTCAGTCTTGCCCGACCGGAACAGGGCGATGCACTCGCCCACCAGGGTCTCCCGAATCTTGGCGCCGTTGTCGCCTGGGAAAAACTGCCGACCCAGATCGCCCAGCGACCGGCGACCGCCGTCCAGCAGATCCTCCATGCCGACATGGAGCAGGGCGCTCATGCCGATGCGGGTCCCCTCGCTCCTGAAGACCGCCAGCAACTGAACCGCGCAATCGCGGCAAATCGAATCCAGCCGCGCCTCGTCGACCCCGGCCAACAGCTCCGAGAGCGGCTTGTGGAGCAGACCGTCGACGCTCTCCACCAGCACCGCCGTCATTCGGCTCTGCACCTCGGGATTGCTCAGCCAGGCCGCCAGATCCTCTTCCTTTTCCTCCAGATAGGCAACCACCTTCTGCTCTAAGGTGTCGCGCTCGAGAAAGCCGCGGGCCATGGCCCCCACTGGGCCCATCGAATCAAGGAAGTGATCGACCCCGCCTAAAATGCCTTTGACCACCTGGGCGCGCAAGGTCGGTTCGGCCAACTGCGCCCCCAACCCTTGCAACAGCGAAGCGCCATGATCGCGAATCAGCCCCCTGACCAGGTCCGCCAACTGCACCGGCGCCAGATCGCCGAGCGTGCGCCCCTTGGCTGCGGATTGTCGCAGGCTGGCGGCGAGATAGTCGCCCAGCCAAGCCTCGGTTTGACTGCTCTGCAGTAGGTCCCGCAGCACTTCATCGACAAAGAGGTAGACTTCCCGGCGGTTTTCCGGGGCCAGCAGGGTGTTGAGCTCCCGATCCGCCAGGGCCTCAAGGCGGCTGTCGATCGAGGCGGTCAGCTTCGCCTCAAAGGCGTCGCTGGCCAGGTAGCGGTTGACGCCGTCGCCCAACTGGTATTTCAAAGTGTTGACCCCGACCTTGAAATAGGCCTTGAAGCGCCGGGGAACGACCGTTGGCAGGGAGCCGAGATCCTGTTTAAGGAACTCCTGAACCTTGCGGTCGACCAGGGCGGCCATGTGTTCCTGAAACGGCTCTTCGGAGATGGCGGCGCCGATGTCCTTGCTGGTCAGGAGATGACGCCCCACCATTTCGCCAATGTTCTCGGCCAGGGCGTGGCGCTTGGCCGGGATGACGCCGGGAGTCATGGGCACCTGGACGCCAAACAGATGCCAGGGCTCCAGGGGGCGAAACAGCATGCGGATGGCGATCTTGTTGGTCAGATAACCGATAAAGGCGCCGATGCACGGATGAGCCAGGGCGCTGAACAGGGAAGAATCAAAGGCAAGCACAGTGGTTGACCTGAAGGATGAATATTATGGGGAGGAAAGCAGGGACACAAGTTCTTCGGGACGGCTGATCAGTCGCCAGGCGCCGGCTTGGCGGAGTTCGTCGGCGCCGCGAAAGCCCCACAGCACGCCGACTGCGTCCATGCCGGCAGCCACCGCGGTGCGCATGTCAACAGCGGTGTCGCCGACGTAGAGAATTTCGGCGGGCCCCAGGCCGAGCCGGGCGGCAACTTCAAACGCCCCGGCCGGATCCGGCTTTTTCGCCACGCCGGGCCGTTGCCCCAAAAGCGGATCAAAGCGCCATTGCGGCAGCAACTGCTCCACGCAGAGCCGGGTAAAGGCGTCGGGTTTGTTGGACAGGATGGAGAGCCGTAGGTTTGCTGCGATCAACTGGTCGAGCATCGCCGGGACGCCCGCATAGGGCGCGCTGCGGTCATTCCAGTTGTTGGCGTACTCGGTTTGAAAGGCCGCGACCGTGGCCGCAATGGTCTCGGGAGAACGCAGCGAGGCGGGCAGTATCCGTTCCGCCAGGACAGTGATGCCGTCGCCGACAAAATAGCGATAGGCGTCCACCGGATGCACCGGCAGCCCCTGAGCGTCGAGAACCCGGTTGGCCGCCGCGGCCAGGTCGTCCAGGGTGTCGAGCAGGGTTCCGTCCAGATCAAACAGCACAGCCTTGTAACCCACAGCACCTCTCCTTTCCTTCATAATCTTGCCGAATGCCTCCGACGCCTCCGCCGCCCCACCCTGATGCGGCCGGCCAACTATACCCAGGCGCGCCGTGAGGAGCAAACCCTTTTATGGTCGCGCCGGCCCTGAAAAAACGCGCTGCTCCAGCCAGAGCCGGCTTTTCTCATATACAAGCAGGCAAGAACGCTATAGACTTGAAAAAATGAATCTTTTAAAATATATACCTATGCTGGCAGCTGCTCCGACGCCAAGCCCCGGCGCCGCGTGCGGTCCAACCGCCCAACTCTTTCTTTCTCCACTGCAACAACGAGCCCATGAGCATGGACACCTCTCCACCCGAAGCGATGATCGACCTGATCAAGGTCAGCAAGATCTATCCCCCCGAAGTGCAGGCGATCACTGACATCTCCCTGACGGTCAACCGGGGTGAGCTCCTTTTTCTCACCGGCATGAGCGGCGCCGGCAAGACCACCCTGCTCCGTCTGATCAGCCGGATGGAAAAACCGAGCAAGGGGATGATCGACGTGGCAGGCATGGACGTGGCCAAGTTGCCGCAGTGCAAGATCCATCTGCTCCGACGCAAGATCGGCATGGCCTACCAGGATTTCAAGCTCCTGCCCGAGCGGACCGTGGCCGACAACATCGCCATTGCCATGGAGGTTGTCTATCGGCCCAAATCCTCGATTGAAAAACGGACCCGCGACCTGCTGGAGCAACTCAATCTGACCCAAAAATACACCGCCCGCGCCGGCGAACTGTCCCGGGGCGAACAGCAGCGGGTCGCCATTGCCCGGGCCGTGGCCAACTGGCCGGAGATCATCCTCGCCGACGAGCCGACCGGCAACCTCGACGCCGACACCACCGCCAGGGTCATGGACCTCCTGCACCGGCACAACCGCAAAGGCGCCACCATCCTTATCGCCACCCACGACAAGACCCTGTATCAGCAGGACACCCACCGGGTGATTGAACTGAGCTTCGGTCGCATGCGCGCGCCGCAGGCCGAAATGCCGGACGCCGACGACGCATACGGCGAATTCATCCCCCCTGTTTCCGAGGTCTGACCGATGCGTTTTTTCACCGTGATGCTCCGCCACACCTGCCGCAACATGCTGCTGACCTGGAAATCGCAGGGCATGACCCTGTTCACCGTTTCCCTGTCGGTGCTGATCTTCTCCTTTTTCTACCTGATCTACGCCAACGCCCTCCACCTCGGCGCGGCGCTGGACGACGACCTGCGCCTGATTGTGTACCTCGACGAGGAACCGCCGCCGCCGATGCAGGAGGAGTACCGGCGCAAGATCCTCAAGTTCGACCAGGTTGAACGGATCGAATTTGTCGACAGCGCCCAGGCCTTCAAACGCTTTGAACAGCAACTGGGCGACAACCGCGACGTGCTGGGCGGCGTGCCCGCCGATTTCCTGCCGCCCTCGATCGAAGTCTATCCGATCCGATCCATGGACAGCCTGTCGCGAATCAAACGGTTTTCCGACTACCTGCAAACACTGCCGGGCGTGCTCAAGGTGCAATACGGCAAGGAGTGGATCGAACGTTTTTATTCCTTCATCCAGCTGATGCGGGTGGTGATCATCCTCTCCGGCTCGCTGCTGATCATGACCACCACCTTCATGGTCGCCCACACCATCCGCCTGACCCTGCTGTCGCGGCAGCAGGAATTGGAACTGTTGCGCCTGGTGGGCGCCACCAACAACTACATCCGCACTCCTTTTCTGCTTGAGGGCGCGCTCCAGGGATTGCTGGGCGCGGGCAGCGGCATGGCCGCCCTGCTGCTGCTGTTCAACTGGATCAAGCTGCAGTTCGCCGGCCCGGCAACCAGCAGCCTGCTGCCGTTTACCTTCTTCTCCTGGCCGGTGGTGCTCCTGATCGTCGGTTTGGCCACCCTGCTCTGCGTGATCGGCAGTTTTTCGGCCATCAGAAGGTTTCTTCAACTCTAAACCCTGCCATGAACCTGCCTGCCGTCGCCTTAATCCTCCTGCTCCCTCTGCTGACGCCCTATTCCTGCCCCGCGGAACCGGCGGAGAGCTCACAGATGAGTTCCGTCACCATCGGCAAGCTCCAATTTGGCATCAAAAATCAGGAACGGTTGGTGGATCAAAGCACCCAGGAGGAACATTCCCTGCTGGACCAACTGCAACAGTTGGACGACAACATTGCCGCGCACCAAGGAAAAATTGACGTGCTCAAGGGAAAAATTCAGGCCCAGGAGCAGATCATTGCGGCCAAAGACCAGGAACTGGCGAACATTGCCAAAAAAAACGAGGCGCTGCGCCAGCACTTGGTCAAACGACTCAAGGCCTTTTACGTCATGGGCAAGACCGGTTTTCTCAACGTCACCTTTTCCGGCAAAACCCTGCCCGATCTCGTCCTGACTCAGGAGGCCTTTCACTCGCTGGTTTCCTACGATCAAGCGCTCTTCAAAGCCTACCGGGAAAGCGTCGAGGCAATCGAACGGATCAGGCAGGCCGATCAACTGGAGAAATCGGTGCTGGAAAATTTCCTGGCCGACGCCGCCAGAGAGAGCGAGGCGCTCAAACAGGCGGCCGACGAAAAAAACAGCCTCCTGAAACAGGTGCAGACGCAGAAAGGGCTGTACACGCAGGCCCTGAAAGAAATGCGCAAAGCAGAAGACAAACTGACGGCGGCCCTGAGCTCGGCCAGCGGCGCTCAGTCGACCCAGGAACGAGGATTTGCGCTGGCCAAGGGCAAGCTGCCGCCGCCGGTCTGGGGCGAGGTGACCAGCCGGTTCCACGATCCCGCAGGCGACGACGACCCGGCCCTGACCAACGGCCTCTCGATCAAAACCCAAGAACGGGCCGACGTGTACGCCGTGTACGGTGGGACGGTCCTCTTTGCCGGTTCCATGCGCGGTTACGGCAAGCTGGTCATCATTGAACACGACCGCCAATACCACACAGTCACCGCCCGGTTGGGCGAAATCGCGGTGCGCGAGGGCGACGTGGTCAAACAGGGGCAGGTGATCGGCGGGACCGGAGAAACAGCCGCGCTGTTCGGACGCGGCCTCTATTTTGAAATCCGCAGCGGCGCCCAGGCCGAAGATCCCCTCCGCTGGTTGCAGTCGGGGTCGCTCGTCCTGCCCTGATCGGTCCCGCCCGATCCCGCTGTTTTTCCGGCCCAGCGCGAATAACCGTTGCCGCCCCCATAAAATCCCGTTAAGTTGTGGAAACAAGTGGAGTTCGAGCCCCCCGCCCGTCGTGACCCGGCTGCCGCTTGCCGTGTTTTCCTTCTCCCAGGGACCCTCTTCATCTCATCTTCCCGGTTTTGCGACAGCCACATGAAACGCCCAATTCTCTTGTTGCTCACCTTGCTGTGTCTCTTCTGCCGTTCCGCATCCGCCGAAGAGGGCAAGCAGGAGCTCGACCTCTACAAAGATCTCGAAACCTTCGCCAATGTCCTGACCCTAATCCAGGAATATTACGTAGACGAAGTCGATTCCGGCAAGGTGATCAACGGCGCGATCAACGGCATGCTGAGCTCGCTCGATCCCCATTCGGCCTACATGACGCCCGAGGATTTCAAGGATCTTGAAGAGGAAACCTCGGGCAGCTTCACCGGCATCGGCGTTGAAATCTCGGTCCGCGACGGCGTGCTCACCGCAGTCGCCCCGATAGAGGGGGCTCCGGCGGACAAACAGGGAATCAAATCCGGCGACCAGATTGTCCGCATCAACGGCGAGCTGACCAAAACCATGACCCTGATGGAGGCGGTCAAAAAACTGCGTGGAGCAAAGGGCACCGCAGTGACCATCACCGTGCATCGCCAAGAATGGAAGGAACCGAGGGATTTCAGTATAATTCGCGAGGCCATCCCCCTGCTTTCGGTGAAAACCATGGAACTGGAGCCCGGCTTTGCGGTTGTCCGGGTGTCCAATTTTCAGGCGTCCACCACCAAGGACCTGCAAGGGGCCTTAAAAAATCTCAGAAAGAAGCAGAGCCTGCGCGGCCTGATCCTGGACCTGCGCAACAATCCCGGCGGTCTGCTCGACCAGGCGGTCAAGGTCGCGGACATCTTCCTGGACAAGGGCGTCATCGTTTCCACCCGAGGCCGGCAAAAAGAAGAACAGATGGTGTTTGAGGCCCATCAGGACGGCGGCCAGAACGATTTCCCCATGGTTGTCGTGGTCAACGGCGGTTCCGCCAGCGGTTCGGAAATTGTCGCCGGCGCCCTCCAGGACCATAAACGGGCGATCATTCTCGGCGCCACCACCTTTGGCAAAGGCTCGGTGCAGACCATCCTGCCCCTGCCCGAAGGCGCCGGCCTCCGCCTGACCACCGCCAAATACTACACCCCCAGTGGCGCCTCAATCCAGGCCACCGGCATCAAGCCCGACATGATCGTGCCGCTCAATGCCACCATCGACGCCAAGGCCGATCCCGCCTCTCCCTCACAGACCATTCGCGAAAAAGACCTGCCCGGTCATCTGAAAAACGAGGCTGAACAGCCAACGCCTGTGGCCGCCAAGGGAAAAGAGAAGGAAGAGGAACGCGGGGATCAGGAGGCGAATTTCGAGAAGATCGAAGACATCCAGCAGATCGCCAAACGACTGGAGCAGGACAACCAGCTGCGCACCGCCCTGATCATCCTCAAAAGCTTGCACCTCGCCGCCGATCAGCGCAAATCCAAGAAATAACCGCCGCGCAACATGTGCCGCCCTACAGACGACAGGCGGTTGCTCCAATCCAATCCCTTCAGGCCAATCCCAGCTCTTTGAGAAAATGGGGATTGCCGGTCCAGTTTTTCCTGACCTTGATCCAGAGATGCAGCCGCGCCCGGCAACCGAGCAGATGCTCGATGTCGGCGACGGCGCTCTTGCGGATGGCCGCCAGCATGCTCCCTTTCTGCCCCACCAGGATACCCTTCTGCGAATTCCGCTCCACCAGGATAGTCGCCTGAATGACCACCGGGTCGCCCTCTTCAAAGGCGTCGATCATCACTGCGGTTGAATAGGGAACCTCGTCGCGGGTGAGCAAAAAGATCTTTTCGCGGATAATCTCGGCGGCAATAAAACGCTCGGTGGCGTCGGTGGGCACGTCGTCCGGATAATACTGTGGACCTTCGGGAAGATGGTTGACCAGCTCGCCGGTCAGCACGTCCACCCCCGCGCCGTTGAGGGCGGAGATGGGAACAATGGCGGCAAACGAATGCAGGGACTGACACCAGTCCATCACCGGCAGCAACTGTTCGGGCGGCAACAGATCCATCTTGTTCAGGGCCAGCACCACCGGACAGCGGACCTGGGCCAGGTAGCCGCTGTATTCTGCAGCCCGTTTTTCCAGCTTTTTTAAAGATTTCGGCATGTCGGCGCTGTCGACCAGAAAAAGGACCACATCGGCCTCGGCCAAACTTTCCATGGCCACCCGCACCATTTGTCGGTTCATCTCCTCCTGGGCGTCGTGCAAGCCCGGGGTGTCCAGCAGGATCATCTGGTAGGACTCGCCGGTGACAATGCCCATGATCCGGTTGCGCGTGGTCTGCGGCTTGGGGGTGACAATGGCAATTTTCTGTTGGAGCAGGTGATTGAGGAGGGTCGATTTGCCGGCGTTGGGCGGGCCAATGATGGCCGCGACGCCGGAACGATGGGGAGCGCTATTCAATGGTAGGATCCTTTCTGGCGGCAATAGGGGATAATTCCTGAAGAAAATAATGACAAAGAGGTCGAATCTTGCTATCCACTGTAGCTTACCATGACCCCTGAACTTCGCAACGTGTTAAACAGATGATCTCCCCCGGCAGCCTTATTGAATTTATCGACGGCGGCAGGTTCTACTGCGGTTTCGTCACCGGCCTTGCCGACAAAAAGATTCTCCTGCACAGCCAGAACGGCCGGGAAATCCATCTGCCGGAATCGCGGGTCCTGATCGTTTCGCGCCAGACCTATCCGCAACCGCCCAGCCGCGAGGCCCTGACCGCGCAGCTGCAACAGCGCAGCGCTGAGCGGACCGCGCTGGCGGAACGCGTCAATCTCGACGAACTGTGGCAGATTGTCTGCGAGGAAGCCGACAACGAATTCCAGCCCGATTTCCTGACGGAACTCCACTTCGGCGGCGCGGTCAACGACGACCAGCGAGCCGCCTTTCTGCGGGCGATCTTTGCCGATCCGCTCTTCTTCAAATTTAAAAACGGCCTGATTGCAACCCACAGCCCCGAGCAGGTGGAACAGTTACGCCTGCAGCGGCAACGGGAAGCGGAAAAGGCGCAGCTGCTCGATCAGGCGGCGGCCGGGCTGCACAGCATCATGCGCAATCTCCCGGTTTCCTCCGAGCAATGGCCGGATCGGGAGTGTTGCCTGCACTGGCTGAGCCAGTCGGTGCTCTTCGGCAGCGAATGCGCCGAGGACGAGTTCATCCGCCAGGTACTGAAAAAAGCGGGCCTCACCTCGCCCAACGCCGGATTTGAGCTGCTGGTGAAGGCCGGTTTCTGGGACGCGGACGAAAACCTGGCCCTGCTCCGCTCCGACCAGCCGGTCGAATTCTCCGAACCCTGCCAACAGCTTGCCGAAACGCTCCAGGAAGCGGAGCTTGCCGAGTTGCTCGCCGATCCCAAGCGCCGGGACCTGCGGGACCTCAACACCCTGACCATCGATGGGGCCTTCACCCGCGACTTCGACGACGCGGTCCACATCGCCCGCAAAGAAAACGGCCAAGTCGAGGTCGGCATTCACATCACCGACGTCAGTCACTATGTGCCGCTCAAGAGTCCGCTCTTTGCCGAGGCCAGGGAACGCGCAACCTCGATCTATTTCCCCGAGGGCCACATCCCAATGTTGCCCAAGAACCTGTCGCTGGACCTGTGCAGCCTGATCAAGGGCAAGATCCGGCCAACCATTAGTTTTCTGGTGACCTTGACCGCACAGGGCACGATTGTCCACAGCTCCATTGTGCCGGCGATCATCGAGGTCAAACGGCAGCTGAGCTACCGCGAGGCCGACGGCCTGATCGAACGCGATCCCGATCTGGCGGCGCTGAACGTGGTGCGCCAGCAGTTGCGCCAACAGCGGGTCGATCAGGGCGCGCTCCTGCTTTCCTTGCCCGACGTCAACATCGACATCCGCGACCGGCAGCACATCCAGGTCTATCTCTCGCCGGTGGACACGCCGTCCCGCAACCTGATCTCCGAGCTGATGATCCTGGCCAACGGCCTTGCCGCCTCGTACTTGGCGGAGCGGGAGGCCCCGGGCCTGTTCCGTTCGCAGCCGCCGCCGCGCAAACGGATCATTTCCGGAGCGCACAACAGCCTGACCGACATCGCCCACCAGCGCCGCTTTCTCTCCCGCGGCGAACTGACCGCGCACCCCAAGCCGCACAGCGGGCTCGGCCTCAACAGCTACACCACCATCACCTCGCCGATCCGCCGGTTTCTCGACTTGGCGATGCAGCATCAGCTCAGCCATATGATCCACGGCCGGGGCATTCTCTTTTCGGGCGAGGAATGCAAAACCTTTGCCGGCATTATCCAGCAAAAACTCGGCCGAGCCAACGCCATCCGCCAACAGCGTCACCGCTACTGGATTCTTCGCTATCTCGAAGCCAAAGAAGGACAACGGGTCAACGCCCTGGTGGTCGGCGTCGGGCCGAAGCGGGTCAACATGCTGCTCTGCGACTGCCTCTTTGACGTCGACCTGCCGCCCAATCCCGCCTTTCCGGTCGATCCCGGCGACACCGTGCGCATCCGGCTGGGTCGAGTGCGGCCGCTTGACAACATCCTCCGCGTCGAATGGTGACCGCCCTCACTCCTCCGGGGGCTCTTCCACCGCAAAGACCAGCGCCGCACCCGTGGACAGGGCTTCGGCCACCTTGCGACGGGCCGAGGTCAGCATCCGCTGGACCGTGCCGCGTGAAACCCCCATCCGCTCGCCGGCTTGGACCTGAAACAAGCCCTCGAAATCGCACAGCCGCAGCACCTCGAGTTCGTCCTCCTGGATCGCGATGTGACGCAACTCCTGCAGCGGCGTGCCCGAAGGCTTGTACGCCCGGCCGCAGAATTGCCCGCAACAGAGGCGTTTCTTTTTAGGACGCGGCGACATGGCGCGCTCCTGTTCGCGGCTCCCCCCGAACGGTTGCTTCATCAAGCGATCCGCCGCCCGCAACGGCCAGTCGCCAACGCCTTGCCGATCTCTTGGCCTCCCTGCTTCTGTTGCCTCTGCCCACGCGGTTTCTCCTTCAGTTCCAGGGTCATGATGTTCGTTCAAGGCGTGCAAAATAAACCAGTTTCACCAAGAGTGCAACGGCCCGTGCGCCCGCCAGCCAACCGCTTCCCCTGATCGGCCGCTCGCAAGTCATGGACAAAAGAGCATTGATCAGGTATATGCTCAGGGTATATTTTTCCAGCGTTCCAACTTACAGAGTGCGCCTTTGCCGCCTCTTTTGACATACAATGAAACGATTACACCTTCAACTCGCTTTTCTTTGCGGCTTTTTGCTGCTGATTCAGCCCTGCGCGCCGTTTGCCGCCAACGCCGCGACGCCTGAAATCAAAGACATCATCGTCACCACCTCGGATGTCGACCTCCTGCTCTTTGCCACGGTTAACAACGGTTTCACCCAGGAAATGCTCGACGGCGTAAAAACCGGCGTCCCGGTGGTGTTCACCTATCAGCTGGAACTGGTCAAGACCGGAGGCAATTGGCTGGACAGCTCCCTGATCGAATCCGCCGTGACCCATACCCTGACCTTTGATCCCAACCAGCAGGAATACCGAATCGCCTTTTCCGACCAGGACAACAAAGTGATAACCACCAAGGACGTCGAGCAGGCCAAACAGTTGATGGCCGAACTCAACGGCGTCAGAGTGATCCCCCTGGCCCAGCTGATCCCCGACGCCCCCTATGCCATCCACTTCAAGGTAACCCTGAAAAAAGGCGCGCTGCCGCTCGGCATGCATCGCATCCTGCCCTTCTCGTCGCTGTGGGACTTTGAAACCGACTGGCGGACCATCGAGTTCAGGTACTGACCGCGCCTCCCGAACACTGAATGCTCACTGCGGAACAGAGAAAAAAGAAACAGCGGCTGGTCCGCATCGTTATTGTTTGCTGTCTGCTCCTCATCCCGGTGCTGGGCTATGTCCAGCGCGGCCTGCTCAGCGGCGATTTCAATCTGCCGATCCCCAGCACCATCCTCATCTTTGCCCTGATCAACGTCAACGGGCTACTGTTGCTGCTCATGCTCTACCTGGTGCTGCGCAACCTGGTGGAGTTGATCTTTGAGCGCAAGCAGAAACTCCTTGGCTCCAAGCTGCGGACCCGGCTGGTCATTTGCTTTGTTTCGCTCTCCCTGGTGCCCACCGCGATTCTGTTCGTCGTGGCTCTACGCTTTGTCTCCACCTCCATGGACTACTGGTTCAACGCCCGGGTGGAGGAGTCCCTGCAGTCGTCGCTGAAACTGGCCCAATCGATCCTCCACGACGCCAGCGAACAGGCCGAGTACGCCGGCCGGCAACTGGCCTCGATCCTGGAAAGCGGCGCCCTGGACCTCCGCGACGCAGCAAACGTGGAACGTTTTTTTACCCAAACCCTGAAAATCGACCTCCCCGGCGCGCCGGACAGCATCCTGCTGCTCAACGGCGAACGCGCCCCCATCGCCGCCGCCCGCGGCCCGCGCCTGGAGACCATTGCCCCGCCCGCCATGCCCTCCGAGGCCCTGCGCCTCACCGCCGACACCGACCGCACCGAGGTGGTCACCCGCCGCACCACCATCGGCGAACTGATCCAGGCGATCACGCCGGTGCAGGTCAACCTGGAAACCCGGCAAACCTGGTTTCTGATCACCACCCTGCTGATCCCTTCCAGCCGACTCGAAACCATGCAGTCCATTTCCGACGGCATCACCGGCTATCAACAGATGATCATGCTCAAGGCGCCGATCAAGTTCAGCTTGATCATCATGCTGCTGATCATCACCCTGTTGATCATCTTCGGCGCGATCTGGTTTGGCTTTTACATCGCCCGCAGTCTCACCGGGCCGATCAACAAACTGGCCGAGGCCACCAAGCGGGTGGCGGACGGCGACATGGATTTCATCGTCGAAAAGGAGGCGGATGACGAGATGGGGATGCTGATCGATTCGTTCAACTCCATGACCTCAGAAATCCTCGCCTCCAACCAGCAACTGGCGCGCACCCATCGGGCCCTGCAAGACAGCACTGAGGTTTCCGAGCAACGCCGTCGCTACCTGGAAACCATCCTGGAAAACGTGGCCGCCGGGGTGATTGCCCTGGACGAGAACAACCGCATCACCACCATCAACCGCTTTGCCGAGGAACTGCTCGCCATCCGCCCGGCGGCCTTTCTGGGCAAGGACTTCCATGCCGCCCTGCCCAAGCAGCACGCGCTGATTGTCGAAAGTTTTCTCAACGAATTGCTCCGCACCGGCAAGGCCACCATCGAGCGCCACCTGCGAGTGACCATCCGCCGCGGGGAAACCCTGTCGCTTCAGGTCAACGTGACCCGGATGATCGACGACTGGCAGCAGCCCATCGGCTTTGTCATCGTGTTCGACAACCTGACCCACCTGGAAAAGGCGCAGCGACTCGCCGCCTGGCAGGAGGTCGCCCGCCGCATCGCCCATGAGATCAAAAACCCGCTCACCCCAATCCAGCTTTCGGCCCAGCGGCTGCGCAAACGCTACCTCCACCTGATTACTGAAGACCGCGACATCTTTGATCAGTGCACCGCCACCATCGTCAATCAGGTCGATGAAATTAAAAAACTGGTCAGTGAATTTTCCGATTTCGCGCGCATGCCCAAGCTTCATAAAGAGCGGAAAAACCTGAGTAAACTGGTGCAGGAGATGGTGGTGTTGTACCAGGAGGCGCATAAACAGCTGACCATCACCTGCCGGATCGCCCCGGACCTGCCCGAGTTCCTCTTTGACGCGGTGCAGATCAAACGGGTGCTGATCAATCTGCTCGACAATGCGGTCTCGGTGCTTGGCGACGGCGGCGCGGTTGCCGTCAGCCTGGGCCTGAGCGAAAAAGCCGATCAGGTTCGCCTGGAAGTCGCCGACAATGGGCCCGGCATCCCCGACGAGGTCAAGCTGCGCATCTTCGAACCCTATTTTTCCACCCGCAAGTCGGGCACCGGCCTGGGCCTGGCCATCGCCCACACCATTGTCAGCGAGCACGGAGGCTTTATCCGCGCCTACGACAACGAGCCCGTTGGAGCCGTGTTTGCGGTTGAGCTGCCGCTGGATACCTGATATGATGCTCAGGCTGCACGGCAGATTCCCCCCGCGACGCCTTTTTTGCAAAAGCCCTCCTCAAACCGGAAATTCCCGATGTCCGACACCATTCTCATCATTGACGACGAAGCCGCCATCCGTGAAAGCCTTGCCGGCATCCTCCTCGACGAGGGTTTCACGCCGCTGACTGCCGCTTCCGCCGAGGACGGCCTGCAGTTGCTGGATGAAAAGGACATTCGCCTGATCCTGCTTGACATCTGGATGCCGGGCATGGACGGACTGGAGGCCCTTAAATTAATCAAACAGCGTTTCACCCTGCCGGTGATCATGATTTCCGGGCACGGCACCATCGAGACCGCAGTGCAGGCCACCCGCAGCGGCGCCTACGATTTCATCGAAAAACCGCTCTCCTACGACCGAACCATCCTCTCGATTCGCAAAGGACTGCAGTTGGCGCAACTGGAGCGGGACAACCAGCTGTTGCGGGAAAACGGCCCAGCCGCGGTCAACATCACCGGCGCCAGTCCCCTGATTGCCCGACTGCGGCAGCAGATCGAACGGGTGGCGCCCACCGACGCCTGGGTGCTAATTCGGGGCGGCCACGGCACCGGCAAGGAACTGGTGGCCCAGACCATTCATCGCCACTCGCTGCGGGCCAAGCACCCGATGGTGGCGGTCAATTGCGCCGCCATTCCCGACGAGTTGATCGAATCCGAGTTGTTTGGCCACGTCAAAGGGGCCTTCACCGGGGCCACGGACAACAAAAAGGGCAAGTTTGATCAGGCCAACGGCTCGACCCTCTTTCTCGACGAAATCGGCGACATGAGCCTCAAGAGCCAGGCCAAGGTGCTGCGCATTCTTCAGGAGCAGACTTTTGAGCGGGTCGGCGGCTCCAAGACCATTGAGGTCGACGTCCGGGTGCTGGCGGCCACCAACAAGAATCTCGAAGAGGAAATCGAACAAGGCACGTTCCGCGCCGATCTGTTCTATCGCCTCAACGTGGTGCCCATTGAGGTGCCCGATCTGGCCGACCGACACGAAGACATCCCGCTCCTGGTGGCCGACTTTGTCAATCAATTCAGCCGCAAGGGGATTGGCTGGAAGCAGTTTTCCATCGAGGCCCTAGAATTGCTCCAGCGCCACCACTGGCCGGGCAATGTGCGCGAACTGCGCAATCTGGTCGAACGGTTGGTGATCATGACCCCCGGCGACGAGGTGCACGCCGAGGACGTGGCCCTGTTCCTGGGCAATGCGCCCTTGCAGCCGCCGTTGTCCCAACCGGTTGATCCGGTGTACCGTCACCTCTCTTTCAAGGATGCCCGGCGGCGGTTTGAAACCGATTATCTTCTCGCCAAGCTTGAAGAAAATGAGGGCAACATTTCAAAAACCGCCGAACAGATCGGCATGGAGCGCAGTCACCTGCATAAAAAGGTGAAGGCCCTGGGCATCGCGGCCAAATAAGTCGCCGCTGAACCCGTCCACCCGACCCCAGCGGTCGTGGGCCTCGCTTATCCCACAATATTTACACCCTTTCTCCACATACTCTTTCTCTCAACCCAGAGGTGTCCCATGGTTTTCCCCGAATACCGCCCGCGCAGAATGCGCCAGACCGAAACCTTCCGCGCCATGATCCGTGAAACCCGGCTGGTCCCGGAGCAGATGATCTATCCCCTGTTTGTGCTGCCCGGCAAGGGCGTGCGCCAGGAGGTAAGCTCCATGCCCGGGGTGTTCCGCCTGTCGGTGGACCAACTGGCCAAGGAGGCCAGGGAATGTCTCGCCCTGGGCGTCCGCTCGGTGATCCTGTTCGGCCTGCCGGAGAAAAAAGACGGCCTCGGTTCCGGCGCCTACGCCAAGAACGGCATCATCCAGCAGGCGATCCGCGAGCTCAAAAACAAGGTCCCGGAAATGACCGTGGTCACCGACGTCTGTCTGTGCGAATACACCGATCACGGCCACTGCGGCTGTCTGGCCGGCCACGAGGTCGACAACGACGCCACTCTCGAACTGCTGGCCAAGACCGCGCTGTCCCACGCCGAGGCCGGGGCCGACATGGTGGCGCCGTCCGACATGATGGACGGTCGGGTGAGCGAAATCCGCACCACGCTTGATGAAAGCTCCTACCACATGATCCCGATCATGTCCTACGCGGTCAAGTACGCCTCGGCGTTTTACGGCCCGTTCCGCGATGCCGCCGAGTGCGCGCCCCAGTTTGGCGACCGCCGCAGCTACCAGATGGACCCGGCCAACAGCAAAGAGGCCCTGCGCGAGGCAACTCTGGACGTGGAGGAAGGCGCGGACATCCTCATGGTCAAGCCGGCCCTGGCCTACCTGGACGTCATCAGCCGTTTGCACGACGAATTCGACCTGCCGATCGCCGCCTATCAGGTCAGCGGCGAATACGCCATGATCAAGGCGGCGGCTGAAAAGGGCTGGATCGACGGCGAGCGGGTGATGGCCGAGAGCCTGATTGCCATCCGCCGCGCCGGCGCCGACATGATTCTCACCTATTTTGCCAAGGATATGGCCAAGCTGTTGATTGGGGGCAAGTAAGCGACAGGAATCGTTGGACCGCCGAAAAGCGCTGCGGGCCAAAAAGCAACCGGATCGCCCTAGCGGGAGATCCGGTTGACGAAGCAGGAAACAAGATCCAGGGTCAACTCGAGAAAATCGAGGTGCGGGGCGTGGCCGCAATCCTCCAGGAGCAGCGGCGTGGCCGAACCTCCGGATTTGCCGACAATCGCGGCGACCTGGGCTGTGGTGCCGTATTGGTCGTCCCGGCCCTGCAACGCCAGCACCGGGACGTCAATGGACGGCAAGAGGTCTTCAATGTTCCAGGCGGCAAACCAGGGACTGGTCCAGGTGTCGGCCCAGGCCTTGAACAGGGCCTCGGATTTTTCGCCGTGGAGCCGGGCAAGCCCTCGTTGCAGCTTGCCTTGAGCAAAGGCGGCCATGGCTTTTTTGATGCCGTCAAGGCTGCATTGTTCGACGAACACATGGGCGGCGACGGCGACAACGCCCAGCAGCAAAGGCGGCTTTGTTGCTGCGAAAATCAAGCTGATGCTGCCGCCGTCGGAATGACCGACGAGGATGAATGGTTGGCCGGGAAGCAAGGCTTCGATCACCTCCGGCAGCTCCACAAGGGCGCAGTCATGCAGATAATCAATGGTGCGGGGGCGCTGCAACGGCGACGAACCGCCATGCCCAAGCCGGTCGTAGACCAAACCCGGACACCCGGTGCGACGGCAAAGTTGTTCGGGAAAATCCCGCCATTGGGCCACGGAACCGAGCCCTTCATGGAGAAAGACCAGAACCGGTCGCCCCTCGTCGCCCGGATGCGCCGCGTAAAAAAGACGCTGGTCTGCATCAAGCGTCAGCAGGCTCATCGCGCCTCTTGCCTCCCCCCTTGCACCTGCCGTCGGCGCCATTGCCAATGGCTGACCGCGGCAACCACTCCCCCTGCCGCATCGGCAACCAGGTCGGCTCCGCTGGAAAACCGGCCCGATATAAACGACTGGTGAAACTCGTCGCTGATTCCGTACATCAGGCAGAAACACACCGTGGCGCAACCGGCGGCCACGGGCCGCTGACGCCGCCAGGCAGGCGACAGGGC
Source organism: Desulfobulbus sp. (assembly GCF_030824455.1). Lineage (GTDB taxonomy): Bacteria > Desulfobacterota > Desulfobulbia > Desulfobulbales > Desulfobulbaceae > Desulfobulbus. Next base: position 28,344 of record NZ_JAVBXR010000118.1, read on the forward strand.
AAAGAGAAAAGCAAGCCCGAGCGCCGCATAGACAAGCGCGTGCAACAATTTGTCAATATTGACAATATCCGGCAGGCTGAGACTGTCGCCGGGTTGATGCGACAGAAAAAAAATGCTCCCCATGACCAGGGTCAGGGGGAGCAATCGACTCCAGGTTGTTCGGCAGGGCATGGACAGACCTACGCTTCTGCGTCCTCGCCCCGCTCCACATGCATCTGCTCGAGCATTTCCTTGGGATAACGCTTGTGCAATCGGCGGATGGCGGCGTGGATCTGCGAAGCAGGCGCACGGTCAAGCCGGGTTTCAGCCTTGTCGGCATAGGCGGTGAGGAAAACCTGCCGCTCGCGGAGGGCAAAGGTGTGACTGAAGTTGATCTCGATGGTCTCGGGATTCTCGTCAATGGGCACATCGAGGCGTTCGCCGCCCTTGGCGAGCTGAACCGCGTCGGACTCGGTGATCTCCAGGAGCCAGGCGTCGCCTTCCTGATCACTGAAGAAAAGAAAGACCCCGAGCTCCTGAAAAGCGACTTTCTTTTCCGCCGCCAGCCCCTGAACCTTTTCAATCGCCGCCATCAACGAGACCTTCATCTGATTGGCGGGACTGGCCGTTGTCCCGGCCTGCTGGGCGGGCAAACAGCAATGTTTGTATTTTTTCCCCGAACCGCAGGGGCAGGATTGATTTCTGCCAATTTTTCCCATTCCGTCCGTTCCTCTGTTGCTTGTTGTGGAATTCTCGAGCCGCTGCTGCGATTCAAGCCCCTTTCATACCCTGGATTACCAAAAAAATTCAAGAAAAAGCACGCGTTCTTGCGCAGCGTGGCTGCCGGGGCTACCGCCCGTTGCCCGCCTTCCGTCTCCACGGTCGGTAAGAAAAGTAAAGAAAGGTAAAGGTTTGCCGCAATGGTGCAAGTCTGCTTGAATCAGGCGGCGCGCAACTATACAGTCAAGACAGGAAGCCACCTTGCGTCCATCAACCACACCGCACGCCGCCGGAGAAACGCCATGAACATCGCCCCGACCAGCAACAGCGCCGCAGCCCAGGCTGTAATGAACATCACCAGCACCAAAAAGACCGCCGAGGACACCGAGGGCTCGGCAACAGCGCTGGCCTCCGGCGACACCGTAGAGATTTCCGACGAGGCCTACGCACTCTCCGCCGAGGCCGCTACGGCAACCTCGGAGAGCGAGTCATCGGAAGCGGAAAGCGGCGACAGCGAGGCCGCAGCAGCCGAGGGCTCGGGAGGCGCCGCATCCACGTCGTCGAGCAGTGCCGCCAGCGGGGAAACCACTGAGGAGGATCTGGAAGAGGAGATCAGCGCCCTGGAACAGGAAATCGCCGCTCTTTCCGCCAAGGCCGCCGACAACAAGGCCGCCCAGGCCCAGCTTGAGGCCAAACAGACCGAGTTGATGTCCTTGAACAGCCAACTGCTGCAACTGCAGCAGAACCAATAAGCCTCATCCCGCTTTGCGTTCCGCCTGACGTCCCCGGCGGTCCTTTCGGCCGCAGGGGACGTCTCTCCGCCACGGCAAGAGGTCTTGCATCCCCTGCACAACCTCTTCTTGCCTCCTCCGCGTTCGCCGCTTAAGTGAACTGCAGCCCGACGGCGTTGTAGCGCGCCCAGATGGCCTTGAATTCCTCCTGGTTGTCCAGGAGGATATCCACCAGTTTCGGATCAAAATGTTTGCCCCGCTGTTCGCGAAAATGGGCAAACACCGCCTCCCAGGACCAGGCTTCGTGGTACACCCGCCGGTTGGACAGGGCGTCGAAGACGTCGGCCACGCCGATGATTCGGCCATGGATGTGGATCGCCTCGCCTTGCAACCCTTGCGGATACCCCTGCCCGTCCCACCGTTCATGGTGCTGCAGAACAATCCGGGCCGCCGACCGGATCACCGGGCTCGACGAGTTGATCAACAGATCATGGCCGCGATAGACATGGGTTTTGATGATCAGGTATTCGTCCGGGGTCAATGGCCCGGGCTTGTTGAGGATGGAATCCGGTATGCCGATCTTGCCCAGATCGTGGGGCGTGGAGGCAAGCTTGAGCATCTCCGCCTCCTCCTCGCCCAGTCCGTATTTCAGCGCCAAAAGCCGGGCGTATTCAGCCACCCGGCGCACATGGCTGCCGGTTTCAGCGGATCGGCATTCCATGGTTTCAGCAATCTGGAAAATGATCTCCTTCTGGGTGTCCTCAATCCCCTTGTTGAGAAACAGGTTGTCAAACGCCAGAGACACATTGGTGAAGAACAACTCCAGGAGATCGTGATCGTTTTCGTCCAGCTCCTTGGCAATCTCAAAATAGAGAAAATTCTCTGAGCCGGTCTGGCTTTTGAAATACCAGGCGCACTTGCCGGCTTCACAAAAAAAGCCGTGGGGCTGCGATTGCACGCGTTGCAGGGTGGCATGCATCAACGCGGCGTCGACCTCGCTGATCGGCCGGTCGACATATTGGCAGAACTGACCAATGGCGGCCAGAACCACCGACTGTCCTTTGACGCCTGAGGCGGTTAGGCCGGATGCGAGACTGGTGACGGCGTCTTCCCGGAGTTGCAGGATGGACGCCAGCTGACCGAGCACGCCGCTGCCCAGTTTTTGCAGCGACTGGCGTTCAAAGATGTCGGTGGAGGCGTCGATGATCCGCTTCAACCCCTTGCGGTTGTTCTCGATGGTGGTAATGAAGTTGTAGCTGCGCAGGGCCGAGACAACGGTGACCAGCATCTTGTCCAGGGTGAGTTCGGTTTTTTCCTTGTAGTCGTTGATGTCGTACTCGAGAATCACCTTGGCCGCCGGGGCCTTGCCGGGCTGGCCGGTACGGAGCACAATCCGCACGCTGCGGTTGCACAATTCTTCGCGAATAAAGTGCACCAGCTGCAGGCCGCTGTCTTCGGTTTCCATGACCACGTCAAGGAGGATCACCGCCAGATCCTGATGCGAAGCCACAATCTCTCGCGCCTCGCGGCCGCTGTAGGCGTGCAGAAACTGAAACGAGCGCCCCAGATAATCCATGCCCTTGATCATGTAAGTGGTGACGCTGTGGACATCCGCCTCGTCGTCCACGATCAGGATCTTCCACGGAGCTCCGCCGGCCTCCGGCCGTGGCGCAGGGCTCCGGGTCGGTTCCGGCAGTTCGTCTTTGAACAGCATTTCATCGGGATCAGGCATAGGCTCCCCACATCAGAGCGGCATGGTTACGCGAAAAGACGTCCCCTGCCCCGGCAGACTCTCGCAAGCGATGGTCCCTCCCAGGGTTCGGGTGACAATATTAAAGACAATATGGAGCCCCAGGCCGGTGGACCCCTGACTGCGGGCAGTGGTAAAAAACGGTTCAAAAATCCGGTCGCGAATTTCCGGCGCCATGCCCTTGCCGTTGTCGGCATAGCAAAGCTCCAAGACGCCGCCCGTCTGGGTCGCTTCGATGCGAATTTCTCCCGCCTGTTCCGGCTCAAAGCCATGAACCAGGGAATTGACGATGAAATTGGTCAGAATCTGGGAAAAGGCGCCGGGATAGCTTTCAATCACCAGATCCGGCGCGCAGCGCACCGTGATCCGATGGCCGGTTTTCTTGAGCTTAGGGCGCAGGCTGAGCAGAACCTCGTCGATATAATCCTTTACATTGAACGTCCTGCGATGTTCCGAAACCTGATCCGCAGCCACCATCTTGAAGCTGCGGATCAGTTCCGAAGCCCGGCCCAGATTCATCAGAATCATCTCGGTCCCTTCCCGCGCGTCCTCAAGATACTGGGCGAGATTGGAGCGTTTCATTTCGCCCAGGGCAAACAATTCCGCAAGGGCGCGATTTTTCTCGGCCAGGGTTGAACTGGCCGACAGCGCCACCCCGACCGGGGTGTTGATCTCATGCGCGACCCCAGCCACCAATTCGCCCAAGGCCGCCAGTTTTTCAGAGAGGACCAGCTGTTTCTGGGTCCGTTGCAGATCATCCAGGGTCTGTTCAAGATTCCGATTGGCCCCGGCCAGCTGTTCGGTGCGCTGCGCCACCCGATCTTCCAGTTCCTCGTTGAGACGCAGCAACTGCTCCGAAGCCAGGGAGCGTTCTTTCTCCTTTTGTTCCAATCCCTCCGCCATGCCGTCAAACGCAACCGCCAGCTGCCCCAACTCGCCGTCTCCGAGGCTCATGCCGGTGCGGGCGCTCAGATCGCCCGTCTTCAATTTGTCGGCAGCGCTAATCAACATGGTCAAACGGCGCAGCATGGTGAATTCCGCCACAAACCAGGCCGTCACCAGGGCCAGGATCGTGGCCAGCACCAACAGCGTCACATTGCGGATGATCACAAACCGAGCCTCGCTCAAGGCCTGATCCACGGGGATGCCGAGGCGAATCATCAGATAGGGGAAGGAAGCGCCCTGGAAATGGAGACGTTTGAAGCTGTACAAGCGACTGACCCCGTCAACCCCGGTTTCGAGAAAAACGCCTTCTTCGTCCCGCCCGGACATCCGCGCCACCATCTGCGGCAGATCGGCGACCCAGGTGTATTTTTCGGTTTCCGGGAAGCGGGTCAGACGCATGCCGTTGGCGTCGGTCAGGGTGAACACCGAGTGCTCCGGCAGATGGGTGTCGTAGAAAATGCGGCCAAAATAGTTAAGGTCAAAATCGGCGATCAGGAGGCCGATGGGCTGATTGCCGGCGTCGAGCACCGGCTGGCCGAATTGGACCACGACGCGGCGTTCGGTTTTGAGGAGGGTGTATTCGCCGACGGTAAACGCTCCGGCATGCATTGCGCGGCGGAAAAAATTGGCTTCGCCGATGTGCGCAACGGAAACGGCGGGCGCGGCAACCAGGACGCGGCCGTTGACGTCGGCCAGCGACAGGGACACATAGGCGGCGTTGCGTCCCAGAATGTCGGCCAGCAAGGTTTGGCAGGCGGCGGCGTCAAGGCTCCGCACTTCCGAGGATTTGGCCAGGGTCATCAGCAAGAGGCGGGCGTTGTCCACCACCCGCTCGTGATGCGCGGCCATGGCCTGCACCTGCCGCAGGGCATAGGTTTCCGCGTCGTGCACCACCCGGCCGCGCAGTTCGCGACCGGTATAAAGCAGAATCGCCAGGGCCGGCAACATGGCCAACAGCACCAGAACAATCAGACTTTTGCGGATCGAACCAAAGAACAAGAATCGCATCGCACCCCTGAACATTCCCTTATCGAGAGGCAAGCAACAGGCCGCAACAACAGCCTGTGAGCAACCCGGACAGCGCGGTTTCGATGCGCGCGGTTGAGTCTGTCATTTGCACAAGCAGGTATTCTACCAGATTTCCGCCCCAATTGCACAATGTTGCGACAGCCAAACAGAAGAGGAGAAACAGCGGCAAGGAGGAAAAGGAAGGAGGAAAGCGCGGCTCAATCCACCGGATGGAGCACCGAGGCCTCGAGCTTGCCGGTGCGCACCGGAACCAGCCAGTATTCGGCCGGGGTCAGACGAATGGCTTCGGTCAGGCCGGCGCTCACCCGGTGGGAATCCTCCACCAGATTATAGAACACCGAGTCGATGCCGATGAAGCCGTCGAGCAGGTGGGTCAGGGTGTGCAAGATCTTGGTCGCATAGCCTTGGCGCAGATCAAGCAACTGATCCAAAGTGGTTACCCCTTCCTCTTTGAGATGATCAAGCATTCGCCGGGCAAAGATGTTGTTGGCGGCCAACCCGTAGCCCAGGGTGTCCCAAAATTTCTCATCCACACCTCGCAACACCTCGCCTTTGCGCACAAAAAACTCCGCATAGCTGATCAGCTGATTGCCGGCAAGGTAGCGCTCCACATGCTGTCCGGCAGTCTGACCCGACTGGGAACGGACCAAAAAATAGTGCGAAATGGGATATTCCATGCGTCGTTTCTCGGTAGAGAAGATAACTTCCGTCTGCGCCGTCACTCGGAGCCAGGCGCGGCCCCGGCAACGGCCAGAACGTGGTTGAGGCAGTTGACGTCCTGCACCCCGGCAAAGCCCATGTCCATGTTAACATACCAGCTTTCGTGATGTCCATGGCGGTCGCAGGACCACAGCCATTTCACCGGCTGTTCCAGGGATTGCGCAAACAGGCTGAGGTCGCCGTCGGCCAGCAGGCTGAGCAATTCATCCACGGTCGGCAGCCGCCACCCGTCACATTCGCAGCAATTTTCCCGGTTGAGCTGCTCGACGTACCCGTGCGCCCCCGCAAAACTCAGCGGATAGCGGCTGGCGCGCCGCAGCCAGACAAGCCCGGTGGCCCGATCAAGAATGGTCGACTCGCCTGTTTCCAGCCGGTTGCAGGTTGGCGCGATCGGGCGAAACAGCGCGTTGACGCCGAAAACCGACTGGGCGCGGGAGCGACAGACATTGGCCGGCTCGCTGCGCAGGGCGCGGATTTCGGCCTTGGCCTCCGCCAAGTCGCAGGCGCCGGTTGCTTGCGGCGCCCCCAGCCGGAGCTCCGTGAAGGCCGCGAGCATCGCGGCGGCGGACTGGAACCGTTCATCGGCCCGCCAGCGCAGTCCCCTGGCGAAAAATTCGTCCCAGGACCGATCATAGCGGGGATTAACCAGCGACAGGGAAAAGCTCTGCATCCCGGGCAATTGGCCGGTGAGCATGCGGTACAACAGGACTGCGGCGGAATAGAGGTCGGCGCGGCCGTCGACCCCATTGGGGTTTTTGCGCTGTTCCGGCGGGGTGTAGCAGGGCGAGCCGATCTGCATGTTGTCCGGGCCGGAAAAGGCGACCCCGCCGACCAGTGCCATGCCGAAATCGCAGATTTTGATGGCGTCCTGGTCAGTGACCAGGATGTTCTGCGGTTTGACGTCGCGGTGAATAATGTCGTTGTGGTGCAAAAAATCAAGCGCCTGGAGGAGCTGACGGCCGTAGTGCAGCACCTTTTCCGCCCGGATGATCCGCGACGGCTGCTCGATCTGATAGGTCTCGCCGATCATCTCGCCCAGGTTGTTGCAGATGTACTCCATCACGAAAAACGGCCGTCCCTGCTGATCGTAGTCGAAATCGTGAACCGTGACCAGGAAGGGTTGGTTGAAGGCCGCCATGGTCCGGGCCTCGAAGGTGAATATCTCGCGCAACCGGTCCGTGCCGACCACCGCTTCCAGCAGCTCGCTCGGATCAAGCAACTTGATCGCCACCACCTTGTCGACCACCGGGACAATCCCCTTGTAGACCGAGCCCATGCCGCCCTTGCCGAGGCGGCGGATGATCTCGTATCTGCCGATCTGTTTCATGGTCTCACCAGAGAAGCCGTTTGGCGTTGACTGCGGGAAACCCGCGCTCCCCGAGCAGGTGGATGGTGGTCCGGACGTCGTATTCCAGGGCCCGCACCTCGATGGTTTCGCGTTCGGTGTCCCAGAGCAGATACTTGGCCTGCCAGCCCAGGGCGTCGCGCGGCTGGCCGACGCTGCCGGGCAAAATAAGCCACCGGCCGTCAGCCGCAAGCGATGTTTGCCCCAATTGCAAGTCGCATCGGCAAATCTCGCCCCCCTGCTGTCCGTAAAACCCGAAGGCATGGGTGTGGCCGGCAAAACAAAGGCGCTCCGGGTAGCTTGCAAACAGTCGCTGCAGCCGGTTGTCGGAGGGCGCATGCAGATAGACCGTGACCGATTGCGGCGGGCAGCCGTGGACGAACCGGGCCCCGAACTCGCTGCGCCAGGCCGGCAGATCCTGCAGCCAGGCCAGGGACTCGGGGCTGAGCAAGGTGCGGCTGACGGCCAGGGAATCGCGGGCAACAGCGTGCAACCGGTTGAAGTAGCTGCGGCTGATCAATCCCAACTCATGATTGCCCATGACCGAGACAACCCGGTATCCTTGCAGGGTCCGCACCACTTCCTCGGGCTCGGGACCGTAGCCGACGTTGTCGCCCAGCGAAAAAATCCGATCAACGCCCCGTGGGGCAATGTCGGCCAGGACCGCTTCCAGCGCCCGATAATTGCCGTGGATGTCGGCCATCACCGCCAGCAGCATTACCTTGTCCGCATCGTGTCGTTCTGCCTGCCCGGCCCGCCCTGTGCCAGCACCGGCGAGCCGATGCGCAAACCGGCGTCGGCATAGCGTTGGCGAAGATGCGCAAGAACAGTGGTGCACTTGACCACAAACAGGAAAAAAATCGGGGCCTGCACCTCGGACAAACATTCGAAATTGCCCATGCCTTTGCTGATGATGCAGTCGGCCTCGGCAAAGCGGCGACGGAAGTCCTCGCTGCAGTTGCCCAGCGGCGTGCCGGGCACGTCGGCGCCGTTGTCGATCACCGGGCAGAGGCGGTCAATCCCGCAAAGGCGCGCGTCTTCGAGGGTGGCGTCGTTGATGATCGGCGATTGCCGCACCGCCAGGGTCACTTGGCAGCCCCGGGCGAGCAGCTGCTCGATCAGCAGCTTGTCAAAGACAATTTCCCCGCAGTTGTCGGCTAAATAGAGAATATTGGCCTGTTGTCCGACCTGTTGACGCAGGGCCTCGTAATGGTTGACGGCGAACGGTTGGCGGCAGGAAGCGAGGGCCTCGTCCCGATCAAGCAGACGCTGAGACCCATAGTCAAGGACGTTGGCGCTGACGGCAAACTGGATCGCCGCCAGCAGGGGATCGCTGTCCCGCTGGATGCATTCCCGCGTGCGGGCCTCAAGCGCCAGGGCAAAGGCGTTGCTCTCCCGTTTTTCCGCCAGATAGGGATCGGCCACGCCGGTGCGGCGGGCAATGAGACGATAATAGTGGACCGCGTTTTCCGGCGGCGGCAGGCGGGGATCAAAACCAGACAGCATCGCCCCGACTTCGGCGGCAATCCGCCAGTGGACCGCCGGGTCGTCGGCGCACCGGCGCACCGTGGCCAGGGCCTGACGCAGAAAGCAAACCAGGCAATCGTTGCCGGTCTGCATCAGCCCCTCCGACCGCCGGTCTGGCGGAGCAGATACTGGGGGCGGACATTGCCCAGGGCGGCAAAAATGTGCTCTTTGGCGCCGGGGATCTGGCGATAGATCTGTTCGGCCAACTGGTGAATTTCCAGGCGTCGGGTCTTCTCCGACAGGGGGCAGGCGGTGCGGACCGCTTCCAAGCCAAGGCTGCGGCCGACGGTGGCGATCTCGTCCTTGTCCAGATAGGCCAAGGGCCGGATCAGGGCCAGACGGCCGGAAAAAAGCTCCTGACGGGGCGACATGGTGCTGATGTTGCCCGCGCAGGTGAGGTTGAGCAAAAAAGTTTCAATGATGTCGTCGCGATGATGGCCCAGGGCGATTTTGTTGCAGCCGCTTTGCCGGGCGTGCTCAAACAGTTGGGTGCGGCGGGAGCGGGCGCATTGGAAGCAGACGTCGCGACCGCCCTGCTTCGACCTCGTCTGGTGCGGGTCAGGCCGCCAAAGCGCCGGCAGCACCCGCAACGGCAGGCCCAGCGCCGCAGCCTTGGCCGCAACCTGCGCCGCCGCCGGGCCCAAAGCGTCTGGAGACGACTCCATGTCGACATGCACGGCCTCAAGCGCATACGCAATGGGCGCTTTTTTCCGCCAGGCCAACAACAACCATGCCAGCACCAGAGAGTCCATCCCCCCGGAAACCGCAACCAGCACCCGGTCGCCGTCGGCCAGCATGCCATAGTCGTGCATGGCCCGACCGACGCGCCGGTTGATTCCCCGCGGCAGCACGACCGAAGCGTCCGACAAGCGACCGGCGCTTACTTGCCTCCGAGATAGGAGCACTGCCCCAGTCGCTCCTGCAACCCTTCACGCGCCAATTCCTCGGCGGTTAGCCAGGTCAGGCCACGATTTTTCGCCTTGGGCAGGGTGAGCAGATTCTCCATGACCGTTTGCTGCTGCTCGTCAAATCGACCGTGACAGAGCACCCTGCCCTCACCGGTCTCGTACAGCTTGTAGGCAAAGGTGACCGCTGCGGGCCGTTTTACGCCGTAGTCGCCGCCCACCCGCTCGGCGTACCGACTGAGGGAGATCTCAAGCGCCGCGTTGCAGCCCGATTTTCCGACCCGCTGACGGGCCTGGCTCAATCCGGCTCCACTGACCGCGGTCTGATCTTCGGCGACAAACCGCACCTTGGTCTGGCCAGCCAACACCTCTTTGAGCAACCCGTTCATTACCTGACTGCCCTCGGCGAGCGCCTTGTGATCGGCCGGCGAGGCGGCGTCTTCAAGATCGGCCGCCGGCAGCACCGGCAACACGGCAATGCAGGACAGCGGAACATCAGCGGCTTTGGCGGCGGCTGCCGGCTCTTCCTTGTTGGCGCAGCCTGAAGCGGCGAGAAGACAACATGCGGCCAAGCCGAGTCGTAATTTTGAAATTGCGGTCACCTGATCCTCCTTAAGTTTTTTGATTATATGAATGTTCACAACCGTCCCACAGCGGCTCACGGCCCCGAAGGGCAGGCCCGCCGGCGCCCGGCGGCTACAGCACGCCCTTGGACGAAAGCTGGCCCACAACCTTGGGATGGGGGCTCACGGCAATCGCCAAGGCCCTGGCCAGGGCCTTGAAGACCGCCTCCAAGATATGATGCCCGTTTTCGCCATGGAGCAGGTCGACATGCAGAGTCAAACCAGCATGAAGCGCAAAGGCGCGGAGAAATTCCTTGGCCAGCGGCGGATCGAACGCGCCGATTTTCGCTTCGCTCACCGGAACCTGATAATGAAGATAGGGACGGTTGGAACAATCGACACAGACCCTGGCCAGGGTTTCGTCCATGGGCACGTAGGCGTGGCCGTAGCGGCAGATCCCGGACTTGTCGCCAAGGGCCTGGGCAAAAGCCATGCCCAGGCAGATACCCACATCCTCTACCGTGTGATGATCGTCAACCTCCACATCCCCGGTTGCAGCGATGTCCAGATCAAAGAAGCCATGCACCGCGAACAGGGTCAACATATGGTCCATAAAGCCAACGCCGGTGCGAACGCCGGCGCGACCGGCGCCGTCGAGATCAAGCGCGAGCTTGATCTGGGTTTCCTTGGTGGCGCGCTCAATAAACGCCTTTCGAATGGCGGATTCAGCCATAGTACACTCCCGCAACAATCAGGCGGCCGGCCGAAGCCAAACGCGCCGCGGATAAAGACAGCAGATGCCTAAGTTTGTAAGTGAAAAAGCAAAAACGACTGTAGTCAATTTTTCAGCCGGCCTCAACATTTGATTCCAAACAGTTGCCCCGAAAACGCCGGGCGGCCGCAGGATTGTCGCCCCTGTGACGGCAAGAAAGGGACACCCTATCAAAATTATCAATAAAATAAGACTCATATTACTCCTGTTTCCATATCCTGGCAACTGTTCCCAAACCGGCTACGATTGTTTTTGCGACCGAGGCCGGCAGATTTTTATTCAAGATGGAAATTTAATATTGACACCAGCCGTCAAATCTTGGTAAAGTCGGCCGCGTTACAAAAAACAATGAGCGGGAATAACTCAGTGGTAGAGTGCAACCTTGCCAAGGTTGAAGTCGCGAGTTCGAATCTCGTTTCCCGCTCCACAAGAGACTCCAAGGTTCGGACCTCTGTTCGGACCTTTTTTTTTCAGTAGTGAGGCGCAGAATGAAAACCTATTACACGCCGGTAAATGAAATTGAACGCAAGTGGTTTGTAGCCGATGCCGACGGCAAGGTTCTTGGGCGTATCGCCACGGAAATCGCCCGCCGTCTGCGCGGTAAGCACAAGGCCACTTTTTGCAACTTTCAAGACAATGGCGATTTCGTGATTGTTGTCAATGCCGACAAGATTCATCTCACCGGCAACAAGTGGGACGACAAAGTCTATCATCATCACACGGGATATCCCGGCGGCATCAAGACCCAGACCGCCCGCGAAGTTCTTGCCAAAAAGCCGGAGGAGTTGATCCGCACGGCGGTAAAGGGCATGCTGCCGAAAAATAAAATCGGCCGGGCGCAGCTTAAAAAGCTGAAGGTCTATGCCGGCACGGCTCATCCCCATCAGGCACAACAACCTGAAAATCTTGAGATTTGATAACGGAGCATAGAACATGGCCCAAGAGAAGACATACGCTACCGGCAGACGGAAAACAGCAATCGCCAGAGTCTGGATCACCCCCGGCAGTGGAAAGCTGGCCATCAACAAGATGGAGTTGAACGACTATTTCGGCAATATTTTCTTTGAGCCCAAGGTTGCCAAGCCTTTTGCCGTTACCGAAACAATGGATCAGTACGATGTGATGGCCACGGTCAAGGGCGGCGGAAAATCAGCCCAGATCGACGCCTTGGTCCACGGCATTGCTCGCGCACTGCAGGAGTTGAATCCTGAGATGCGCCTGCCGTTGAAAAGAGCAGGCCTGCTGACCCGTGATCCGCGCGCCAAAGAGCGTAAAAAGTACGGCCAGCGCGGTGCCCGCGCCCGCTTCCAGTTCTCCAAACGCTGATTTTTATTGGGCGGAGCTGGTCGCCGCGATTTCTTACTCGCATTAGCGAATGCTCAGGGAATAACGAACACTTCGTTATTCCCTTTTTTTTTAACCTCAGATCCTGCACGACCGGTGCGAAACGAGGAACCTCATCATGTTGCATGTCGGTATTGTTGGCGCCTCCGGGTATACTGGAGTTGAATTGGCTCGAATCCTGGCCGGGCATCCGGAAATCCGTCTCACCGTCGCCACCTCGCGGCAGTATGCAGGCAAACCGCTGGCCGAGGTGTTTCCTAATCTGCGTAAACGGGTCGACCTCTGCTGCGAAAATTTGACGGTTGACGAACTGATCGGCCGGGCTGACTTCTTTTTCACCGCCGTGCCCCACAAGACCGCCATGGACATCGTTCCCAGGCTGCTCGACGCCGGAAAAAAGGTGGTTGACCTGAGCGCCGATTACCGTATCCATGACCCGGCGGTGTACGAAGCATGGTACCAGGAGCACACCAGTCCCCAGTTGCTCGGCGAAGCGGTCTACGGTCTGCCGGAACTCTACCGGGATCAGATCCGAAACGCCCGGCTGACCGCCAACCCAGGCTGCTATCCGACCTCGGTGATCCTGGCCCTGACGCCCTTGCTCCGGCGCGGCCTGATCGATCCGGCCACCCTGATCATCGACTCCAAATCCGGAACCTCCGGGGCCGGCAGAGCCGCCAATGTGGGAACCCTGTTTTGCGAGGTCGCCGACGGCTTCAAACCGTACAAGGTAGGCGGCAGCCATCGCCACATCCCTGAAATCGAGCAGGAACTCTCCCTCGCGGCCGGCGCGCCGGTCACGATTTCCTTTACCCCGCACCTGCTGCCGATTTCCCGGGGCATTCTCAGCACCATGTACGCCTCGCTGACCGCGCAGGGCAACAGCGTCGACCTGCAGGAAATGTACGAAACATTGTACGCCGACGAGCCGTTCGTCCGGGTGCTGCCTGCCGGCACGCCGCCGTCGACCCAGCATGTTCGCGGCTCCAACTGCTGCGACCTGGCCCTGCAAAAAGACGAACGGACCGGCCGCCTGATCGTCATGTCCGCCATCGACAACATCGTCAAGGGCGCCTCTGGACAGGCGGTGCAGAATATGAACCTCATGAACGGCTTCCCTGAATCCACCGGGTTGATGGGAGCGCCGTTTTTCCCCTGATGTCCCGCACAATCCGGCTGCTGCTCGCCTACGACGGCGGCGGCTACTGTGGATGGCAACGGCAGCGGCAGGGCGAACGCACCGTTCAGGGCGAGTTGGAACAGCAACTCGCCCTTTTATGTGGTGAACCGATCATCCTCCACGGAGCCGGGCGCACCGATTCCGGGGTCCACGCCCTCGGCATGGTGGCCCATTTCCGCACCTCGGCGGCCATCCCGGCGGTTGCTTTTTTCAAAGGCCTGAATTCGATGCTGCCCAAGGACGTCCGCATTCTCGCCGCCGAAGAGGCCCCGGCCGATTTCCACAGCCGCTACCACGCCCTGGGCAAGACCTACCGCTATGACTTTTTTACCGGGCCGCTGCAACTGCCCTGCGACCGCCTCCACCGGGCCCATATCCCCGGCCGATTTGATCTCAACCGGCTGCGCGACTGCCTGGACGTGCTCATCGGCGGCCATGATTTTTCCAGTTTTGAGCGGGTCGGCTCCCGCGACCGGAACGCCGTCAACGGACGCGGCGCGGTTCGCACCCTGTTCACGGTCAGTTGCACGCCCCAGTTGGGCTGCGCCGACGGCTGGTCGCTGCGGCTGACCGGCGACGGCTTCCTCCGCCAGATGGTGCGCATCCTGGCCGGAACCCTGATCGAAATAGGCCAGGGCAAGCGGCCGGCGGGTCAGTTGGCAGAGATCCTGCGTGCCAGGGACCGGTCCCAAGCCGGGCCCACCGCGCCGGCTTGCGGACTGTTTCTCGAAAAAATTTATTACCCCGCCCCCCTCTTCCAATCCTAGCTTTTGCCGCCCATGTTCACCGCCTGCCGCCCTCTCATCCTCGCCTCAGCCTCGCCGCGCCGGCAAGAGTTCCTGCAGCGGCTCGGCCTGGATTTCCAGGTTGCGCCGGCCCATATTGACGAAACCCCAGAGACGGGCGAAGCGCCCGAGACCTTTGTCCGCCGCATGGCCCTGACCAAGGCCCAACACATTGCTCGCCAGCATCCCGAGGCCGTTGTCCTTGGCGCCGACACCGTGGTCGTTCTTGCCGGAACCATCTTCGGCAAGCCGCAGGACCGCGAGGAAGCGTTCACGATCCTCAAACGGCTCCAAGGCCGGACCCATCAGGTCATGACCGGCTTTGCCGTGGTCTCCAGACAGCAGGCCATTGAAGTAATTGATGCGCAGACCACCCAGGTGGCGTTTGACCGCTTCGACGACGTGGTCCTCCGCGCCTACGTCGATTCCGGCGAACCCATGGACAAGGCCGGCGCGTATGGCATCCAGGACCGTGGGGCCTTTCTCGTCCGCTCCATCACCGGTTCCTACAGCAATGTGGTAGGCTTGCCGCTCAACGCCGTTGTCCAGACGCTGCTTCGCTGCGGGCTGGCGGCGCCGGCCTGACCACCCCAGCGTCATAGGCCATAGGGTGCCAGGTTCCACAGTTATTCAGACAAAAACCAAGCGGTTACCGCTTCCTTGCGGAGAAAAAACACAAAGTTCGCATTGATCAAACGCCCTGGATGTGGAATGCTACACAAGGGCAAATACGCGGCGCCGCCAACGCTCTTCTGTTGTTCCCAGCGTCTTCCGCCCCTCGGTTATCGCTGCTTTTCCAGCACCTTCACGTTTACGACGGAAAAAACATGGGTACTCCCCCGCGCACCTCATCGCCGGACAGAAACAGCCTGCTGCTTGATTTTCCGGTTCGCCTCTATACAGCGCTGCGCACAATACGCATCTACCCGGCCTCCAATCCGCAAGTCCAGCGCAGCAACGATTTTGTCTTGAAGGCCTTTGCGGCTTTGTTGGAAAGCAGCGGCGACCATGCAGTCAACCTTGCCATTTCAGAAGGAAAAATCCTGGTGTGCGGCGAACGCCTGGCGGACAAGGATCACGCGCGGCCACAAATCCAAGGCCTGCTCACTCTGCTCAACCGTTTAAAGATTCACTCGTTTACCTTTCAGCCCTCCTTCTCCTTTGAGGAATGTCTCAATTTCACCCAAACGCTCTCGGCCTTGCTGGGCGAGAAGGAACTGACCGAGCCTGTTGCCGCGCTCCTCGACAAAGCCGGGATCGCCTCGGTTTTGGTTGACGCCAAACGCTACGTCGCCATCCACGACGGCGAGCAAGTGGTCCGCGACGAACTGATTGGCTCCGGTCTCAATATCAGCGATGAAGAACTGGCCAATTTTGTGCTAGGAAAAACAGGAGTGGACCCATTGCGCGGCGTCTCTCCGGAGTTGGTGCAGGAACTGATCAACCGCCTGCCCGCTGCAGACGGCCGCAGCCAGCGTCCCGAGGAGGTGACCAAGGCCGTGGTCGATTTCCTCCGCGATCTGAGCCAGGAAACCGACCTGCAGAAACGCGCCCTGCAACTGGAGCACTCCGCCGCCGCCCTTTCCGGTCTTGACCCCACCATGCTCGCCAAGCTGGTGGCCAGCTTGCCGGCCTCCCCTGCGGCCGACGCCATGCTCGGTTCCGCCCTGCACCAGCTCACGCCGCAACGGCTCAACAGCCTGATTGCCAACCTTGCCGCGCAACAGCCCGAGCCGTCCAGTGCGGCGGCGCCCAATGGATCGCCGTCGCACGACCTGTCCGCCCTGACGCGACTGGCCCATCTGGAAAACGAACCGAATCCTGCAATCAACCAGGCGATCGCCCGCCACCTCGACGCCCGGCAAATGCTCGCCAATCCAGCCACTTCGGCGGCCGATTTGCCCGAGCACCTGCTGCAGCGACTCCAACAGCCCGAATGGTCAGCCCCGGTGCTGGCCACCGCCGCCCAGCAGGTCGCCGATGCGCAGGGGCAGAGCGGCGCTCAAATCGACTTCAACGCCTTTAACCGCATGCTCGGCCAGTACGAACAATTGCTCAGCCGCGAGCAGCAAGGCCAGGTCGCCCGTCAGGCTGGGGCGCAACTGGCCTCGATGGAAGGGCTGGCATTGGGCAACATCCTGGCCCAAAAATTCAAGGGCCTCTTTGGCGAGCAGCTCTACAGCCAAGTCATCAACCAGGTTTCCGACCAACTCCTAGACGAAACCGTTGAGCATCTGACGCCCAAGCAACTCAATCGGATGGTCGCCACCCTCACCAGCGACATCCCCTTGCAGATTGGCAAGGAGAGGGATCCCGACTTCAAGCCCGCCGACGACTCCGTGCTCAAACGACTGGCCCAGACCCGAAAAGGCCCCGAGATCACTAAGGCCGTGGCCCAGAATCTCGACGCCCGCCAATTGCTGGTCAGCCCAAACACCACTGTGGCCGAGTTGCCAGAACATCTGCGACAACGGCTCCAGCAACCTGAGTGGTCGGCTCCAGTGCTCGCCACTGCCGCCCAACAAGTGGTCGAAGCGCAGAACGGCCAGGTCAATTTTGCGGCCTTTAACAACCTGCTTGCCCGCTACGAGCAGCTGCTCAGCCGCGAACAACAGGGCCAGGTCGCCCGCCAGGCCGGAGCACAGCTCGCTTCCATGGAAGGCCTGGCTTTGGGCCACATCCTGTCCCAAAAATTCAAGGGCCTCTTTGGCAAACAGCTCTACAGCCAAGTCGTCACCCAGGTTTCCGACCAACTCTTGGACGAAACCGTTGAGCATCTGTCGCCCAAGCAACTCAATCGGATGGTTGCCACCCTCACCAGCGACATCCCATTGCAGATCGGCAAGGACATGGATCCAGATTTCAAGCCCGCCGACGACTCCGTGCTCAAACGGCTGATCCAGACAAAAAAGGGTCCGGAGATCACTCGGACTATCGCCCAGAACATAGACGCCCGCCAACTGTTGATCAACCCTGGCACAACGGCGGCCGAGTTGCCTGAACATCTGCTGCAGCGGATTAAGCAGCCGGAATGGTCAGCCCCGGTGCTGGCCACTGCCGCCCAGCAGGTGGTCGACCCGGACATCCAGGTTCAGGGCGACGGCCAAGTGGATTTTGCTACGTTCAACACCTTGCTGGGTCGCTACGAGCAACTCCTCAGCCGAGAACAACAGGGGCAGGTCGCCCGTCAGGCCGGGGCGCAACTGGCCTCCATGGAAGGCGTGGCCCTGGGCAACATCCTGGCGCAAAAATTCAAGGGCATCTTTGGGCAACAACTCTATACCCAGGTCGTCAACCAGATCTCCGACGAGTTGCTCGACAAGACCGTCGACCACCTCACGCCCAAGCAACTCAACCGGATGATCGTCGCCCTGACCAGCGACCTCCCCCTGCAGGTCGACAAGAACAAGGACCTCGACTTCAAGCCCGACGACGATTCCATCCTCAAGCGTTTGGCCCAGACGCACAAAGGCCCGGAGATCACCAAGGCCATTGCCCTGAACATCGACGCCCAGGTCCTGCGTTCATCTCCAGACCCGACCTCCGCCCTCCCCGACCGCTTGGCCATGCGCCTGCAACAGCCGGCATGGTCGGCCCCGGTGCTGGTCGCCGCCGCCCAACAATCCCTTGAAGCTGTTGATGATACCACCGGCACGGCGGATTTTTCGTCGTTTGAACAGATGCTTGAACGGTACGACACCCTGCTCAACAAGGAAAAGCAACTCCAGGTCGCCACCCAGGCCGGCGCACGGATCGCCGCGTTCGACGAAAAGGAACTGGGCCTTATCCTGGTGCAAAAATACAAGAACCTGTTTGGAGAACAACTCTATCAGCAGGTCATCGCCCAACTGTCCGAAGACAAACTGGAACGACTGACCGCTCAGCTCCAGGCCCTTGCCGAAGGCCGCGCCGAACCTGATTTTGCCCTGGCCAACAAAGAGATCGAAGCGGCCTACAATCGCTTGCTGCAGACGGTTCGCGGCGAAAAAATGCGGGCCATCATCCAAATGCACCGCGAACAGAAAAAATTACAGGAGCAGGAACGGAGTCTCTCCATCCGGGGCGGGCTGGACAAACTGCTCAGCGGCGACCTTAAAGACCTGGCGAGCCCTGAGATCTGCCAGGCCCTGCCGGACACCGTCAAAAATCTGCTGCTCGAAAACGACGGCGCCAAGGCCGACAATCTGCTGATGCAGCTGGCGGCGGCCCTACAGCACACCCAACCCGAAATTTGCGCCAACGCCTTCCAGGCCTTGGCCGAGATCGCCGGCCAATTGGCGCAGCTTGGTGAGTGGGAGCGCCTCGCCAAGCTTTTGCCGGCCTTGCAACAGGGGCTGCAGCTACCGGAAATCACGGCCGAGAGCAGCAAGCAGGCGCTGGCCGCCATTGGCCGTATTACCGGCCACCGTCTGACCGAGGAAAACTACGCCCTCGCCTACGAAACCGCCCATTTTCTGCAAACAACGTCGTCGACGACCGGAGCGTCCGGCAGCGCTCCGATCCGCGAGCAGGCCTTGGAAACCCTCAAGAGCCTGTGTTCGCCGCCCGTGCTGGAACAGTTGCTCGACCGTTACCTCCATGCAGAGCCCCACCAGGAGATTGCCGGCAAACTGTTGGTCGAGCTGGGTATGGATTCGGCGCGATTCCAACTGCAGCAATTGATTACCAACGAAAGTCGCTATGAACGAAATCGCCTCCTGGCGCTGATCAAGCAGACCGGCAACCCGGCGATCTCTATCCTGTTGGAACAATTGCACAAGGATTCGCCTTGGTTTGTGGTGCGCAACGTCATCCGTCTCCTCGGCGAGATCGGCAACCCCGCCCTTTTTGCCACGGTCCGGCCGTTCATCAATCACAGCGATCTTCGCGTCCAGCAGGAGGTCATCAGCACGGCGGTTAAAATTGGCGGCAACAACCTCAAGGATTTCTTGCTCCACGCCCTGCAAAACGTCGACGATTCCCTCAAAATCAAGGTTATTGCGCATGTCGCCCAGGCCCACGACGAACGGTTTGTGCGGCCGCTGACCGATCTTCTGGAGAGCGCCAAACCCTTTCTCGGCAAGAATAAAAACGACCTGCAGATCAGCATTTGCAAAACATTGGGGGCCATCGGCTCCAAACGGGCCACGGCGCCGCTGAACCGGGTGGTGCAAAGTAAAAACGTGTTGGGGCTTGCCGGCTACAGCGACGAAGTCCGCCAAGCCGCAGGCCAAGCCTTGGAGCAGATACGACAGGCGGCCCCCCTCAGCAAAGAGCGGGGCGAGGAGACCAGCGGGCGGCAGGAAGAGCAACCGTCGCCAACGCCTGCTTTGATGCCGGCGCCGGGCGTCCAAGCGGCGGAAGCGGAAATCTTTGCCTTAGTTGAACAGGGCCAGTCGGAGCACGCCAAGAAACAACTGCTCGACCTGATTGCCGCCACCGCCCGTTCCGGTGATTTTCCGACGGCGGAACGGTTGCGAGAGCGCATCTACGAAATAGACGCCATGCCCTTGGGTGAGATTATCCGCTCCGGCGAGATCATTGACGAGGAAAAACGAGGCGCGGTCAAAGGCGAGGATTTAGAGATCTGGTCCGATCTGACTGATCGCCTCAGCTCCAATGAATTTGAGTCTATCTACCATGAATTTATTGAACGACGCTACAAGCCGGAAGAAACCATTGTTGCCCAGGGCGACAAAAACGACGCCCTGTTCTTCATCAACCAGGGCAGCGTCAAGGTGTCGCATCTGGTCGGATCGCGGGAGTTGTTCATCACCAGCCTTAACCGGGGCCAGATAGCCGGCGAAAATTTTTTCACCCCCTCGTTCTGGACGGTCACCCTGACCTCGCTCACCCCCTCGCGCCTCTACATCCTGCCGCAAACGGCGCTGAATGTGTGGCAGGATCAGTTTCCAGGGTTGCGCGCCAAGCTGCACGAATATTTCGCCGCCTGCAACAACATCCGGTCCATGATTGAGAAAAAAGGATTGGAACGTCGCAAGGATCAGCGATTCAGCCTGTCGCGCAAAATTCAGGTGCAACCGATCAGCAGCCTCGACCAGCCCATCGGTCGCGGCTTTCGTTCTGAAACCGCCGACATCTCCCAGGGCGGGCTCGCCTTCCTTATCCGCATTGCCCGCCAGGAAAACGCCCGTCTCCTACTGGGCAGACGGGTGCAGGTGGTGCTGCCGGTGGGCGGCAAAAGTGGCCACCTCACCCTCAAGGGACTGGTGATCGGCATTCAGCCGTTTCACCTGCTGGAAAACGACTACTCGGCCCATTTTAAATTCGATCAACCGCTCGACAAGCACGAGCTTCAATCCATTCTTGGCTAAAAAGACCGCTCCTCCCCATTTCTTCTAACGTCCTCAGGGAGCGCCATGCCCGACGTTGTCACCCGATTTTACCTGCAACAACTGCCCGAGGCCAAGCTGTCCAACGCCCAGCTCCAGGCGCCGTGCCCCTTTTGCGCCGGCAAAGAGGCGGGAAAGAGCCCCCTGTTGACGGTTTTTCTCAATCAGGAGAGTTTTTTCCACGGCTACTTTCGCTGTGTGAACCATTGCGTCAGTGGTGGTTTTCCCCTCCATTTCGCCCGGCTGCGCGGCGTCAGCCCGTCGCTTGCGCCAGGTTTTGACCCGGATCGCGAGTATTTCGGCCGCGAGGTCGAGTATCCGGTCAAGAATCTCCACAACGAACTCATCGGTTTTGCCGACAAACTCACCGGCGACCAGCAGGCCACCCTGGCGGCGGGCGGGATTGCCCCCGAGACCCTGGCGGAACTGCGCATCGGCTACAACGGCAGATACCTGGTGTTTCCCTACATCCAGGCCGACGGCAACTGCTACGCCGCCCGTTGCGTGCATCCGGAGCGGCCGGAGGATTTTTTCTGGTACGGCGACGAACGCTTTTTTGGCGATCAGTTCCACATCTTCAACGCCCAGGAAATCGAGCGTTGCGAGAACGGCGCGCTCTTTCTGGTCGAAGGCGAAAAAAACCTGCTGCCCCTGAAGCAACTGGGATTGCCGGGCATTGCCGTGCCCACCGCCGCAGACCTCGCCCATGTCGATCCGCTGCAGTTGGCCTGGATCCGGACCATCTTTCTCTGGGTCAACCACACCGCCGAATCCGAAGCCATGGCCAAGGCCTTTGCCACCCGGGTCGGCTTCAAGGTGCGGATCGTTCGCTGGCCCGAGGACGCCGCCCGCAACGCCTCGCTGTTTCAGCTTGCCGCCGAGACCACAACCCCGTTGCAGAAAACCGTGTTTGCGATGATCCGGGAAGCGCGCGCCTTTTCGCCCTTCCCTACCCCTGCAAGCGAGTTTCAGACCTTCAGCGAGCGGTTGTTCCAGGAATCGGGCGAATCCTACGCCAGCCTGACCAGCGGTTTCCCTCTCCTGGATCGGGCGCTGGGGGGCATCCACGGCATCAACATCATGGGCGGCGCGCCCAAGGCGGGCAAATCGGCTTTTTTTATTCAGATCGCCTCGGAGATGGCGATGCGCAAAATCCCGACGCTGTACTATGACTTTGAAAACGGCCGGCAAAAAATTTATTTGCGCATCCTCTGCCGCCTCTGCCGCCTGACCATTGACCAAATCAAGGCTGCAAGCCTGTCTCCGGAAAAACGGCGACGGCTGCAACAGGCGCAACAACGGTTGCACCAGGCACTCTCCTGGCTGCGGGTGGTCAACGACCGCAAACTCTCGCCCGAGACCATGCGCCGCCACATCGATTTCATCCGCCACGAGACCAACTCGGACTATACAGTCGTGGTGGTCGACAGCCTGCACAAGCTGCCGTTCAAGGACATCAGCCAGCAACGCAGCGGCATTGACGGCTGGTTGCGTCAGTTGGAGGCCATCCGCGACGAGATGGCGGTCAGTTTTTTGGTGATCTCGGAGTTGGAACGAAGCGATGACGGCCAGTTCGACCGCCAGCCCCATCTCGGTTCGTTCAAGGGCTCCGGCGACATCGGCTATTCCGCCGACAACGCCATGGTGCTCCTGCCCAAGTGGGACCCATTTGACAACAGCCCGCCGGAACAGCGCGCCAACGAACTGTGGCTGGTCGCCAGTCGGGAGCAGAGTCCGGGGCTGGTGGCCTCGTACCGGCTGGATTTCCCCTACTGGGGCTTTAGAGAAGAGTAGGCAAATTCAAGCCGCACTCAGGCCGAAATCAGCCGGCGCCATTCGTCGATCAGGGCGAGGGCCTGGACGGAGCGGAGGCGGCCCCGTTCTTTTTTGGGGATTTTCCGGCCAACCAGGGGCGGAAACAGGCCGAAATTGACGTTGGACGGCTGGAAATGGGCCGGATCAGAGGCGATCAGGTGCTGGATCAAGGCGCCGTGGGCGGTGGCCGGCGGCTGCGTCAGCAACTCCTTGCCCTGGACCATCCGAGCCGCGTTGATTCCGGCCAGCAACCCCATGGCCGTGGACTCGATGTAGCCCTCGACCCCAGAAAGCTGTCCGGCGAGGAAAAGGCCCGGTCGCTGGCGCATCTGCAGAGTCGACTCAATCACCCGGGGGGCGCAGACAAAGGTGTTGCGGTGGATGGAACCCAGCCGCAGAAATACCGCCCGCTCCAGCCCGGGGATGGTGCGAAACACCCGCTGCTGCTCTCCATAGGTGAGTTTCGTTTGGAATCCCACCAGGTTGTAGGCCGTGCCCTCGCGATTTTCCGCCCGCAGCTGCACCACCGCATGGTAGACCTGACCGGTGACCGGATGCGCCAGGCCAATGGGCTTCATCGGACCAAAACGCAGGGTGTCCGCGCCCCGTTCGCACATCACTTCAATGGGCAGACAGCCTTCAAAATATTTTGCCTCCTCAAAGGCGTGCAGGGGCACGGTCTGGGCTGAACCAAGCACAGTCATGAATTGCTCGTACTGTTCGCGGTCCATGGGGCAGTTGAGGTAATCGCCCGGGCCGTCGTCGTCCCAGCGCGATTTTCGATAAATGATGTTCATGTCCAGGCTGTCGACGTCGACAATCGGGGCGATGGCGTCGTAAAAGGCCAGATGTTCGCCGCCAGCCAGGGCCTGGAGGTGTTCGGCCAGGGGGCCGGAAAGCAGCGGGCCGGCGGCAAGCACCACCGGGCCGTCCGTGGTCTCGGGAATCTGGAGGACCTCCTCGCGGCGCACCGTGATCAGGGGGTGTGCTTCAATCGCCTCGGTGAGCGCGGCGGCAAACTGCGCCCGATCAACGGCCAGCGCCGTGCCGGCCGGCACAGCGGTTTGGTCGGCGATCCGCATCAGCAGCGAGCCCAACTGGCGCATCTCCTCCTTGAGCAATCCCGCCGCCGAATCCACGGCATTCGAACGGAGCGAGTTGGAACAGACCAGTTCTCCCAACTGCGCCGATTCATGGGCCGGGCTGAAACGCTGGGGCTTCATCTCGTACAAGGTTACCCGCACGCCCTGTTGCGCAGCCTGCCAAGCCGCTTCGCAGCCTGCCAAACCGCCGCCAATCACGGTTGCCTGTCCTGTTGTTGCCATTGTTTTCCCCGCGCAAAAAAAAGGCAGAGTGAACAAGCACCCTGCCCTGAAAGCTGAAAATTAAAAACTACCGAACAACCCGATCAATACCGGTAATGCTCAGGTTTGAACGGACCCGCGACGTCTACGCCGATATAGTCGGCCTGCTCCTGGGTGAGCGCCGTCAAGTGTACGCCGATCTTGGCCAGATGCAGCCGGGCCACCTTCTCGTCGAGCTTCTTCGGCAAGAAATAGACCTTGTTCTCATAGGCTTCGGAATTTTTCCACAACTCGATCTGGGCCAACACCTGGTTGGTGAAGGAGTTGCTCATCACAAAGCTCGGATGGCCGGTGGCGCAACCGAGGTTCACCAACCGTCCCTCTGCCAGCACGATCAAGCGCTTGCCGTCGGGGAAGATGACGTGATCAACCTGGGGTTTGATGTTCTCCCAGGGCAGGCTGCGGATGCCGGCGATGTCGATCTCAGAGTCGAAGTGACCGATATTGCAAACAATAGCCTGATCCGGCATCGCTTCCATGTGCGCCCGGGTGATCACCCGCAAATTGCCGGTGCAGGTGACGAAGATGTTGCCCTTGGCCGCAGCCTCGTCCATGGTCACCACCCGGTAGCCTTCCATGGCCGCCTGCAGGGCGCAGATCGGGTCGATCTCGGTCACCAGGACCGTGGCCCCCATGCCGCGCAAGGCTTGGGCGCAACCCTTGCCGACGTCGCCGTAGCCAACCACCACCGCGATCTTGCCGGCGATCATCACGTCGGTGGCGCGTTTGATGCCGTCGATCAAGGACTCGCGGCAACCGTAGAGGTTGTCGAATTTTGACTTGGTCACCGAATCGTTGACGTTGAAAGCCGGGCACATCAGTTTGCCCTGCTTGGTCATCTCATAAAGCCGATGCACGCCGGTGGTGGTTTCCTCGGAGATGCCGCGGATCGACCGCATCAACTCCGGGTACTTCTCGTGCATCACCAGGGTCAGGTCGCCGCCGTCGTCCAGGATCATGTTGGGCCGCCAATCGTTCGGTCCAAAGATGGTCTGCTCAATGCACCACCAGAATTCTTCCTCGGTCTCGCCCTTCCAGGCAAAGGTGGGGATGCCGGCGGCGGCGACTGCGGCGGCGGCGTGATCCTGGGTGGAAAAGATGTTGCAGGAAGACCAACGCAACTCGGCGCCCAAATGTACCAGGGTCTCCATCAGCACCGCCGTCTGGATGGTCATGTGCAGACACCCGCCAATCCGCGCCCCGGCAAGGGGTTTGCTCGCGCCGAACTCCTCGCGCAGAGCCATCAGGCCGGGCATTTCGGTTTCGGCAATGGCGATCTCTTTGCGGCCCCAATCGGCCAGGCTCATATCCGCTACTTTATAATCACTCATGTAATGCTCCTGCTTCCTGCGTGAGGAAGCTGCTGATGCTGAAAAAAATTACAGGCCGGCGGCGGCGCGCAGGGCCTCGACCTTGTCGATCCGCTCCCAGGTGAACTCCGGCAGTTCGCGCCCAAAATGGCCGTAGGCTGCGGTCTTGTGGTAGATCGGCCGCAGCAGGTCCAGTTGCTGAATGATCGCCTTGGGCCGAAGATCAAAGACCTGGCCGACAATCTCAACCAGCCGTTCCTCAGAAACCGTGCCGGTGCCAAAGGTTTTGACGTTGATCGACACCGGCTTAGAGATGCCGATGGCGTAGGCCACCTGGACCTCGACTTCGGTGGCCAGTTTGGCGGCGACAATGTTCTTGGCCACATAGCGGCCCATGTACGAAGAGGATCGATCCACCTTGGACGGATCCTTGCCGGAAAAGGCGCCGCCGCCGTGCGAACCGCGGCCGCCGTAGGAATCGACAATGATCTTGCGGCCGGTGACGCCGCAGTCGCCCACCGGGCCGCCTATCACGAACCTACCGGTGGGATTGATGAAGAATTTGGTGTTGGCGTCGATCATGTGGGCCGGCAGCACCGGTTTGATGATCTCCTCCATCACCGCTTCCTTGAGATCCTCGTAGCTGACGTCCGGGCTGTGCTGGGTGGAAAGCACCACAGCCTCGATTCGTTTGGCCACGTTGTCGACATACTCGATGGTCACCTGACTCTTGGCGTCGGGACGCAGCCAGGGCAAAATACCGGCCTTGCGCACCTCGGCCTGACGCTTGGTCAGGTAATGGGCGTAGGTGATGGGCATGGGCATGAGCACGTCGGTCTCGTCGCAGGCGTAGCCAAACATCAGCCCCTGGTCGCCGGCGCCCTGATCAAGATCAAGTCCGCTGCCTTCGTTGACGCCCTGGGCGATGTCCGGCGACTGCTTGTCGATTGAGGTGATGACTGCGCAGGATTGCCAGTCAAACCCCATGTCAGAAGAATTGTAGCCGATCTCCCGGATGGTTTCGCGGACGATGTTGGGCATATCGACCCAGGCCGTGGTGGTGATTTCGCCGGCGATCATGGCCATGCCGGTGGTGACCAGACTCTCGCAGGCCACCCGCGCATGTTTGTCCTGGGTGAGGATGGCGTCCAGAATGGCGTCGGAGATCTGATCGGCGACCTTGTCCGGGTGTCCCTCGGACACCGATTCAGAGGTGAAAAGATGCGTTGACATAAGCGTCTCCCTATGGAGTTAAAATAGACAAAACAGCAAAAAAAAAAAAAGCCGCCCTCACGACAACGGGGCGGTTAGGAACATGCGAAGGTTGCCGCCTGTTTTCAAGCAGTTGACGCAATGCGCGAACAAACGCTCCGAAGGAGGCACAAAAAAATTATAAATACTAAACTTCACGCAACGCTTCAATGTAAATTGCCTGCCCGCCAAGCCGCAACGTCGTTTGTGAACCAGCGAGACAACAGACGACAAAGCACGCTCAGCCGTGGACAGCGTAGCCGCCGTCGACCACCAGCGTCTGACCATGGACCATGGCAGCCAGGTCGCTGCACAAAAACAAAATGAGATCAGCCACATCGTCGGGCGTGGTCAGGCGTCCCAGGGGGGTGCGGGCCATGGCTGTAGCGATGATTTCCTCACGATTGGGAAATTTTTTCAGGGCGTCGGTGTCCACCACCCCGGCGCTGACCGTATTGACAGTGATGCCCAAAGGGCCGAGTTCCACCGCCAGATGCCGGACCAGCGACTCCAGCGCCCCTTTGGACGCGCCCACCACGGTATAATTCGACACTGCCCGAACCGCGCCAATCGATGAAACGGCGACGATGCGGCCGCCGCTGGACATCAGGGGCAGGGCCTGCTGGGTAATGAGCATCAAGGCCCGGGCGTTGATGTTAACCGCCCAATCCCAATGGCGGCTCTTCAGTTCGGTCACCGGCTTGAGCACGCCGGAAGCGGCGTTGGACACAATCACATCCAGTCGGGAATAGCGGCTGCGGATCTCGGCAAACATGGCGTCAAGGCTTGCCTCGTCGGCCAGATTGGCGCGAATTGCCACGCATCGCCCGCCCCTGGTCTCAATTTCCGTCACCACCTCGCTGGCGTTGGTTCGATGGCGGACGTAGTTGATAATCACCTCAGCGCCCTGCGCCGCCAGTCGCTGGGACACGGCCTTGCCGATGCCGCGCGAACCGCCGGTGACCAGGGCCACCTTTCCTTGCAAATCAATCATGTATGCTCCTTTGAGTTTTTGCCGCTCCATAAAATAAGCAGCCGTTGCACAATGTCCAGGAGGAGATGCCGCCAAGCCTCCCTGCTCACGCTCCAACAACGCGGAGCCAGGTCCGTTTTATGGAGTTTTTGACAAAACGAAAGGGGTTGAACCGCACCGGCCCAAGTTGTTCCGGAACGAGAAAATCAGCGACCGCAAGCTCTGCGGGCGTCGCCAGGGGAAACTGCAAGGCTTCAGCATCCACACCGGCTAAGCCTGCCCCGTGGGCCGCGCGCCACAGCGGACATAGCTGCGGATCAACGCACAATATGCGCAGGAGGGCAGCGTCAACGGCCACCGGGTTGACGCCGGCGGCGAGAAGCCCCAGAGGATAAGGTTCGCCATGGATCGGCCCGTCAACATGCATGGCAACCACCCCGTCCACCAGGGAACCGCCAGGCGGCAGGACTGCGAGCAGATCCACCAGCAACGCGGCAAACCGGCCATTGGCGCCGCCGTGGGCCATATGCCACCACGGTTTGTGAAATCCGGAAAGGCAGCCGAAATAATTCTTCACCGCCAAGGTCAGGCGCATCTGCGAGTGGGCCTTGGCCCTGGGGAGATTGAGCAACACATCGCATTCCATGACCTCTGCAGCCAAAGCGGCCTTGACGCCGCACGGCAGCAGCGTCTCGGTTGTGCGCCCAAATTCAACCACCAGCACCCCAAGCCGCTCCAGCGCGGGCAAGGCGCCAATCGCTGCAAGCACAGACCGCGCCGAGCCAAAGGAGGGCGAATCGCCGACCGCCGGCCGAGCCCCTTGATCGATCAACCATCGCGCCGCAGCAACAATGCATCGGCTGTCGGTGCAGGCGAGGCGGCCGTTTGTGGCGGTGATGAGATTGGGTTTGAGCAGCACCCGCGCGGTCCGCAAATTGCTCCCGGCCAGCATGGGGCCGAGCAATCGATCAACGGCGACATCCAAAGACGGCTGGTCATAGGTTGGTTGCGCCGTCAAGGCGACGCTGGTGCAGGTCAGTTGCATGGTTCAAAAAAAACCGGCTTGGTTCACAGGGAACCAAGCCGGAAAAGGAGAGAAGAGATGAAGATGTTTTGAGTATAGCATCATCCGTGCCATCTCCTGCGGACGGGCGCCAGGAGATGTTTTTCAACCTTATTTCAAGCAATAGCGGCCTGACAGCTGACGCCAAGGCCGATTCGCCGCCACGACAACAGTAAAATATTTTTTACCCTTAACTACCGCCACAAAAACACTACAGAAAAACAACATTTAAAAACAGCACGTTGGCGCATATATATTTTTATACGCTTCATGGCGCCCAGAGCCCTCAACTGGGTAATTCTTATACAAGCCGGGATTACCGGCCGCGAATCTCCAGGGGAATCACCCGCACACGGAGGACGCCTTCCTGTTGCGCGATCTTGCTCTGCACCTCTTCCGACACCGGGCCGGCGCAGTCGATGATGTTGTATCCCAAGGCGCCGTTGCTCTTGTTGGTGTAGTTGATGATGTTGATCTTCTCGCCGCCCAGCATGTTGCTGATCATGCCGATCATGCCGGGCTGATCCTTGTTGATCACGGTCAGGCGGGTGTGAACGTCAACGGTGGGGATGGTCTCAATGTTGGGAAAATTGACGCTGTGAACGATGTTGCCGAATTCAAGATAATTTTTCAGCTCGCGCACCGCCATGGTGGCGCAGTTCTCTTCGGATTCGGCGGTTGAAGCGCCAAGATGCGGCGTCACCAGAATTTTTTCGTGGCCGAGAAATTTCACCGAAGGAAAATCCGAAATGTGCCCTTTGAGCTTACCGCTGACCAGGGCGGCCAACACCGCATCCTCGTCGATGATCGGACCGCGGGCGTAATTGATTAACACGGCGCCGTCCTTGACAAACTCAAGGAAATCCTTCTCGGTCACGTAGCCCCTGGTGTTCTTGTTCAGCGGCATGTGCACCGAAATGAAATCAGCCTCGCTCAGAGCCTCCTTGCGAGAACGGGCCAGGGTGACTTCAGGCGCCAAGTGATGGATGTTGTCCATGGCCGGGAAAGGATCAAAGCCCAGCACCCGCATACCGTGGTGCAAGCCGGCATTGGCCACGCCGACACCGATCTTGCCCAGGCCAAAGACCGCCAGGGTCTTGCCGGCCATCTCCTCGCCTTTGAATATTTTTTTGCGCGCCTCAACCTCGCGGTTAATGTCCTCGTCGTTCTTCCCGGTCAACCCCTGGCAGAACTCGATGCTCTTTTCCACATTGCGCAGCCAGATGCCAAGCGAAGTGTAGACCAGCTCGACCACGGCATTGGCGTTGGCGCCGGGTGTGTTGAACACGCAAATCCCCTTTTCCGAGGCCTCGTCCACCGGGATGTTGTTGACCCCGGCACCGGCGCGGGCTATGGCCAGCAGGTCGGGATAGGGCGCTAAATCGATTTTGGAGCTACGGACAACGATGCCTTCAGGATTGCTCTCCTCTGGGCTAACCTTGAACCGGTCGTTGAACAGAGTCAGTCCCTCTTGGGCAATGGCGTTGATCGTTTTAATTTTGAATTGCTTCATGGCTGATCCTCGTTGATAAGGGCAAATTAAAGGGGGGAATAATCAAGAGCGAACAAATCATCCCGCAACTCGACGAAAGCGCCACGCATGATGCTTCAGACGCAAGACGCGCAGAGTGTGCGGAAAGCAACACAACAGCAGCACTCAAAACAAAAAAACGGCGCGCACCACCCCGCCGCAATCCTAAAAAATGCGACAAAATAAAGCAAAGCCCCTTGTTTTGTCAAGGAAAAGAGGGAAAGCATGAAGATGAACGCAAATCAACACTACATGATTGATTAGAGCGGGAGCAGCCCTCCTTTACGACAATAAACAGCCCCTGTTGCAAAAGCGGTGGAGTTATGACACACCGTTTGCACAGGGCTCCTTAAATCGCAAAGGCGGCATGGTTAAAAGGAGGTGTTGGGTTGCCCTCACCAGTTGAGGGCCAAGCGACAAAACGCCATCAACAGCAAGATGCTCTTGACGGAGCCTTTTTGCACAATTTCCTGACCGAACACTGTTGATTGAATGTCAGTCTATTGAATGGAGGAGACTATTGGCCTCTGCAGCCCATGACGCAGAGGGCTCACTAACAGAAGACTGAAGCAATTGTTTTGCCTTCTCCTTCTCCCCTTTTTGCAAATAAACTTTGCCTAAATGAAACTGAATAATGGGAACCTTCGGAGAAATCTTATACGCCTTTTCCAAGGTTGCAAGGGATGCCTCATAATCAGCCACTTGAAACAAAATCCATCCCAGAGTATCGAGATACCGGCTGTTGTCCGGCTCGAGTTCAACCGCCTGCTTGGCAAACGACAGCGCCTTATCCTTTTCACCGGATTGAGCTGTTAAATCAGCCAGATTATTCAAACTGGAAGCATGGGCCGGAGGCGTTGCCAAAATCTCCAGATATCCTTTTTTTGCCTCTTCGATTTTACCGGAACTCTGATACAGAGAGGCGAGGAAAAAAGCGCTCTCTTTATTTTCAGGCTGCAGGCGATGCAGCTCTTCTGCCATAGCCAGAGATTCGCTTTTCTTGCCGCCCTGAAAATATGCCAGGGCCAGCGCCTTGAGAATGGCAGGATTTTGGGGAGTGATCGTCTTTGCCTTTTGCAACGAACCAATAGCCTTGACATAATCCCGCGTTAACCCGTAGTGGAGCCCGAGACGGTACCATACAGAGGCATCCTTCGGATGACGCTCGCTCAGAGATCGAAAAAGTTTTTCTGCGTCGGTAAACTGACGATTGAATTGGTAGGCCTCTCCCATGACAAACTGATCTTCAAGCACGCTGTCCTCGCTGGCAATAATCTGGCGAAGCGTTTCAATAGCCTCGTTGTACTTGGCCTGCCGCATCTGCAAGGCCGCAATCTGACGCAAAGCGGGAGTTTTCGGGTACCCCGCCTCGATAGCCTTGTGGTAGCCCTGAAGAGCCGCCTGAAAATCAGCTGCACGACTGTAGGTTTCAGCCAGTTGAAATAAAACAAGAGCATCCTTAGGGTTGGATGCATTAGCATCCAACAAGACCTGCTTGGATTCGTCGATTTTCCCTACCGCACGGTATGCAACCGCCAAAGGAACAGCGCTTTTTTCCTTGTCAATGGCTGCCGCGTACTGATAGTGCCGGATAGCCTTCTCGGCCTGATCGGAATACAGATACGCGGTGCCAAGCAGGATATGGCCAGTCGCATTTTTCGTCTCAGGTTTGATCACGGCTGCAAGCAGGGGTATGGTTTTGGCAAACTGCCGTTGCTTATTGTACAGTCCAGCGAGATTGACCTTGACGCCAATGTAATCCGGCAAGGTTCCGAGGAGCCCCTGTTCATAAAACGCTATGGCCTTGTCGACCTCTCCAGCCTCTTCACAGAGCATGCCCAACCGCTGATTTGCAAAACGATCATGAGGGTTGACGGCAACAGCCTTGAGCAAGATTTGTTTTGCCTTGTCTTTTTGCCCTTGAGCCATATAGATGCCGCCCAGCTTGGTCAGCGCGGAGCTGCTTTTAGGATCGAGTTCAACTGCCTTCTGCAACGCGGTTACAGCTTGGTCCTGCTTGTCCGCCAGGAGCAATACAAGGCCGAGAATTTCATGTGCCGGCCCGTATCCTGGATGAGACCGGATGAATTCTTCAAGCTGCTGCTGCGCCTCTTTATAGGTTCCCTGTTGCACAAGCGACAGAATTTTCTCCAGCTTTTGGGTTGCAGCGGTCGGTTCTTGTTTTTTCAGTATCTCGTAAAACATATTCTCCTTTTGCTCTTGCCAGGTTTCTGCCGCAGACGGCAGAGGCGGGGCGCCACTAAAATCGGCGACTGGGGTTTCACCTGATTCTGCAAGCTGGCTTGCTGAGGCATTGGCAACCGCTATGCATAAACAGAACGCACAGACAAAGGCAAAAGCGCCTTGCCGCATCAAGGGGCAAACATTCAGAAAAATCATGGCATGTCGTCCGGCAAGAGTTGACTGAAAATACCTAAAAAAAAAGCAGATGAGGAAAAACCCCACCTGCTTTTCATTAACCTGAATTGTGGCTGAATGCTACTTCCGCGTAGCCTTTCTTCTGCCCATTCCAGCAAGTCCAACCAGACCGGTGCCAAACAGCAGCATGGTTGCAGGCTCAGGAACCGCGCCGGCGCCGACTGTAATTCTATCCGCTTCTGTGGCAACCCGACCGCGGTCTACTGTGGCATAGATATTAAAATCATAAACCCCAGCTGTTTCCCCGGTGATCTCGACATTGAAGGTGAAGGTTCTGTCTTCGTCGCGAGTCCAAGTGCCTGTCTGGGCACCGTCATAGGAAGCGATTAAACCGGCCGGAACCTCCGAGAGGTCAAGTCCAACAGAGGTATAGGTGTGAATAACGGTCTCAATGGCGTCTTGGATGGTGTCCACGATGGATGCCACATCGATTCCAGCGTAGTGATCACCGCCAGTTGCAGCGGCTATCCTGTCGGCTTGAGCCCCTAAAGATCCATTTACACTGACAGCTTCAACGGTGATATTTTTATCCACCAGAGCGGCAGTTGCAGTGGCTTCCGTTGAAGGACCACTCGGATCGTGACCATAGACATCGCCAAACCATACCAAAATTCGAGTAGAACCAGCTCGCCAGCTTGCTGTTTCGGCAGCTTGCTCCAAGGCATACAGCTGCGATTCAGGACCATCGCCTCCATACCCTAAAGGACTGTCCCATTTGGTAATGCCTGCCTGAACAGCTGTAACGTCGCTGGTGAAATCTTGATGAAGTGTATAAGGTTTATCACTCGGATAGCCGTAACTGCTTCCCCAATCCTCATACTCGCCAACGGCATATTGCACATCGCCCAATCCAGCCGTACCAGCCAAAATACTCGCAGCACCTGTTTGTACAGTATTAATGGTCCCACCCATGCTGCCCGTGGTGTCTGCCAGAAAGAAAACGTCGACAGGCGCATAGCTTCCAGCCTCTTTAGACACAGTCACTGTTTTTGTGATAGTCGTGGTCCCACCCACAGCAATGGTATCACTGAAAGATGTAGGCGACACACTGTCAGCCATTGCATAGGCTGGCAACAAGAACATACTCACGGCCAAACCCAACATTACCTTTTTCATACCCCCTCCTTGCTAACAAAAGTTAACTGTAAAAAAGTATTCTTTACACTTTTTCACCCTTGACAACACGAATTGCAATTGTCGGGCCAGAAGCAAAAAAACAAGGGAATAGCCAACCCTCCTGAATTATAAAATAAATGCGCTAATGGATAAACGGCTCTAGAGTTGCCCTGAATTTGGCAAACTGAGGCGTTCCGGAAAAACGGGCATCACGCCTGTATTCCGGAAAAAACTCGACAAAGAAATTCTTCAGATAACACGCTTGAACCATAGACATTTCCCGCCATAAATTGAACGCCGCCACAGTCATTTTTCCACTTTTCAGGAAAAATATCGACACCTGCGTAAAAAATTCCCGTAATTAATCCGAAAATCGGGGGACCGACGACGAACTTAAAATGGATGCAACAGGCGCGAAAAAACGACGCGAAAAAGAAAAAAAATCAATATCGTCAAGATAGACAGATGGATGGTCGATCAAAACGGCAGGTTAAGAATTGTAAACTGCTTGGTTACCCGAAAGAGCGATGGCCAGTGCTATTGCATCTCGGGTAGACCGAACTGCATGCACCCGAAGAAAATCCACGTCTTGCTGGCTACAGAATGCAGAAATCAGCGCCGTAGGGCAATCACGCTCATCGATGGAAACATCAAGCAGTTGCCCTAAAAATGATTTGCGAGAGTGGCCAATAAGCACTGGACGGCCGTGTATTTTAAAGGCCTGAATATTGCGCAGAATGCTCAAATTATGCTCAAGAGTTTTGCCAAACCCGACGCCAGGGTCGACAATGATCCTAGCGCGATCAACGCCTTGGCTTTCCATCCAAACGATCCGCTCCCAAAAAAAATCGTTGATTTCAGCCACCACGTCCTCGTACTGCGGGTTCACCTGCATGTGGCCGGGCACGCCCTGCATGTGCATGATGATGACCGGGCCGTCGAAGGATCGCGCCACGTCGATCATTGCCGGATCAAAGCGCAGAGCGGAGATGTCGTTGATCATGGTCGCCCCGGCGGCCAGGGCTTCGCGCGCCACCACCGCCTTGGTGGTGTCAATGGAGATGGGGAGATCGCTGCATGCGCGGATTTTCCGGATGGCCGGAATGACTCGGGCGAGTTCGTCCTCTGCGCTCACCGGTTCGGCAAAGGGTCGGGTGGATTCGCCGCCCACGTCAATGATGTCTGCCCCTTCGCTGATGAGTTGCTCAATTCGGGCTTCAAGAGCGGCCTCGGTGTTCCAGCGTCCGCCGTCGGAAAAAGAATCCGGGGTGACGTTGAGAATACCCATGATCTGTACCTTGTTTTTCATGGTCTTTCCTTCCAGGCGTTTGTTGAGGAGTACAGGTTTTTAGCGTATGCGGGAAAGCTCGGCGAGAATGCGGCAATGAACAACGGGTTGGAAAGCTGTCTAGTGTAGTGCGGGCAACACAATTTCGTCCCTCTCACCTCACATCCCCACGCAGCATCCATCTGACAGCGCTCAGTCTTTTTCCGTATTGCTTGAAAGTGATGTTTTTCTGTCTGCTGCCTATCGACCGGCCGAAAGGAATAAATCCAAGGTTCTCCAACTACAGTCAATACACCCGTGACACTCAAGACAACCGCCTGCAGTGACCCATTGCAAACGACAACATGGATGCAGGCCAACAAGCCAGCAATTCGTTTTTGCAACAAAAAAAGGGGTGGGCCGCCTTCGTCGAACGAAGACAGCCCACCCCAAAAAAAGCACTGCAGTCGGTTTAGGCTTCGGCGGTTTCAGCCGGCGCTTCCACCGTTTCCTCGCCGTTTTCGCCCCGCAACTTGGCAATAATCCGGTCCATGTCGTCAAGAATGATCGTCTCACGCTCCAGGAGCTCATCGGCGATGGCCTTGAGGATGTCCCGATTTTCCTCCAGCAAACGGGTGACCTTGTCGTTGGCCTCGACCACGATCTTCTTCACCTCCGCATCAATCTTCTGCGCGGTCTGTTCGCTGTAATCGCGGTGCTGGGCAATCTCGCGACCGAGGAAGATGTGCTCTTCCTTCTTGCCGTAGGACATCGGCCCAAGTTCGTCGCTCATGCCCCACTCGCACACCATCTTGCGCGCCAATTCGCTGGCCCGCTCGATGTCGTTGCCGGCGCCGGTGGTGATCTCGTTAAACACCAGCTTCTCCGCCACTCGACCGCCAAACAGAATCGCAATCGAGTTGAGCAGGAAGCCTCGGGCATGGGTGTATTTTTCGTCGGTGGGCAACTGCATGGTGAGGCCAAGCGCGCGCCCGCGGGGAATGATGGTGACCTTATGGATCGGGTCAGTTCCCGGCAAAAGTCGCGCCACCAAGGCGTGACCGGCCTCGTGATACGCGGTGATCTCTTTTTCTCTCGGGCTGATGATCATAGACTTGCGCTCCGCACCCATCATCACCTTATCCTTGGCTCGCTCCAGGTGATTGGCGTCGACCTCTTCCTTGCCTTCGCGGGCGGCCATCAGAGCCGCCTCGTTGACCAGGTTTTCCAAGTCGGCGCCGGAAAAACCGGGGGTGCCGCGGGCAATCACCGCCATGTCGACATCGTCTGCCAGCTTGGTTTTTTTACCATAGATTTCAAGGATTTTCTCGCGACCCTTGATGTCCGGCACCGGCACCACCACCTGGCGGTCAAAACGGCCGGGCCGCAATAGCGCGGGATCCAGGACGTCGGGCCGGTTGGTGGCGGCGATGATGATGACGCCGTCGTTGCCTTCAAAGCCGTCCATCTCGACCAGCAGCTGATTGAGGGTTTGTTCGCGCTCGTCATGTCCGCCGCCGAGTCCGGCGCCGCGATGCCGACCGACGGCGTCAATCTCGTCGATGAAGATGATGCAGGGGGCATTCTTCTTGCCCTGCCCAAACAGGTCCCGCACCCGTGAAGCGCCAACGCCGACAAACATCTCGACAAAGTCAGAGCCGGAAATGGTGAAAAACGGCACGCCCGCCTCGCCGGCAATGGCCCGAGCCAGCAGGGTTTTGCCGGTACCAGGAGAACCAGCCAGCAGCACGCCCTTGGGAATGCGGCCGCCGAGTTTGGTGAATTTCTGCGGATCACGGAGAAAATCGATAATTTCTTCCAGTTCCGCCTTGGCCTCGTCGATCCCGGCTACATCCTTGAAGGTGATTTTAACCTCGCCCTCGCCCTGCAGTTTCGCTCTGGTTTTGCCAAACGACAGTGCGCCGCCCTTGCCGCCCATCTGCATCTGCCGCATGAAAAAAATCCACACTCCGATTAAGAGCAGCATCGGAAACCAGGAGACAAAAATCGTCAGATACCAGGGAGTTTCCTCGGGTTTCTTCACCGAGATGTCCACATCCGACTCCCTCAGCAGGGGGATCAGGCCGGCGTCACTGGGCGCCAGGGTCTTGAAGGGACGACCGTCCTGACCAATGCCGGAGATCTCCTCGCCCTGGATGTTGACCTTGTTGATGGCCCCGCTCTCCACATTGGACCAGAATTCGCTGTAGGTGATCGAATTGCTCTGGATCTGCGGCTTATTGAACAGCTGGAACAGCAGGATCATGGTCAGCCCGATGACCAGCCACATACTGAGGTTTTTATAAAAAGTATTCAAAAATTATCTCCAAAAAATCGTCATCAAGAAAATTCGCCGGCCCCATTAGCCGCTTATCCCTTCTTTTCAATTGGATAACCTACTTTAACATCGATTTTCTTTCAGTCAATGCCCTTTGCGAATTCCTGGATGGTCTTGACGCCCACCTCTTTGTGACGCACGGACTCCATGGCCTGCGTCATGGCCAAGCCGCCGGTGAGGGTGGTGGTGTAGGGGATATGGTAGTCAAGCGCCGCCCGGCGGATGATGTAGCTGTCTTCGGTGGTTCGGTTGCCGGCCGAGGTGTTGAGGATCCACTGCACCTGCCCGTCCTGGATTTTATCCAAAATATGGGGGCGGCCCTGGGAGATTTTATTGACCTCGCTGCAGGCAATGCCGCTTTCCTTCAATTTGGTTGCCGTGCCCCGGGTGGCGAGAATGGCGTAGCCAAGGTCCTCAAGTTTTTTGGCCACCGGGACCACCGCGTCCTTGTCCCCGTGGCGCACGCTGAGAAACACCGTGCCGCGCTCAGGCAGTTCGGAATTGGAAGCCATCTGCGATTTGGCCAAAGCCAGGCCCAGGTCGTCGTCAATGCCCATGACCTCGCCGGTGGATTTCATCTCCGGCCCAAGCAGGGTGTCGACGTTCGGGAACCGGTCAAAGGGAAAGACCGCCTCTTTGACAGCCCAGTGATGCAGGGTCTTTTCTTTGGTGAAGCCAAGCTGTTCCAGGGTTATGCCCAGCATCACCTTGGTGGCGATCTTGGCCAGGGGCACGCCGGTGGCCTTGGACACAAAGGGCACGGTCCGCGAGGCCCGTGGGTTGACCTCAAGAATAAACAATTTCTGGCCCTGCACCGCGTATTGCACGTTCATCAGCCCGATCACGCCCAATTCCTGGGCCATGGACTTGGTGGCGGCGGTGATCTCCTCAATCATGGTTTGGGAGAGCGTGTGGGGCGGCAACACGCAGGCCGAATCGCCGGAATGGATGCCCGCCTCCTCAATATGCTCCATGATGCCGCCGAGCACGGTCATTGAGCCGTCGCTGATCGCATCGACGTCTACCTCGATCGCGTCCTTGAGGAACTGGTCAAGCAGCACCGGATGCTCGCCGCCGGTCATGCCGGGGATGGCCATGAAGCTGCGGATGCCCTGCTCGTTGTAGACGATCCGCATGTCGCGACCGCCCAACACGTAGGATGGCCGCATGACCACCGGATAGCCGATCTCGGCGGCCACGCCCAATGCCTCTTCCAGGGTGTGGGCCGTGCCGTTGGCCGGCTGGCGCAAACCCAGTTTCTGCAGCAGCTGCTGGAATCGTTTGCGGTCCTCGGCGCGGTCAATGGCGTCAGGCGGTGTGCCGATGATCGGCACGCCCACCCTGGCCAGCGGCACCGCCAGGTTGAGCGGCGTCTGGCCGCCAAACTGGACAATCACCCCGTCCGGCCGTTCCCGCTCAATGATGTTGAGCACGTCCTCGCGGGTCAGCGGTTCAAAGTAGAGCTTGTCCGAGGTGTCGTAGTCGGTGGACACGGTCTCTGGATTGGAGTTGACCATGATCGACTCGACCCCGATTTCGCGCAGGGCAAAGGAGGCGTGGACGCAACAGTAATCAAACTCGATGCCCTGGCCGATCCGGTTGGGACCGCCGCCGAGGATCATGATCTTCTTGCGGTCGCTCCGTTTAGACTCATCCTCCTGCTCGTAGGTGGAATAGTAGTACGGCGTGTAGGATTCGAACTCGGCGGCACAGGTGTCCACCAACTTGTAGGCCGGCTCCAAGCCAAGTTTGATCCGCAATTTGCGGATGTCGTCCTCGGAGGTGCCGGTCAGGGTGGCCAACTGGACGTCGGAAAAACCGTGCTGCTTGGCCTCATAGAGAAAGTCGCGATCCAGGCCGACAAAGCCGCGGGTCCGAATCTCTTCGCCCTTGTCCACCAGCTGCTTGAAATTGTTGAGGAACCAGGGATCGATCTGGCTCAGCTCGTAAATCCGTTCGATGGACATCCCGCGCCGCAGGGCCTCGAAAATATGGCTGACCCGCTTCGAGTTGGGCCGATTCAGGCCCCGGTCGAGATCATCCTGATGCAGGGTGGTCATGTCCTCCTTGCCGTCGAAGCCAAAGCCCATCCGCCCGACTTCCAACGAGCGCATCCCCTTCTGGAAGGCCTCCTTGAAGGTGCGGCCAATGGCCATGGTTTCGCCCACCGACTTCATCGCCGTGCTCAGAATATCCTCGGCCTCAGGGAATTTCTCGAAGGTCCAACGCGGAATCTTGACCACGCAGTAGTCAATGCTCGGCTCAAAGGAGGCGTAGGTTTCGCGGGTGATGTCGTTTTTGATCTCGTCCAGGGTGTAGCCCACCGCCAGCTTGGCGGCGATCTTTGCAATCGGAAAGCCGGTGGCCTTGGAAG
Organism: Desulfobulbus sp.; assembly: GCF_030824455.1. Classification (GTDB taxonomy): domain Bacteria; phylum Desulfobacterota; class Desulfobulbia; order Desulfobulbales; family Desulfobulbaceae; genus Desulfobulbus. Next base: position 67,812 of record NZ_JAVBXR010000118.1, read on the forward strand.
CCAGGGCGGACGACCGCGAAACCCGGGGATTCATCTCAATCACCATCAGTTCGCCGTCGGCCGGGTTGACCGCAAACTGGACGTTGGAGCCGCCTGTTTCCACTCCGATCTCGCGGATGATGGCAATCGCCGCGTCCCGCATCTCCTGGTATTCACGGTCGCTCAGGGTCTGGGCTGGGGCCACGGTGATCGAATCGCCGGTATGCACGCCCATGGCGTCGATGTTCTCAATCGAGCAGATAATGACCACGTTGTCGTTTTTGTCGCGCATCACCTCCAGCTCGAACTCCTTCCAACCGAGCAGCGAGCGCTCGAGCATGACCTCGTTGGTCATCGACAGATCGATGCCGGCGGTGGCCATCTGGTTGAGTTCGGCCCGGTTGTAGGCGACGCCGCCGCCGGTACCGCCGAGGGTGAAGCTGGGGCGGACAATGATCGGAAAACCGATCTGCTCAGCGGCTGCCATAACCTCTTCCAGGGTGTGGACAATGGCGGATTCCGGAACCTTGAGGCCGATCTTGCGCATGGCGTCGCGGAACTCTTCCCGTCCCTCGGCCTTGCGGATGACATCGATGTTGGCCGCCAGCAACTCCACTCCGTACTTCTCCAGCACGCCCATCTCCGCAACCTTGATCGCGGTGTTGAGCCCGGTCTGGCCGCCCAGGGTCGGCAACAAAGCATCGGGCCGCTCGCGCTCAATGACCTTGGCCACGCATTCGGGGGTGATCGGCTCGATATAGGTGCGATCCGCCAGACCGGGGTCGGTCATGATGGTCGCCGGATTGGAGTTGATCAGAACGACTTCGTAGCCCTCTTCTTTGAGGGCCTTGACCGCCTGGGCGCCGGAGTAGTCGAATTCACAGGCCTGGCTGATGATGATCGGCCCGGAGCCAATGATGAGTATTTTGTGTATGTCGGTGCGTTTTGGCATATTCTCGCTTTGGGCCGAGCAATCAGCTCGCCTGCTCCATCAGTTGAATGAACCGGTCAAAGAGGTATTCGGCATCGTGGGGACCGGGCGCGTATTCGGGGTGGTACTGCACAGAAAAGGCCGGCCACTCGCGGTGGCGCATGCCCTCCAGGCTGCCGTCGTTGAGATTGACGTGGGTCACCTCGACGTTTGCCGGCAGGCTGGCCGGATCAACGCAAAAGCCGTGGTTCTGCGAGGTGATCTCCACCTTGCCGGTGAGCAGATCCTTAACCGGCTGGTTGCCGCCCCGGTGACCGAATTTGAGTTTGTAAGTCGTGCCGCCGTAGGCCAGACCGAGCATCTGATGCCCCAGGCAGATGCCAAAAATCGGCAGGCGCCCCAGCAGTTTCTGGATATTGCCGACCACGCCGCGCACCCCGGCAGGGTCGCCCGGGCCGTTGGAGAGAAACACGCCGTCCGGCTGCAGGGCCAGGACCTCCTCGGCGGAGGTGGTTGCCGGCACCACCAGCACTTGGCAGCCCTTGCGGGTCAGCAGGCGCAATTGGTTGTATTTGATGCCGAAATCATAGGCCACCACCTTGAAACGGCCATCCGCGGCTGTCGGGAACCCGGCGCCAGGGACCGGCGCGCCGCTCTCCCAGCGATAGCTGACCGGGCTCGCCACCCGCTCGACCATGTCGCGCCCAACCAGCCCGGACCACTCGCGAGCGCGGCGAACCACCGAGGCCTCGTCCATGTCTTCGGTGGTAATGATCGCCTTCATGGCCCCGGTGGTGCGAATCATCCGGGTCAGCATCCGGGTGTCCAGGCCTTCGACGCCGAGCACCCCGTAGTGTTTAAGGAAATCCGCCAGATTGCCGGTCGACCGGTAATTGCTCGGCTGCCCCTGGTATTCGCGGACCAGAAAGGCGCGCGGATGCACGCCCGCCGATTCCATATCCTCGGGGTTGACGCCGTAGTTGCCGATCAGCGGGTAGGTCATGGCGACCAACTGACCGGTGTAGGAGGGGTCGGTGAGCACCTCTTGGTAGCCGCTCATGCTGGTGTTGAAGACAATCTCTCCCACGGCCTCACCAGGGCCGGTGAAAGAACGCGCGGTCATCACCGTGCCGTTTTCAAGTCCGATTAACGCTTTCATAGTATACCCAAAAAAGAACGAAGTTCCGGTTATCAAGCAAATTTTTATCCGGCTCTGCCGGTCGGCGCCCGATGCCCGTGTGCAGTGGTATGATAAGCACGCCCGCCGATACCGCCAGTCACGTCAGGGAAGAAAAGGAGCGGCGTTCGTGGTTTTCCGCGACGACGCCAGACATTGACAAACGATGCCGGCCTGGCGCGCAACTGCGCCCCGTTGGCCGGCGGCGGTTTCCGCCGCGCGCGTGCAGGCCGCGAGATAGGCCTCGGGACGGGCGTGATGATGGAGCAGCAAGGCGGTTAATGCGTCGGCGTCGGCCACCTGAAAACCGCCGCCGGTCGACTGCAACAGATGGGCTGCGTCGTTAAAATCTTTCATGTAAGGCCCAAAGCAGACCGGACGTCCCCAACGCGCCGCCTCCATGACGTTGTGACCGCCGCGGTCAACCAGACTGCCGCCGCAGAAAATGTGATCGCCGCCGCAGTAGAGGTCGGCCAGGTCGCCCATGACGTCAACCAGCACAACGGCTGCGGTGCGCTCCTTGCCGGCAAGTTCTGAATACCGCTCAAAGGGCAGATACAGGCGACGAAACAAGGCTTCCACTGCAGGCAGACGTTCCAAATGGCGCGGCGCCACCACCCAGACCACCGGGAAGGTGGCCGCAAGCTTGCGATACACCGGCGCCAACATCGCCTCTTCGCCTTCGTGGGTCGAACCGCAGACAAACACCTTCTGCTCGGCAACGCCAAGCCGTTTGCGCTGGGCGGCGCGGGTATGTTCCATCTGCTCCGCCGGCATGTCGTATTTGAGATTGCCGCAGACCTGAATGCGCGACTCAGGCACGCCCAACCCGGCAAAGCGGAGCCCGTCGGCCTCGCTGATGGCCGCCACAGCTTCAAATCCGGCCAGAAAAGACTGCATAAACGAGCGTATCCGCCGGTAACGGCCAAAAGAGCGCTCTGAAATCCGCCCATTGAGCAACAGCAGAGGAACCCCGGCTGCCCGCAAACGGGTCAGCAGCACCGGCCACAGTTCCGTTTCCAGACCTATATACAGATCCGGCCGCAGGAAGCGGACGGCGCGCCGCACCGCCGGAGGCGCGTCCAGAGGCGCCAACAGACAGACGACCTTTTCGGAAAGACGGCTTTGGGCCATCCGGTGGCCCTGCTCGGTGGTCGAAGTAAGGAAGATGCGAAGAGAGGCGCAGGACCTGAGCAAGGCGTCGATCAAAATGACGGCCGCTTGCGTTTCCCCCACCGAGGAGGCATGCATCCAGAGAATCGAATGGCCGGACCGTCTGAGAGCGACCCTGCCGGGATACCGGCCAAGCCGTTGCTCCAGCCCGTATCCGTATCTGCCGCCCACAAGCCGCATCAGGGGAAACAACAGCACCAGAAGACAATACAATCCGGTTCCAAGGGCACTGTAGAGCAGGTACAGCAATTTTTCCAAGAGGCTCCCGATCAGGTTGATCCACACGACGCAAAAATTCATCTATTTAACAAAGGCCTCGCCACTCCGTCAACTCCGATCCGCGCCAATGCGGAAAAAAGCCTTGAAAATTGGCGACCGGCCGGCATGCGGCGCCCATCCCCTTTTTCATTGACAAGCCGGCGCCGGCCCTGTAAGCAACCCAGATTCCATCAATCGCACTCCGCCGCCCTTGTCTGCGGAGGAGAGAAACCCAAAAAACAATGAACAAAACGTATCGCCGGAGAATTCCATGACCAGGCTGCTTTCGCTGCTGTTCCTGTCCGCGTTGCTTTTTTGTTCCGGACAACCCGCATTTTCTGCCGAGGAAAAACCCATGAAAGACGGACTGTATGCAAAAATCACCACCGCCAAGGGCGACATTCTGCTCAGGCTTTTTTACAACAAGACGCCGCTGACGGTTGTTAACTTCGTCGGCTTGGCGGAAGGTTCGCTGCATCTGGGCGGCGGCAGCAAGCACACCGGCACGCCGTTCTACAACGACCTGACCTTTCACCGGGTGATCGCCAATTTCATGATCCAGGGCGGTTGTCCCCTGGGAACCGGCACCGGCGGCCCGGGCTACACCTTCCCCGACGAGTTCGATCCGGCGCTCCGTCACGACGGACCCGGCGTGCTCTCCATGGCCAATGCCGGACCCGGCACCAACGGCAGCCAGTTCTTCATCACCCATGTCGCCACGCCTCACCTGGACGACAAGCACACCGTCTTTGGCCGGGTGGTGGAAGGCCAGGACGTGGTCAACAAAATCGACAAAGGCGACGTCATTAAATCGATCGCCATTATCCGCGTGGGCAAGGAGGCTGAGGCCTTCAAAACCGACCAGGCCGCCTTTGACGCCGCCGTGGCCGCCATCAAAGATCGGCAGTCCGGCGCGCTCAAAGCGCAGCAGGAAAAAATCCAGAAGATGATCAAGGAGCAGTGGCCCAAGGCCGTGCGCTCCGACTCGGGCCTGTACTCCCAAGTGGAGCAAAAAGGCGAAGGCGAGCCCCCTGCCGTGGGCGCCACGATCAAGGCCCACTACACCGGCCGCCTGCTCCTGGGCAACCGCAAGTTCGACAGCTCCTACGACCGGGGCGAACCCATCGCCTTTCCGGTGGGAACCGGTCGGGTGATTCCCGGTTGGGACGAAGCCTTGAGCCAGATGGCCAAGGGCGAAAAACGCACCCTGATCATTCCGCCGGAACTGGCCTATGGCGAACGGGGCGCGGGCGGCGTGATCCCGCCCAACGCCTGGCTGGTCTTTGACGTTGAGATGGTCAGTTTCTGATTGGCGCCAGACTCAAACGCACCATAAAAAAAGGCGGGGACATCTCCCCGCCTTTTTTTTATGGCCTTCAGCTTTGACGGCGCACGCCCGTCAGCGCCAGCCCCCCTTGAACGGGATCGCCTCTTCGACTCGCGCCCTTCTTCAGCAAACAACGCAACAGACGCCAACAAGAGAATTTCAGTATTTCAACCCCATCCGATCCCGGGCAAGATCCAGGGTTACGGCCGCCTTGGCCCGCGCCTTTTCAGCCCCCTTGGCCAGCACCTGACGCAGGTAGTCGGGATTGTCGAGCAACTCCTTTTTCTTGGCCCGAGCCGGGGCAAAATAGTCGTTGATCAACTCAAACAGATCCTGTTTGAGATAGCCGTAGGCGGCGCCGCCGTTGAGGTAGAGGTCGCGCACCTCCTGCATCTTCTCCGCCGAGGCAAAGAGCTTGAGCAGGGCGTAGAGGTTGCACGTGTCCGGATTTTTGGGGGCCTCCACCGGGGTGGCGTCGGTCTGCACCGCCATCACCCGCTTGCGCAGGGCCTTGTCGTCAAGAAAGATGGGAATGGTGTTGTCGTAGGATTTGGACATCTTCTGTCCGTCCAAACCGGGGACAATGGCGGTGGTTTCGTTGATTTCCGGTTCCGGAACGACAAAGGTCTCGCCATAGGCGTTGTTGAAGCGGATGGCAATGTCCCGCGCCACCTCCAGATGCTGCTTCTGGTCCTTGCCCACGGGCACGACCTCGGCCTGATACAACAAAATGTCGGCGGCCATCAGCACCGGATAGGCGAACAGCCCGTGGCTGGCCGGGATGTTCTTGGCCACCTTGTCCTTGTAGGAGTGACAGCGCTCGAGCAACCCCATGGGGGTGAGAATGGACAACAGCCAGGAAAGCTCGCAGACCTCGGGCACGTCGGACTGCACCCAGAAGGTGCAGCGGTCCGGGTCAAGGCCGAGGGCAAGAAAATCGGCCGCCGCCTCCAGGGTACCCTGACGCAGACGGTCCCGGTCCTGGACCGAGGTCAGGGCGTGCAGGTCGACGATAAACACGTACAGCTCCGCCGACTCCATATGGCGGATCATTGAGTGCATCATGCCAAAATAATTACCGATATGGAGTTTTCCGGAAGGTTGAATTCCCGACAGTATTCGTTTCATGGGGTTCTCTTTTTCAGTAAAATGGGGGAAATTTCGCAAACCGCACCGTTATAGCGCAATTCCCAAAAAAATGACAAAAAAAATGGGAGTGCGAAACCGCACTCCCACACAACGCCAACCTCCCTGCGGCACGCAGGGCAGGCCTGATTACTTCACTTCTTCAAAATCAGCATCAACCACGTCATCGTCCTTGCCACGCTTGCCGCCGGCGGCGCCGGCTCCAGCCGCGCCTGGATCGGCGGGACCTGCGCCCTGCTGCCCCTTGGCCTGGGCGTACATCAATTCCGCCAGTTTGTGCGAGGCCTGGGTCAGAGTGTCGGTGGCTGCCTTGATGGCGGCCGAGTCCTCGCCCTCCATGACCTTTTTCAGGTTCTCGATCTCTTTCTCCACATTGGCCTTGGTCTCGGCGTCCACCTTGTCGCCCAACTCGGTCAGGGTCTTGGTGGTCATGTGGATCATGGAGTCGGCATTGTTCTTGGCTTCAACCAATTCCTTGCGCTTCTTGTCCTCTTCGGCGTGCAGCTCGGCGTCTTTTTTCATCCGCTCGATCTCAGCCTCGGAAAGGCCGGAAGAGGCGGTAATCCGAATCGACTGCTCCTTGTTGGTGCCCAGATCCTTGGCGGAAACATGGAGAATGCCGTTGGCGTCCAGGTCAAAGGTAACCTCGATCTGCGGCACCCCGCGTGGGGCTGTGGGAATGTCGGCCAGATCAAAACGACCGATGGTCTTGTTGTTGGCGGCCATCTCGCGCTCGCCCTGCAACACGTGGATCGACACCGCCGGCTGATTGTCGGCTGCGGTGGAGAAGACCTGGCTCTTTTTGGTCGGCACCGTGGTGTTCTTCTCAATCAGCTTGGTCATGACGCCGCCCAGGGTCTCGATGCCCAGGGAAAGCGGAGTGACGTCCAGCAGCAGCACGTCCTTGACGTCGCCTTTGAGCACGCCGCCCTGGATAGCCGCGCCGATGGCCACGACCTCGTCCGGGTTGACGCCCTTGTGCGGATCTTTGCCGAAGATGGACTTGACCTTCTCCTGCACCTTGGGCATACGGGTCATGCCGCCGACCAGGATAACCTCGTCGATGTCGGCCGGGTTGAGGCCGGCGTCTTTGAGCGCGGTGCGGCAAGGGCCTTCGCAGCGGTCAATCAGATCCTCGACCAGCACCTCGAGCTTGGTCCGGCTCAGTTTGACGTTGAGATGTTTGGGGCCAGTGGCGTCGGCGGTGATAAACGGCAGGTTGATGTCGGTCTCCATGGCTGAAGACAACTCTTTCTTGGCCTTTTCCGCCTCTTCCTTCAGGCGCTGCAGGGCCATCTTGTCGTTGCGCAGATCAACGCCCTGGTCGCGTTTGAACTCGTCGGCCAGCCAGTTGACAATGCGCATGTCAAAGTCTTCGCCGCCGAGGAAGGTGTCGCCGTTGGTGGATTTCACCTCAAAAACGCCGTCGCCGATCTCCAGAATGGAGACGTCGAAGGTGCCGCCGCCAAGGTCAAACACCGCAATCTTTTCCTCGCCCTTCTTGTCCAGACCATAGGCCAGGGAGGCGGCGGTCGGCTCGTTGATGATCCGCTGCACATTGAGGCCGGCGATTCGGCCGGCGTCCTTGGTGGCCTGACGCTGGGCGTCGTTGAAGTAGGCCGGAACCGTGACCACGGCCTCGGTGACCGGCTCGCCCAGATACTCCTCGGCGGTCTGCTTCATCTTGCCCAGGATCATGGCGGAAATTTCAGCGGCGGTGTAGGTCTTGCCGTCAACCTCGACCACGGCGTCGCCGCCTGCGCCTTCAACAATGTTGAATGGGCTGACGCCGATGGATTTTTTTACTTCCGGGTCGGTAAACTTGCGGCCGATCAATCGTTTGATCGCAAACAACGTCCGGGTGGGGTTGGTGACTGACTGGCGTTTGGCGATCTGACCGACCAGTCGCTCAGCGCTGTCGGAAAAGGCGACAATCGACGGCGTGGTGCGGTTGCCCTCGCTGTTCTCAATCACCTTGGGATCCCCCCCCTCCATGATGGCCACGCACGAGTTGGTGGTTCCCAAGTCAATTCCAATTATTTTACTCATAATTTCAATCTCCTGTCTCTTCTGTATTTATAGTCGGCTCAAAGCCTGAAAAATCGCAAATCGCATCAATAAGTGTACTGTGCGACCGAACGGTCCTTTGTCAAGACGCCTTGCCTGCTCCGCTGGACACAACCACCTTGGCGTGCCGCAGGACTCGGTCCTTGAACCGGTAGCCCTTGGCAAATTCGCGCAGCACATGGTTGGCCGGCGTCTCCTCGCTTGCTTCCATGGCCAAAGCCTCGTGCTCGTCAGGATTGAAACCCAGCCCGGCCGCAACCAGCGGTTCAACCCCAAACCGTTCCAAGGTGGCCACCAAACCTTTGCGGGTCAGCTCGACCCCTTGCAGCATGGACTCAAACTTCTTGGCGTCGTCCTCGGCGGCGGCTCCGCCCTGTTCAATCGCCCGATCAAGATTGTCCAGGGTGGCCAGCAGGTCGCGAAGGATGTTCTCGCCGGCGTACTTGAGCAGTTTGCTTCGCTCCCGCTCCATCCGCTTTTTGTAATTGTCAAACTCGGCGGCAACCCGCATCAGTTGGTCACGGGTTTCGTCGCGCTCACGCCGCAAGGTTTCCACCTCGCTCTCCTGACCGCCTCCATCCTCTGCAATAGTCTCCACATCGCCCAGGTCTGCGGAAGCCTCTGTTGCCTGCTGGGCGCCGACAGGTTCCTGATCTTTTGTCTCGTCTATCACCGACACTCTCCTTGTTCTGAGTCCTTGTTGCGAATCCCAATGCATTCGGCCCGAAATCCGCTTTGCATGCGGGGTCGGGCCGGTTAAATCTGGTCCGAACAATAAGTATGGCAAAATCCGGTGTCAAGGGAAGGAAACCGGGATTTAGCAGGGAAACCGCCGAGAAAAAGCCAAGGAAAAACGGAAGGAAACCAAAGGTGGACAACAAAAAAGCCCCTGCGTCGGGACGACGGCAGGGGCTTTGAACAAGGCGGCGCTTGACGCCTTTAGCTGCAATGGGTGCAGGTTTGATGGGAGTTGACGTAGCGCTTGATGCTGCTGGCAATGGTTTTAAAAATCTCAACAAAATCTTTCTCTTCTTTCTCCAGCAGGGTGATGCGAAAGCCCTGGAGCTCGGTGGCAAACGAAGAGAGCGGCACCACGCAGATGCCGGTGGAAGCGAGCAAATAATACACAAACCGCTTGTCCGGCTGGATGTTGGGCCCCGAGACCAGCCGCTCGATGGTCTCCCGTACCTCGTCGTTCTCAATCGGTAAGGTCTGATGGTGGTTGAGCACCCATTCCTCGAACACCGCGCTCATATAAAAGGCGCCGTTGGTGCGGTTGACCAGCAGCCCTTTGACGTTCTTGAGGATGTCGTAGGCGAGGTTGGAATAGCGCTCGTAGCGTTTGATCCGGCTCTTGAGATGCTCCTTGTACTGCGGATGCGATTTGATCCGCGGCAGAACGGCCTGCGGCAGGGTGGCGGAACAGACCTCCAGCATCTTGGCGTTGAGGATCGACTGCACATAGGTGTTGAACATCGGATCGCGGTGACGGTTGTAGACCTCGATCCAGCCGCAGCGGCTGCCCGGCCAGGGCATCTCCTTGGAAATGCCGCGCATGCAGATCGCCGGCACCTTGTCGCCGATCACGGTGCACAACGGCGCCGAGACCGTGCCGTTGTAGGTCATGTTCTGGTAGATCTCGTCGCAGATGATAAACAGATCGTTTTTCTCGCAGATCTCGACAATCGCCCGCATCACGTCCGCCGGGTAGACCGCGCCGGTGGGGTTGTCGGGGTTGATCACCAGGATGCCGGCCACTGCCGGGTTGTACTTGATGTGGTTTTCGATGTCCTCGAGATCCGGATACCAGAGGTGGTTGGGATCGAGGATGTAGGTCACCGGCTGGGCGCTGGCGTGCGCGGCCTCGGCCGAGGAATGGGTGGTGTAGCTCGGGGTGGGCACGATCACCCGGGCGGTGGGCTTGAGGAAGCCGAACACCTTGGAGATGGCGTCGCCCAGCCCGTTGAAAAAGATGATGTCGTCGGCGTCGATCTGCGCCCCGCCCAGGCGGTTGGTGCAGGCGGCCACATACTCGCGGGTGGCCAGCAGTCCCTTGGTCGGACTGTAGGCGTAGGTGGCGTCTTCATGCACCGCCTCGGCCACAATCTCCTTCATCCAATCCGGAACCTGCTCGCCCTTGGCAATGGGGTCGCCGATGTTCTCCCAGTTGACCTGAACGCCCATGTTTTGGAGCTTCTCGCCGACGGAGACTATGTTGCGGATCTCGTAATTCAGTTCACCCGCGCCGATGTGCAAAATATCAGTACGCATTGCAACTCGTATGTTCAGAGAAAGATTGGTGAGGCAGGAAAAAAAGCGACCGCGGATGGTCCGTCAACCTCCCCGTTGACGCACACCGGTCAGCCTTTTGCGAAAAAAACAAGGCGGGAACATACCACAGGGGCCATACAGCGTCAACCGCCCTTTGGGAACTCCGCAAGCAAAGAGGCGACTTGGTCGCGACTGAGGGCCGGCGACACCAACGGCCCTTGCATCTGGTCACATCCGTGAGCGGCAAGAAAATCGCGCTGCGCCTCCTGGTCGACCCCGTCGGCAAGCACGCGCGCCCCCAGAGCGTGACCAAGGGCGATGATCGCGGCCGCCAAGGTGCAGCTGGCCGGTTCGGTGGGCACGCCGGCAACCAGCTCGCGGCTCATGGTCAGGCTGCGCAGCGGCAGCCGTTGCAGACGCGAGAGCGAACTCTGCCCGGCGCCGAAATCGTTCACCGCAAGCCCCAGGCCGAGCCGGTCGATCTGTTCGATGCAGTCCAGCGTCTGGCCGGCGGCCTCGGTGACGACGCCCTCCCGCAGCTCGAGAACCAGCCATTCCGACGCAAGCGGAGCGTGCGCGAGCACCCTTTCGAGCAGGGGCAGAAAGTCGACCTCGCGCAGTTGTCGGGAACCGATGTGCAGGGTTGCGGGCAGCAGACGCAGGCCCGCTTGCCGCCACCCATCCAGACTGCGGCAGATCTCGTGCAAGGTCCATTCGCTGACCAACCCCAGCATGCCGCACTCGTCGGCTGCCGCAATAAAGGCCTCAGGCAAGAGCAGGCCCATCTGCGGGTGACGCCAGCGCAGACGCGCCTCAAAGCCGGCAAGGGCGCCGTTCTGCAGCGCAAACCGCGGCAGATAGTCAACCGACAACTCGCCCGTTTCCATGGCGGCCCGGAACTGCTGTTCGCCCAGTCGGGGCCGTTGTCCCCTTTGCGAGATGCCCTGGCGGTAAAACTGATAATTGCTGCGCCCAATCTCCTTGGCCTCATAAAGGGCCAAATCGGCGCATTTGATCACCTCGTCGACAGCGGCGGCGTCATGGGGATACAAGGCAATGCCGATGCTGGTGGTCACGTTGATCTCGTTGCCCTTGGCGTGCACCGGCAGGCTCAGGGCCGCCATGATCTTGTCGGCGACCACGGCGGCGTCCTTGCGGTCGTTGATCGATTCGAGGATAAAGACAAACTCGTCGCCGCCGAATCGGGCCACAGTGTCGGACTGGCGGCATTGCCGCTGGAGCCGGGCCGCCACTTCGACCAACAGGGCGTCGCCGACGTCGTGGCCCAGGGTGTCGTTGACGGTTTTGAACCGGTCCAGGTCAAGAAAGAGCACGGCCACGCCGTTGCGGTTGCGCTCGGCCTTGCTGACGGCCTGGGCGAACCGGTCGCGAAACAGCAGTCGGTTGGGCAGCCCAGTGAGGGCGTCGTGGTGCGCCAACCGGTAGAGGTGCGACTGGCTGTCGCGCAACTCTTTTTCGATCCGCAACCGATCAGTGACGTCGCGGGCCACCTCAATAATTCCGTAGAGCGCGCCCTGATTGTCCTTGAGCGGCGAGACCTCCAGTTCAAAGGTGTTGTTGACGCCGTTGCCGTGATAGGGATTGTGAATCAGTTTGGTCTGCCGCCCGTCGGTCTTGACCTGGGCTACCGGGCAGGGAAAGCGAAGGTCCTGACAGGGGGTCTCGGCCCCGCAAAAAAGGCGGTAACACTTCTGCCCCTGCATCGAGGCGATGTCGCCGTTGCTCTGCACCAAGCGCGCCGCCGCCTGATTGATCAGCAGCAGGTTAAATTCCAGATCGATCACCATCACCGGATCGCCGGCGCTGTCGATCACGGTCTGGAGAAAATTGCGCTCATAGTGGACCGCCTCGTGCAACTGCTGCTGCACCACGGCGATCGCCTGGTCCTGTTTTTTCTGCAGGGTGATGTTCTGATGGGTGCCGGTCATGCGCACCGGCATGTTGTTGTCGTCGCGCTCCACCACCTGGCCGCGATCAAGAAACCAGGTCCACTCGCCGCTTTTTTCCCGCACCCGATATTCGATCCGGTACTCTTCGGTCGTGCCGGCCAGATGCTCGTTGAGCACCGCCAGGACCCGGTCGCGGTCGTCGGGGTGGATAAACCGCTGCGGAACGGCCATTTCCTTGGCGCCTGCCTGATAATCGAGCAATTCCCAATGGTCAGGACTGGTGTACATCTCCCCGGTGCGGATGTTCCAATCCCAGAGTCCCGCCTGGGAAGCGTGCAGGGCCAGCTCGTAACGTTCTTCTATCCGCTCCAGCTCCTGTTCCCGTTGTTTGGCGGCCTCGTCGGCGAACAGCTGGCGCAAGGCAAGGCCAATGGAATCGGCAAGATCGGCAACAATCCGACATTCAACGGCGGTGAGCTGGACCGACGGCGGCAACTGGAGGGTAAGAAAGCCGGAAAGACTGGGATTGCACCGAACAGCCGCACTGAGCCCCAACGAGGCCGCCTGCGCACTGTCGCCGCCGCAGAGACCGCAGTCGCATTCGCTGCAGACTACAGCCTCGCCTGCTGCTGCCGCAAGCGCCTGCACCCCGCAGCTTGGCAGACGACCCTCGCGAAGGCCAGCCATAAGCGGCCGAGAGCGCTCGTCTAGACCTGTTTCGGCGGTGATAACCCCGCCCGATTCCTGGTCGAGCAGCACCAGCAAAGCCGCTTGGCTGAGGTGCTCGCCGGTCAGCCGATCACAGACGCCCTGGAGCAGGCTGGCCAGATCGCGCTCTTGCAGGAGAAGCCGACTCACGGCGTAAGCGGCTTCCAGCAGGGTCGAAGTTCGTTGCATTGGAGTTGGGACCATGTCAAGCCGATGGCGAGAGAGGGTTGAAAGCGCGTGCAAGCCCTCAAGGGGCAACCAGTGGGCAATTACCCTCAGGCGGTTGCAACCACAGCATTTTTCATGCTGGCTCAGCTTATATTATAACTTTTCAGCTTGTTCAAGAGCGTCTTGCGGGTTATTTGCAAACGACGGGCCGCCTCGCTGCGATTGCCGCCGGTTTCCTCCAGGGTTTTGAGAATCAGCATTTTCTCCGCTTCCTTGAGGGTCGAGGGTTCCTCGGTCTCCTTGGGCTCGTTCAAGCCAGCCCAGCGCTGGACGGCCTGCGGCAGGGCGGAGAGATCGAGATAGTCGCCGCGCATCAGAATCACGCCGCGCTCAATCGAATGCTCCAGCTCCCGCACATTGCCCGGCCAGGGGTAGCGGTTGAGCACGTCCATGCACTCGGGGGTGACGCCGCTCACCAGCCGGCCGTTGCGTTCGGCAAACTGGCGCAGGAAATAGTTGGCCAGCAGGGGCACGTCGCCCTGCCGGTCGCGCAGGGGCGGGGCCTCCAGCTGCACCACGTTGAGGCGGTAGTAGAGATCCTCGCGGAAGCGGCCGGCCGCTACCTCGGCTTCAAGATCGCGGTTGGTGGCACAGAGGATGCGCACATCGATTTTGATGGTTTCCTGACCGCCGACCCGCTGCAGCTCGTGCTCCTGAAGCACCCGCAGCAGCTTGGCCTGCATGCCGGGCGAGGTTTCGCCGATCTCGTCGAGAAAAAGGGTGCCGCCCTGGGCCTGGACAAAACGCCCTTCGCGGCGACGGTCAGCGCCGGTGAAGGCCCCGCGCTCATGGCCGAACAGTTCGGATTCCAGCAGGGTTTCCGCCAGGGCGGCGCAGTTGACCTTGATGAACGGTCCCTGGCGGCGCAGGCTTTTATGATGCAGGGCCGCAGCCACCAATTCCTTGCCGGTGCCGGACTCGCCGTTGATCAGCACCGTGGCCTCGGTGGGCGCGACGTGCACGATCATCTCCCACAGCGCCTGCATCGGGACCGAGGAACCGATGATGCGGCCGTCGTCGCCAAAGGGTTGGCCAAGCTCCGCCGCATCGGTTTCCCGCTGGCGATGGCCCATGGCCACCTCCAGGGTGGTGCGCAACCGGTCGAAGTCAAGCGGCTTGGTGAGGTAGTCGTGGGCCCCCTGCTTGATGGCGGCCACGGCCGAGTCGACCGAGGAAAAGGCGGTCATGATGATCACCGGGATGGCCGGATTGATGGCGTGAATCCGCCTCAGGGCCTCCATGCCGTCCATGACCGTCATGCGCACGTCCATCAGGATGGCGTCAAAGGGGCCCTGGGCGACGGCCGCAACGGCGGTGGAGCCGTCGTCGGCTTCTTCGGCGTCCCAGCCCCATTCGGTAAAAAGCGAGTGCAGCATGAAGCGGTGCACCCGTTCGTCGTCAACTATGAGAATTTTGGCTTTGGCCTGTGCGCCCACGCTGCCCGCTCCTCTTCACGCCGGTTTCAACCGGCTTTAATTTGTCAATTATTTCTTGAATATACTAGCACTAAACAACTACATTGCGCAAATGGAACATACGCTGAAAATAACAAAGGTGATTGCCGGGGGCAAGGGATTGGGCACGCTTGCCGACGGCATGGTGATGATGGTCGGCGGCGTCCTGCCGGGGGAAACCGTGATTGCGGTTGAAACCAAGGTTCATCGCGGTCATAAGGAAGGGGACCTTGCGCGGATCGTGGAAGTTTCGCCGGAGCGCGTTGTCCCGCCCTGTCCGTATTACGGAATGTGCGGCGGCTGCGACCTCCAGCATGCCGCCCACCCGGCCCAGTTGGCGATCAAGGGCCAGATCCTGCGCGAATCCC
>NZ_JAVBXR010000055.1 GCF_030824455.1 Desulfobulbus sp.
TTTTTTGAGGAGATGGACAAGGCCGACCTCAAGGACAAAAAGGTGGCGGTGTTTGGTTGCGGCGACTCCAGCTACACCCATTTCTGCGGCGCAGTGGACCAGTTGCAGGAAAAAGTTGAGGCCATGGGCGGCAAGGTGGTCAACGATCCGCTCAAAATCGACGGCGATCCCGGCGACGCGGCCAGCGACGTTGTCAGCTGGGCCCAGGAAGTGGCCGGCTGCATCTGAACGCCTTTTGTAACTGCGGTCCGTTCCCTGATCGGGCCGCAGTTGCATGGCCGTAGGCGAGGGCCGCCCCCTTTATACACACCAACCAAAGCACAGATCGCGCATGGAACAGCAGGAGAAAGCAATGAACAAGGGCGAATTGATCGAGAAAGTGGCCAAGGAATGCGGCCTGAGCAAGCACGCCACGGGGCAGGTTGTGGAAAGCATCCTCAACACCATCTCCGAGGCCCTTGCCTCGGACGACAAGGTCAAGCTGGTGGGATTCGGAACTTTTTCGGTGGCGCAGAGAGCCGCTCGCGACGCGCGCAGTCCGCTCTCGGGCACGGTGATTCACATTCCGGCCAGAAAGGCCATTCGCTTCAAGGCCGGAACCGCGTTTGTCGAAGCTGTGCGCTCCGGCTGTTGAATCGGCCCACTGCTCCGGAAAAAAGGCGCAGGGAGTAGCCCCGCCAACGGCGACTACTCCCTGTCAGCAAAAGAACGCGTCAAGGTGTGTTCGAGGCGCCTTGCAGCCAGTGCATGTAGAGATCCACACCGGATTCGACAGTATGGAAATCACCCTCGTATCCGGCGGCACGTAACCTTGTGAGGTCGGCCTCGGTAAAACTCTGATACCGTCCTTTGAGATGCTCGGGAAAAGGGATGTATCGAAGCTCGCCATGCCCGTGCGCATGCAACACTGCTTGCGCGACGTCATTGAAACTCTGGCTGCGACCGGTCCCAACGTTGAAAATGCCCGACACCCCGGGATGTTTCATCAACCATACGATGACGTTCACCACATCAGCGACATACACAAAATCACGTCGCTGCTCACCATTGCCGTAACCGTCGCACCCTTCGAACAATTTGACGACCCCTTCGGCGACGAGTTGATCTCGCAAATGAAAGGCAACGCTTGCCATACTGCCCTTGTGCTGCTCCCGTGGACCATAGACATTGAAATAGCGCAGGCCAACAATCTGGGTTTGATGCGAAGGAAGGAAACGACGAACGTATTGATCAAACAATGTCTTTGAATACCCATAGACATTCAGCGGGGCCTCGTTCTGCCGTTCCTCGACGAACGCGGCGCCGTTGCCGTAAACCGCCGCGCTGGACGCATAAATCAAAGGAATCTTGCGTTGAAGGCAATAATGCAGGATTTCCCGGGAATAGCTGAAGTTGTTCTCCATGACCAGACGCCCGTTCCATTCCGTGGTGGAGGAGCAGGCGCCTTGATGCAGGATTGCTTCCACATTTCCACCGAAAGAGTCGCCTCGTCTCAATCGATCAAGGAATTCATCTTTGTCGAGGTAATCGGCAATGCTTGTATCGGCTATATTGATAAATTTTGTGCCATCCGTAAAATCATCAACAACAACGATGTCGTCATATCCGTCTGCATTCAAGGCATGTACGATGTTGCTGCCGATAAAACCAAGCCCTCCAGTGACTACGATCAAGTTACCACCCCTTGTTGTTGTGCAGAATCCAGTCGTTCTGCCTGTTGTCGAATCTGCTGACGTCTTTCTGAATAAATGATTTTCTGATTTTCGAACTGCTCGATTTCTTCCCTGCTCAGGTGCACGAAGCCGCAAAGTATGGGGCCGCAAACCGGGCAGGAGAGGTTGCAATAGTTGCGAACTGTTGGTTCCAAGAGTTCACTCGGTGGCATGTGGTCGAGACTGCCGCCGGCACACTGTAGACACCGCCCCTCACCTGCATTCTTTTTTATCCGCATAACGGCTGGTCTATTTTTGATTTAACATATTGATTTTAAATATTAAATTTCAAGGAAAAACGTTTTAGCCAAACTGTTGTTACAAATTTTGTAATCGTAATATTAATTTTAAAAAATGGGAATAGTTTGCCGCAACAAATTTCGTTCTTGTCGAGGGTATTGGCTAGGCAGGACTACACTGACCTCCGGCGCCAACTAGTTTTTTTTATGTTTAATTTTGAATTGTTACGCTAAAACTGGCGATAAAATCAGCGTGACGCATGGATGAAAAACCAAGTCCTGCCGGAGCAATGGAGCGCAACGATCAGATCGGACAAGATATGGAATTATTTTCTTGACTTTGCCCGCCCCATCGGGTCTATGTCGCACAGTTCAGGTGTTCGCAAGAACTTAAACGGGAACCTCGTGTAAATCGGGGACGGGCCCGCCGCTGTAACCGGGGACGAACGCTGCATAAACGTCACTGACCTTTGGGTCGGGAAGACGCAGCAAGTAGGACGAACCGGGAGTCAGAAGACCTGCCTGAATGTTTGGAGACGACTGCGAGGACGGCGGCGTACCCGGTTTTTTTAGTATTTCTGCGGATAAATAGGGCTATCCCGGATCGATTCTTTCGATCCGGGATTTTTTTTTTTTGCCCATCCAGAAACCCGGCCCCCCTTTGCTTTCGACTCCGCCACTCTTTTGGCGCGAGGAGCCCCATGCGAAGGAATCTGGCCACATCTCCCGTTATTGCATTGCCCTGCCCATGGACGACGGCGCTGTCGCCCTCCGTGATCCGGAACCGGCGCCCCCGCCGTTGTCCGCTTCAATCGCTTCCCGCCCATTCCACTTTTCACGCCCACCGGACGACGTCCGTCGTTGTCCGAATTCTTGCCCGCACCGCTGTCCGGCCCGGCGCCGGCCGCTCCCCTTTTGATCATCTCAACACCATGAGGATTCCACTATGGATTGGCTGCACACGATAATCGATTACGGCGTGCTTGGGCTTTTGCTCACGCTCAGCGTCATTGCTTTGGCGCTTGCGCTGGAGCGGTTTCTGGTCTACCGCGCCGTCCGGATCGAAACCTTTGCCGACCGCAAGGAGCTGGAACTGCACCTGACCCACAAGCTGCACCTGATCGCCACCATCGGCGCCAACGCCCCCTACATCGGCCTGCTCGGCACGGTGCTGGGGATCATGCTCACCTTCTACGACATCGGCACAGCCGGATTCGACACCACCAAGATCATGCAGGGGTTGGCCCTAGCGCTCAAGGCCACCGCGCTCGGCCTGCTGGTGGCCATCCCGGCGGTCACCCTCTACAACCTGCTGCTGCGCCGCTGCAAGGTGCTGCTGATGCAATGGGAGATCAGGGATGGACGAAAAGGAATTTGACTATCTCAACGTCATTCCGCTGGTGGACGTGATGCTGGTGCTGCTGACCATCGTTCTCACCACCTCCACCTTCATCGCCACCGGCGGCATTCAGCTGGAGTTGCCCAAGGCTTCGGCGAGCAAGGAAAACCTGCCGCTGACGCCCCGCACCGTGGTGGTCAACAAGGAGGGCCGCCTGTGGGTGGAATCCACCGAGGTGACGCTGGACACCCTGGCCGCGGCCCTGGACCCGGTGGAACGGTCGACTCCGATGATCGTTCGCGCCGACAAAAATCTCTCTCTGCAGATGTTCGTGGACGTCTATGAGGCGATCAAACGTCTCGGCTTTACAACCCTCAGCCTGCAAACCGAACAACAGCCATGAAAACACAGACCAAAGCCGCCCATTGTTCCCTGGCGCTGCATGCCGTCCTTGTTCTTTGCGCTTTTGCCTTCAACCAATATGCAGCCCATATTCAACCACCCACGGTGATGGATATGTCGATCATCATGTCCGGGGCCGCGCCCGGAGAGAGCGAAGGGCCGGCGGCGCAAGCTCCGCCGGCACCGCCGGTCAAGGAGAAAACCGTTACGCCCGCCGCCAAAAAACAGGTCGTCAAAACCACGCCCGCGCCCAAACCGCGACCTGTCGCGCCCAAGAAAATCGAGCCGGCTCCGGCTGTTAATCCCGCGCAGCCCACCTTTGCGGCCCCAGCGGAGGAGGAGGCGAAACCCGATGCAGCGGTTGCGGATTCCGAGCAACCCAAACAATCCGGCGAAGCTTCCGCCAGCGCGGCAACCGCCGCCGGCAAGCCCGGCGCAACCCCCAAGGGCGGAGGCGCCGGAGGAGGCGGCCTGTTCACCGCCAGCCAATTGGACGGCCCGCTGACCATGCTGGCCAAAAGCCCGCCGGTCTATCCCCACTCCGCCAAACGGCGCAACATCGAGGGCTGGATCAAGGTGAAGTTCGTGGTCGACGAACACGGCCAGGTGGATCAAGTCACGGTGCTGGACGCCGAACCCGAAGGGGTGTTTGAGCAGAGCGTGCTGCGCTGCATCGCCAGCTGGCGCTTCAAACCGGGCACAATCGGCGGGATGGCGGTCAAGGCCCTGGTCGAGCAAACCATCACCTTTAAGCTGGAAGGATAAGTTATGTCCATGATCACCAGCCACACCGCCTTTCAGTTCGCCGCCGTCCTGTACGCCCTGGCCCTGGCCGCCGCTCTGGCGCCGGGAAAACGATCCCTGCCGGTCAATCTTCCGCTGGCTGCGGCAATCGGTTGCAACCTGCTGGCCGTGGGACTTCGCTGCCATCAGGCCTGGCCGATGCTGCCGATGCATCTGGGCCCCGTGGCCCTGCCGCTCTGTCTGGGGCTGTTCTATCCATTGGCCGCGAGGAATTGCGAACCGTCCCTGCGGCGGCCGACGCAGCGCATCCTGCTCGCGGTTGTCGTCCTTTTGACGGCGCTGGCCCTCTGTTTTCCCAAGGATTTCTATCTGCCTTTCCTCAAATCCAAGACCTTGCTGGCCCACGGTTTTCTCTGGTTTGGGGTTGTCGGCAAGGCCTGCTTCATTCTCAGCGCGGCCTGGGCGGCCAACGCCCTGCTCCCCCGCCAATCGTCCCACGCGATTTCGGCCATGGGCCGCAGCCATCGCTGGGCGGCCCTGGGTTTTTCCCTGTGGACCGCGTCGATGTTCAGCGGCGAACTCTGGTCCTACCTGGGCTGGGGCACGCCGGTGGTGTGGGAGGACCCTGCCCTGACCCTGACCATGGCCGCCTGGTTCTTCTACGGCTGCCTGCTCCATCTCCACCTGACCCGATCCTGGAGCCAGACGCATCGGGCGCTCTACGCATCCCTGGGCGGCCTGGTGATGCTGACCCTGACCTGCCTGCCCGATCTCGGCCCCTTCCGCATCCCCTTTGGATTATGAAAACTGTGTCTGCACGCCTTTGGAACCGCCTGAGCAGCATCAATCTCACTGTGGCGCTGTGTCTGCTGCTCACCATGGATTTGGTCTGGGGGTATTTCTGTCTCAACCGCCGCACCGCTCTGTTCACGCCCCTCAACGATCTTGGGCTGATTCCCTGGGCCCAGACCTACGGCAGCCACAATCTGCTCGCCACTGGCTGGTTTTTCCTGCTTCTGACGCTGCTGGCCCTGCTGGCGGTCAACACCTTTGCCTGCACCACCAGCCGGGTCGCCCAGCTGCTGCGGGCCAAGGGACCGGGCGGCTGGCAACGGCTGGCGCTCCGACTCGCCCCCCATGTCATGCACTACGGCCTGATCGTCATTCTGGCCGGTTATCTGTGCAGTTATCTGTTTACCCAAGTCCTGACGAGCAGCACCCTGGCGCCGGGTTCCCACCTCTCCTTACCCGGCGCCGGGGGTCAGGTTCAGCTGCTTGCCGTGGAACCCGAGTATTACCAGGGCGAGCGGCTGGCGTTCTGGAAAAACGAAGTGATCGCCCTCAGGGCCCGCCTGCTGCTCAGCGACAACACCGGCCAGCGAGAAGCGTTCCTGTCCTGCAACCGGCCGGTCCGGTTCCAGGGCTACAGCCTGCACCTGATCGATTTTGCGCCCAAGAGCCTGAACGGCATGAAAATGAAAACCAGAATTGATCTCCACGTCCGCAAGGATCCAGGGGTCGCGCTCTACCTGGCGGGCATGGCGCTCTTTTCCCTGGGCCTGATTTTGTATTTTTACCAATGGATTGTGCACCGGGAGGCACACAGATAATGCGTATGTTCAACATCCTTCGTCCTGGCGACTGCATCCTTGCCATGGCCGCGCTGATCATCCTTTTGACTGCGGCGGGCTGCAACAACGACCCGTCCGCGACCTCGTCCGCGGCCGGCAAAAACACCGACAAAGAACGCCCGGCCTTTCTCCAGATCGGCGAATTTGCAGTCAACCGGATCTCGCCCGAACGCACCGAGGTGCGCGACGGCGCCGGCCGCACCCTGGTCCTGATCCCCCGGGAAGCGCCCATGCCGACCGACTGCGCCCCTTCCCAGGTGGTGCGCGTGCCGGTCCGGCGGGTGGCCGCCTACGGCGCCTTTGACGTTGCCGTGCTCCGCGCCCTTGGCGTGCTCGAACAGACCCTGGTGGGCGTGACCACGCCCAAGGAACGCTGGCACGTCCCGGACGTCAAGCGCGGCATGGAATCCGGCCGAATCGCCTTTCTCGGCGACGCCGCCTCCATCGACTACGAGCGACTCAAACAGAGCGAGCCGGAACTGGTGCTCACCTGGGACCCCTCGATCATTCCCCTGATGGACGATCTCCACATTCCCGTGGCGGTCACCACCACGCCCCAGGCCATGTGCCTCAACGCCCGGATGCGTTTTGTCCAGTTTCTTGCGCCTTTTTTCCACAAGGAACCGGAGGCCGACGCCTTCTTTGCCCGCATTGACGCCGCCCTGCGCGACATCCGCGCCCGCACCGCCGGCGCGACCCGGCAGCCCAAGGTGATGTGGGGCGACATCTACGAAAAAAGGGTGATGGTGGAGCCGGGCAACGCCTGGGTAGGCGAACTGGTGGGTCTGGCGCAGAGCAATTACCAATTTGAGGACGTGTTCGGAACCTCCTGCATCGAAATCACGGTGGAGCGTTTTCTCTACTCCGGCCAGGATGCGGACATCTTTTTCACCTACCGCTCCCGCGACATGGGGGCCACCTCCAAGGCGGCTCTGGCCCGGCTCAATCCCCTGATCAAGGACATCGCCCCGCTCAAAAACGGCAGGGCCTATGCGCCGCTGCCGCATTACAGCCAATCGGCGGACAAACTCGACGAAATTCTCACCGAAATCAGCGCCATCCTGCACCCCGAATTCTACCCCGATTACCAACTGCACTACTTTGCCGAGTTGCCCGACGTCGATCCGGTCGCCGTTAAGGAGAAAAGTCATGACCACATCTGAATGCTGTCTCGATCCGGTTCGGCCGCTGTTGCTGCGGCGCGCGCCGGTGGTGTTTGCCCTGCTCGGCCTGCTGACCGTTTTGATGCTGGGGATCAACGTCGCCGTCGGCTCGATCGCCTTTTCCCCGGCTGAAATCTGGCAGGCCCTCCGCAACCCGGCCGAAGCCTCGACCACCAGCTTCATCCTGTGGAACATCCGCATTCCCCGGGCCATCGCCGCCGTGTTCGGCGGCGCCTATCTGGCCGCCTCGGGGCTTCTGCTGCAGATTTATTTCCGCAACCCCATTGTCGGCCCCTATATCCTCGGCATCAGTTCGGGCGCCACCCTGATGGTCTCGTTTGTGATGCTCACCAGCGTCACCGTGGGCTGGACCCTGTTCACCCCTTTTATCTCCACCCTGGCCGCCTTTGCCGGAGCCTACGCGGTGATGCTGATCGTGCTCGCCATTGCCAGCCGGATCAAGGGCGGGGTGACGCTGCTGATCGTCGGCCTGATGATGGGCTACCTCTGCGGCGCGGTCACCGCCATCCTCACCGCCTTTGCCGAAAAAGACAAAATCAAGGGCTTTGTCCTCTGGCAGCTGGGCAGTTTTTCCGGCTTCAAATGGGACGAGATCACCATCCTGCTGGTGCTCGGCGGCGCCATCCTGGCGCTGCTTTACCTGCAGAGCAAGCCGCTCAACGCCTTTTTGCTCGGCGAGGAGTACGCCGCCTCCATGGGGGTCAACATCCGCCGTTTTCGCCTGCTGATTCTGCTCTGCGCCTGCGCCCTGGCCGGGATGATCACCTCCATGGCCGGGCCGGTGGCCTTCATCGGCATGGCTGTTCCCCACATGGCCCGGCTCGGCTTCGGCACCTCGGACAACCGCATCCTCATCCCCGGCGCCTGCCTGACGGGCGGACTGGTGGCCAGCCTCTGCGACCTGATCGCCCGCACAATCATGGCCCCGGTGGAGCTGCCGCTCTCAGCCGTCACCGCCTTTTTCGGCGCCCCCATTGTCATCACCTTGCTGCTCAAACGGAGGGTCAAATTATGAACATGCCTGCCAACCGCCCGATCATCAGCGTCCGGGGCCTGAGCGTGGGCTACGGGAACACCCCGGTGCTGCGCGACATCTCCTTTGATTGCCGTCCGGGCCAGTTCATCAGCCTGCTCGGCCCCAACGGCGCCGGCAAAACCACCCTGCTCCGCACCCTGTCCCGCCACCTTTCCCCCTTGGCCGGCGAGATCAGGGTGCAGAGCAGGCCCCTGGCCGCTCTGCCCGCCATGGATCTGGCCCGGATCATGGCCGTGGTGCTCACCGACCGGATTGCGCCGCCGCTGTTCACGGTGTTCGAGTTCGTGGCCCTGGGCCGTTATCCGCACACCGATTATCTCGGCCGTCTGGGGGCCGGGGATCGGCTGGCGGTGACCACCTCGCTGGCTGCGGTCCACGCCCTGAACCTGGCGCATCGACTGTTTGCCGACCTCAGCGACGGCGAACGGCAGAAGGTGCTGATGGCCCGCGCCCTGGCGCAGGAGCCGCAGGTTTTGCTGCTCGACGAACCCACCATCCATCTTGACCTCAAACACCGGGTCGAGGTGATGGCCATTCTCCGCGACCTCTGCCGCACCAAGAACATCACCGTGATCGCCTCGCTGCACGACGTGGACGTGGCCGCCAAGGTCAGCGACCGGGTGGCGCTGATCAAGGACGGCGGGATGATCGACTGGGGCGCGCCCGAATCGGCGCTGACTCCGGAGGCGGTGGCCGGGCTCTACGATTTCGACAAGGCCGAATTCAACCGCCATCTGGGCGGGATTGAGCTGCGCGGCGAAGGCGACCGGGGACGGGCCTTCGTGGTCGGCGGCATGGGCTCCGGCGCCCTGGTCTACCGGATGCTGGCCAAAAAGGGCTTTGCCATTGCCACCGGCGTGGTCCACACCAACGACCTGGACTGTTTTGTAGCCAGATCCCTTGGCGCCGACTGCGTCACCGTCGACCCCATGGAAACCATCGACGCCGCAGCCGCGCAACAGGCGGCAACCCTACTTGACGACTGCGATTTTGTCATCGACAGCGGATTCATGATCGGCGCCGGCAATCTGGCCAACTTCGACCTGGTGCAGACCGCCCTAAACCGGGGCAAAACCGTGTTCTCGCTGCGCCCGCACCAACCGGGGACGCCGCTCGCCGCCGGCTGCGTGCACTGCAACACCGCCGTTCAGTTGATCGAAGCCCTGGACGGGTTTGCCGCTCCATCCACACTTTGCCGCGTCCAGGAGGCCTGATGCAGCCCTTTTCCCTCTGCTATTTTTCCGCCACCGCCACTGAAATCCCTTCGCTGTCCGAGGGCGTGCGCCTCTACCAGGACAGCGGCGCCCCGCTTGCGGTCCACGCCCGCACCCAGGTGCAGCTCTTTGATCAGAAACGGCGCGAGGCGTTCATCCGCGAGGCGCTCAAGGCCGATGTGCTGATCATCTCCCTGCACGGCGGCCGCCCTTCGTTTCCCGCCTTTGACCTGCTCAAAACGGCCCTGGAAAAATGTCCTGAAAGCCAACGGCCGCTGATCCACGTCCAGCCCACCAGCGGCGACGAGGACACCATCGAGGCGGCGCGCGAGTTCTCGCAGGCGTTCGGCACGGACTGCTGGGACACGGTCAAACAGTACCTGCATCTGGGCGGAGCGAGAAATTTCCAGCAACTGCTGATCTATCTGCACAATCGCCTGTTCGCCGCAGACTGTCCCTGTCGTCCGCCCGAGCCCCTGGCCGACGACGGCGTCTACCATCCCGATTGTCCGGGAACCCCCAGCCTGGAGGAATATCTGCAGCTGAAGGTCGATCCCGGCAAAATCACCGTGGGTTTGTGGTTCTACCAGACCTACTGGGTCAACAACAACCTCGCCTTTATCGACGCCATTATCCGCTCGATCGAGGCTGCCGGAGCCAACGTTATTCCGGTTTTCCACCTGCGCTACAAGGACGCGGCGCGCGGCAACCGGGCCGCCGACGGGGTGATCGAGCACTATTTCATGGAGGGAGACGCGCCGCGCATCCAGGTGCTGATCAACCCCCTGATGTTCTCCCTCACCCTGGTTTCCCCTTCGTTCAAGGATCTTTTGGCCAATCTGGGCGTGCCCTTTATCCAGGCCATGACCTGTTCCGCCCCCTTTGCCCAGTGGTCGGAAAGCGTGCAGGGGCTGCCGACCATGGACGTCTCCTACTCCGCGGCCCAGCCCGAATTTGACGGCGCCCTGATCACCGTGCCGGTGGCAACCCGCGAGCAGGAGACCATTGATCCGCTCACCGGCGCGCTCCTGGCCAAGTACATGCCCATTCCGGAGCGGGTCGACAAAATGGTGCGGCTGGCCCTCAACTGGGGTCGACTGAGCCGCATTCCGGCCGCCGAACGCCGCGTCGCCGTCATTTTCCACCACTATCCGCCGCGCAACGACCGGATCGGCTGCGCCGCCGGACTCGACTCCTTTGCCAGCGTTTCGGCCCTGCTCACCCGGATGCGGGCCGCCGGTTACCGCATTGAACGCGAATTCAGCGAAAAGGACGAACTCGCCCATGAGCTGCTCGCCAAAATGACCTGCGACCAGCGCTGGCGGCCCATGGATCAGATGGCGGCCCGGGCCGAGGCCAGGGCCGGGGCCGAGCAGTACCTCCCCTGGCACAACGAACTGCCCGAACCGATCCAGACCAAGATGACCGCCGACTGGGGCGAAATGCCGGGCGAGCTGTTTGTCCACGAGAAAAAGATGCATTTTGCCGGCCTGCTCAACGGCAACGTGTTTCTCACCATCCAGCCGCCGCGCGGGTATCTCGAACAAATCGACAAGGCCCTGCACGACCTGCACCTGTCGCCGCCGCACCACTATCTGGCCCAATACCGCTGGATCCGCGACGTGTTCAAGGCCGACGCGGTGATCCACGTGGGCAAGCACGGCTCCCTGGAATGGCTGCCGGGCAAGGCCCTGGGGCTGTCGGGCTCCTGCTTCCCGGATCTGGCGATCATGGAACTGCCCAACATCTACCCGTACATCATCAACGATCCCGGCGAAGGGACCCAGGCCAAGCGCCGCTCCTACTGCTGCATCATCGATCATCTCACCCCGGCCTTTACCAACGCCGATCTGTACGACGATCTCGCCAAGGTGCAGACCCTGGTCGCCGATTACGCCGCCGCTCAGGCCGAGGACCCGGCCAAGGTGGAGATCCTTGCGCCCATGATCTGGGAGGCTGTGGCCGCCGCCAGCCTGGACAAGGACCTGGAGATCGACCAGCAGTCCGCCCTGGCTGATTTCTCCGGTTTCCTCGAACGGCTCCACGCCTATGTCGAGGAGTTGGGCGACACCATGATCAACGACGGTCTGCACATCATGGGCTCGCCGCCCGAGGGCGAGCGACTCACCGAATTTGTCGCCCAGCTGACCCGATTGCCCAACGGCTCGGTTTCCAGCCTGCGCGAATCCCTGGTTGCGGCCATGGGCTGCGATTACGACGACGTGCTCGACAACCGCGGCAGCCGTCATGCCCGATTTGGCAACCGCACCGGCGGCGAGGTGCTGCGCGCCGCCCACCAACAGGCCCTGGCGCTCGCCGGCGGCCTGGCCAAAGCCGGGTACGACCCCGAGGCCGTCCCGG
>NZ_JAVBXR010000020.1 GCF_030824455.1 Desulfobulbus sp.
TGACTGGTCAGCAGGGCCTTGAGGCGGGCGTTCTCTTTCCGCAGTTGCTGCAGTTCATCCGGCGGTTCTGCTTTCTGCTCATTGCTCGCTAAATCCATACTCGGCCATCAAGGTCATCCATGTCCTCTCCGATGCCCCATCCCCAAGCATCGGCTGCATAGTGTATGCTATCAGGGCGTTCCAGGTAGTGCCCTTGCTTCTCCGGATCAAGCTGCTGAATTTTAAGGCCTGCTCGAACATCCGAACTAGGGCCTGAAAAAGACCTCGTCATCTACGCTGCAAAATCCGAGGAAATCCCTGCAGGGCACGCAATAGAAGGCCGACAGCTCGGCCAGCCCCCCTCGGCATGGCCAACGGCTTTTTTATAGTCCGAGATCGCCTTTTTGGCCTTGGCCACTGAATAGCCCTGGTTGTGCGCACCACGTCTGGGCAGACCCAGCGGGAGAGGGTCGCCTTGTAGGGTTCCAAAACATCATTGCCTAAGCCAAAGCGGGTATGAAGGAAGACCTTATTTTCCTTGCCGGCCGCATAAAGGGCTTGAACCAGCCACTTCTCCGTTCGGAA
This sequence comes from Desulfobulbus sp., assembly GCF_030824455.1. Lineage (GTDB taxonomy): Bacteria > Desulfobacterota > Desulfobulbia > Desulfobulbales > Desulfobulbaceae > Desulfobulbus. The sequence continues at coordinate 565 of NZ_JAVBXR010000020.1, forward strand.
CGATTTATGATCCCGCAAATCCAGAACAGGCTGCATGGCTTCGCGGGCGAGCATCTTGGCCATGGGCTCACTCCCTTGTCATACATGGTATTCCGTCTTTTTTGGGGCAACTGTTTTACCCAGATTCCTGTTGCCCCCAATATTACCCCTGTCCCCCCGGATTGTAATACATTTCTCTGGGCGCCACCGGACAACAAAAAACCCGCTTTCCTGATAGGAAAGCGGGTTTATATGCTTTGTCGGACTTCTTTGAATGAATGGGGTGATCGATGGGACTTGAACCCACGACCTCCGAGGCCACAACCCGGTGCTGCCACCAGCTGAGCTACGATCACCACGCAAACGTGGCCTTATATACCCGCATGTCGACTTTTTGGCAAGCAGAAAGTTAGGCGGCTAACTCCCGTTGGCAGTGTTTGCACACCGTTGCCCTTGCCTTGATCAGTTCCGTGCAGAAGGGGCATTCTTTCATGAAATGGTTGGCCAACAACTGACCAATGGCCAAATTGATTTCCTGTTCCAGATGAGCATCCTTAAAAGCATGGCTGCGCAAAGGCTCGATGCAGGCGAGATCGTTGAGGGGCACAAGCAGGGCCACGGCCCGCTTGCGGTCGTCGGTCGAAACCGAGTCGTCGAGCAGCAGGGTCATCACCGGCGTCAGATCTTTTTGTTCTACACACGTGTCCAGGGCGGCAAGGGCGTCCTGCTGCTGCTGGTAGCGCACATTTTGGCGTTTGACGTCTTCAATGTCAATGATGCTGCCGGTGAAGGCCTCTTTGCCAACCACCATCATGCTGTAACTCTCTTTGGAGTTAGGGATCTCCATGTAGCGGTAGGAACCGACATGGCCGTATTGGTTGGCAATGTAGTCCCAGCCTTTGACAAAAAGCGGGCAGGTGTCATTGAGGCAGATGAACAGATATTCCGAGCCCCAGCCAAGACCATCGCCGACATGGACTGGCGGCGCATGACATAAAGACAGATCGCCGCTGCAATGCGGGCAGTAATGCTTTTCTTCAATGTATTTCAAAAGCGTTGACAACATGTGATTTCAAACTCCTTAGGGTTGAGTTGTGTGCTGTGTCTGCGGCAAGGGGCAAGGCGGACCGCCGACCGGCGGTGGAGTCAGGCTGGCTCAGCTTGCGCCGGAACGGGAAACCGGCCGGAGAAGAAGAACGGCGCACCATAGGGCAAAGAGCGCCAGCAGCAACAGGTTTTTCTTACGATTGTTATTCATGCGGGTAGAGTAACCATTGGGCTGGAAACGGTCAACCAACAGCGCTCAAATCATCCGCCCAAGGACTTCGTCGACTGCTTTGGCCTGTCGCATCCTGGCCTGAAGAAAGGTTTCGGTCAGGTGCTCGGCATTTTCGTCGATCAGAGTGCAGAGGCCGGGGATGGTGGCGGCGTCCGCCATCCGGACGACCGTGGCCAAATTTTTGGCAAAATCGCTGACAATCTTGCGGCTGTCGCCTGAGGTGGCCATGATTTCCGCGTAGGTTCGGGGGTTTTGCGAATGAACCCGCGACATGGCCAGAATGGGGTAAAGCGAGGTCAGGGTGCAGTGGCTGGCGATGTCGTCGCTGGTAATGTCGTTTTCGTTCAGGGTCATGGCCAGCGCCACGGAAATAACAGTTGGCAGTTTTTGGCCGATGCCCATGAGCAGGTCGTGTTTAGAAGGCGAGTCGTGGTAAATGTCGGCGCCGTGTTTGTAGAGAAACGCCTCGAATTCGCTGCAGAACATGCCGCTGCGCGAGGTGCGCACCACAATGGCGTTCTTGTCCTTCATGGTTGCGGCCTGGGGGCCCCAAAGATTATGCACCAACATCACCTCAACCTCTTCGTTGGTGGTCTCAAGGGCGCTTTTGATGGTTTCTTCGGACTCGCCGGCCAGCAGTATCAGCGCTTTGCCTGCGCCCAGCAGGGGGCCGTACTGGCGGACAGTGGCCGAGGTGACCGAAATCGGCACGCAGATCACCACCACATCAACCCGATCAATCATCTGTTCGGGGCGGAGCGTGGTGGTGCGACCGGTCATAAGCACCTCGTAGCCTTCGCTGGCCAGCCGGTCGGCAAACCATTTGCTCATGGCGCCGGTGCCGATGAAGCCAAAAGATTTAATGTGCTTGGTCCGCATGTCGACCCTGGGAAAACTGCCCAGAAGGCGGATCATGCCCTGCTGCTGGATGACCCGCGATTCGATGTGGGCAATGGCGCTGGCCATGATGTCGTTGTGGATGTGGCCTTCCGCCTCCAGGTAGATCCGCAGTTTTTGGGTTTTGATGTCGTTTTCCGAGCGCATGTCGACGATGTTGATGCCGCGTCGGGAGAACTCGTTCAAAATGTCCACCAGGATGCCCACCCGGTCGTCAAGGGGTTCGGTGATCAGGGTGGTGGCGTCGTATCCGGTCGCAGGGGCCAGGGCGCGGCCAAGGACCGCATAGCGGGTGCGGTTGTGCGGCGCCACTTCGCGTTCAATGATGCGCAGGCCGTGAGCGGTGAGCGTTTCGGCGTTGTCGATCACCGCCTTGCCGCTGGTCGGCCCGGCGGCCCTGAGTTCCTCTATGACCTGACCAATGTCCTGCACGCTCATCTCTGTGACGCCGGGCAGCTGGTTTTCAATGAATTCCTCGCACTGGTTAAAAACCTCGCGTTTGCCCACCAGCATTCGCAGGCTTTCGAGCGTCTCGTCTTCGGCAAACACGCCCAAGGAGAGATTGGAGTGCAGGATGACGTTATCGACCCAATACCCAGCCTTGATCTGATCAAAAAAGCGGAAATACTGTTTCTTTTCGCCTTCGCGGGTATTATACACCGGCAGCACGGCGTAGTCGGCCTCGCCTGCGGCAAAGGCGTCGAGCAGGGCCTTGACGTGCGGATACAACTGAATGTTCGCCTTGCCGTCGTATTGAGCGGCGGCCTGCCATGAAAGAGAGTGTTCCGGCCCAAGGGTCGCGATTGTGGTCATTGCGGGTGTTTCCTGTACAGAGTTGCGCGTTGTTTTCTCTTGGTTGAGCCGCCTTGCCCGACAGGGCGGCGACAATAAAGCCGCGTCGCTGGCGCAAGGGGGATGTAGGTCTTTCTGGAAAGAGGGAAGCACGACATGCGGGGCAAATCCGGAAACGAACTACAACACGGTCAAATACATTTTCAGCGGCGGATAGTAAAGATTTTTTTAACCAATGACGCATAGTGCGCCGGGCGCAGGTGTAATGGGACCGGAACGGGGAACAGTGGCGGAATACCTGGCCGCCTTAAAAAGCTCAGGCAAATTCGGACCGCAGGTCGTGGCGCACCGCATGCTTGCAGCCACGGAGGCCATTACGGCCAGGCCTGACCTCCTGGCGCCCGAACTTCAGCAGCTGCTCAGGGATATGGGCGTGTCTGAGCTGTACGCGCATCAGCATGCGGCCATAACCCAGATTCTTGCCGGCAACCACACCGTGGTCGCTACGCCGACCGCCTCGGGCAAGAGCCTGATTTACACCTTGCCGGTGATGGAGAATTATCTCAAAAATCCGGTTGCCAAAGCCCTCTATCTGTTTCCGCTGAAAGCCCTGGCCCAGGATCAGCTGAAAACCATAGAAAAAATCTGGCGGCTTCTTCCCGCGCCGCTCCGGGGCGATCTGCCCCCGGCTGCGGTCTACGACGGGGACGTCACCAGTTATCGTCGCAAAAAAATCCGTGATTTGCTCCCGCCTATTCTGATCACCAACCCGGACATGCTGCACCTGTCGATGTTGCCCTACCACGACCGGTGGGCGCATTTGTGGAGCAGCCTGGATTATGTGGTGATTGACGAGGTCCACACCTATCGGGGCGTCTTCGGCTCTCATGTGGCCTGGGTGTTGCGACGGCTCAAACGCATCTGCACCCTGTACGGATCGCAGCCGACCTTTATCCTGGCGTCCGCCACCATCGGCAACCCCGAGGAACATGCCCGACAGCTGATCGACGCCCCGGTGCGTGCGATCACCCAAACCGGGGCGGGCAGGGCGGCCCGCAACATCGTGCTGCTCAATCCGCTTGACAGCGCCGCGTCGAGCGCCGCCCAATTGCTGGAAGCCGCGGTGGTTCGGGGCCTGCGCACTATTGTCTACTGCCAGTCGCGCAAGATGACGGAACTGATCGCCATCTGGACCGAAGCTCGGTTAAAAGACCGCAAGGGGCTGGTCGCCTCCTATCGCTCCGGTTTTCTCCCTGAGGAGCGCCGAGGCATTGAAGACCGCCTGGTCGACGGCAGCCTGATGGGCGTGGTCTCGACCTCGGCGTTGGAATTAGGGATTGATGTCGGCAACCTCGATGGCTGCATCCTGGTTGGCTATCCGGGATCGATGATGGCGACCTGGCAGCGAGCCGGCCGGGTTGGCAGACAACAGCAGGAATCGTTGGTGGTGCTCATCGGCCATGAGGATGCCCTAGACCAGCATTTCATGCGCCGTCCCGAGGACTTTTTCAGCCGTCCAGTGGAGCCGGTGACGATGAATCCGGATAATCCAGCGCTGGCCGGCCCGCAACTGGTGTGCGCCGCCGCCGAACTTCCGCTGACCGCCGCTGATTCATTGGTGCAAACCCCGGAGGCGGTTGCGCTGCTCGAACGCCTAACCAGGGACGGCAAATTGCTGCAGTCAGCGGACGGTGCAGTTTGGTTCTCGCCCCAAACCTATCCGCAACGGCACGTCAATCTTCGCGGCGGCGGCGCAACCTTGTCCATCTTTGCGCAACCTTCTCGAAGGCTGCTGGGGGAAATCGACGCTCATCGGGCTCTGCGCGAATGTCATCCAGGGGCCGTCTATCTGCACATGGGCCACACCTATCATATCGACAGTCTGGATATGGAAGGACGGGAGATTTTGGCAACAGAAGTCAAACCCGCCTATTTCACCCGGGTGCTGACCGAGAAGACCACGCACATTCTGGCTGTGCGCAACAGCGTTCGGTGCGGCGCAGCCCACGTCCATTTCGGCGACCTGAGGGTGACTGAACGCATAACCGGGTACCAGAGGATTGCCCACGGCAGCATGCGCGTCATCAACCGGATTACCCTTGACCTGCCGCCGCAGATCTTTGAGACCGAAGGATTCTGGCTTGAGATTCCGCTGTGGTTGCAATCGCAGACCGAGGCAGCTCGACTGCATTTCATGGGCGGCATTCACGCCATGGAACATGCGATGATCGGTCTGATGCCGCTGTTGGTGCTGTGCGACCGCAATGACTTGGGGGGCATCTCCCATCCGCGACACGATCAGGTCGCCGGACCGGCAGTGTTTGTGTACGACGGCTACGCGGGCGGCATGGGCTTGACGGCAAAGGCCTTCACCCTTGTTTCCCAACTTCTGGAACAGACCCGACAGGTCGTGGCAGATTGCCCTTGCGACCTGGGATGTCCGTCCTGCGTTCACTCTCCCCAATGCGGTTCGGGCAATCGACCTCTTGACAAGCAGGCCTGTCTGTATCTGCTGGAGCAATTGCTGACGCCGCAACAGGGCAGGTTGGTGGAGGAGCCAAAAAGGGTTGTTGCGGCATCCGCGCCTGCGCGCAGTGTTCGGCCGCCTCGCCCTGTTGAGCTGCCGCAAAAATTCGGCGTCTTTGACGTGGAGACGCAGAAATCGGCTCAGGAGGTCGGCGGTTGGCACAGGGCGGATTTGATGCGGGTGAGCGTTGCCGTGCTCTACGAGAACAATGGGCGTCAATGCACCACCTACACCGAAGAAACCGTTCCCGACATGATTGAACGCTTGTTTGCCTTGGACTTGGTGGTGGGATTCAACAACAAACGCTTCGACAACAAAGTGTTGTCGGCCTATACGGATCGGGATCTTGCGCTGCTGCCGTCGTTCGACATCCTTGAGGTGATCACCAACCAGTTGGGATACAGGCTTAGCCTGGACCGGTTGGCGGAGAAAACTCTGCAAGTGAAAAAAAGCGGCGACGGACTGGACGCCCTTCGCTGGTTTCAACAAGGGGATCTGGGAAAATTAGCGGAATATTGCCGGAGGGATGTGGAGGTTACCCGAGATCTCTTTCTGTTCGGGCACCGGCAGCAGTATCTCTTGTTCCAGAACAAGGCGGGACAGGAGGTGCGGCTGCCGGTTGATTTTTCCGGAGCAATCGGTGAGATCGTCCGCCGTAGGGCGCAAACGATCAGGGCCAGACAAGATCTTTATGCACCCAACCGGTGAGGTCAGGGTGCGATATTTTCACCCATTCGCCCTTTTGTTCCTCTTTTTTGAAAATAACATCCTTGACGCCGCTGCCAACCACCGGATCATTGGTGCTAGGGCCGCTGCGGATTTTGCATTCCTTGACTTTCACAATGACCGAGGGCGTCGTGCTGACTAAGGAAGCTGTAATATAGCCTTTGTCTCCTTCGTAATCGCTCACCTTGAGCCATTGTCCTTCCTTGCCGAGCACTTCCAGCGGATAGCCGGCGGGAAGTTCGAACAGGATTTCCGATTTGGCGTCAGGGCCGGAACGCAGATTCACCCCGTCTTTAATCACGCTCATGTATTCGCCGGCAAAGGCAGTGGTCAGAGCAAAGGCGGAAGCCAGCAAACCCAGCGGGATGGTTTTAGTCAACGGTCGCAACGTCATCACGATCTCCTTGATGCAAAATTTCAGTGACATTCTCCCTAGCATCGGAAGCATTGGTCAACAACATAAAAAATTCCTGATTCCCTTTTGTTCCGCGAACGGCTGAGGCGACAACGCGCTCACACTGCAGACCCAAATCTTGGCCAAATTGACGCACCATGGCCAGTGCATGCTGGTGCAGGGCTGCGTCACTGACAATGCCCCCAGGCCCCACCAACTCCCGGGGCAGTTGAAACTGCGGCTTGACCAGCGCCAGGATGCGAACAGCGTGTTGGAAAAGAGGCAAGAGGGGAGGAAGAAGAGGCTGCAGCGAGATAAACGAGGCGTCGATCACGGCCAGATCAAGGGATTCGGGAATATGTGCCGTCGTTACATAGCGGGCGTTGGTGCGCTCAAGCACAACAACGCGTTCATCCTGTCGCAGCTTCCAGTCTAAGAGACCGTAGCCCACGTCCACACAGTACACCCGACGCGCCCCATGCTGGAGCAGACAGTCGGTAAAGCCTCCGGTGGAACTGCCGATATCGGCGCACACGCAATCTTTGGGGTCAACGTGCAAACCGTGCAGTCCGGTTTCCAACTTGTCGCCGCCGCGACTGACGTAGCGTTTGCCGCCCTTGATGGCAATTCGGACGCTCAACGGCGCCAACCTGCCCGCCTTGTCGCACAGATGACCGTCAACCAGCACGCATCCTGCACCGATCAAACGGCGGGCCTGTTCAACATCGTCAGCCAGATCCCGCTCAACGAGCAACAGATCGAGTCGCTGTTTCTTTATCCCAGCCAACGAAGGTCGCTCTTACAGTTTACCGAGTCGCTCCTTGGCCTGGGATGCCTCGGAACTGCCGCCATGGTCGCTGATTAATTTTTTGTAGATAATTTTTGCGGTTTCATGATCGGTCAGTTTTTCAAAGGACATGCCTTGCTTGAGCAGCGCGCTTGGGGTCAGGGCGTCTTTGCCGTGATTGGAAATGACTTTTTGATAATCAAGAATGGCCAAGTCGTATTCGCCTTGATTGTACAGGCACTCGCCCATGTAGTAGAGGGTTTTGGCGGCCTGCGGCCCGTTGGGATTTGCGGAGAGTGATTGGTCAAAGGACTTGTACGCGTCTTTATAGCTTTTCCCTTTGTACTGGTTCATGCCCTGGGAAAAAGGATCAGATGAAGAAGCGGCCGGCGCGGCGGCAGTTTTTTCCTTGTCCGCCCCTGTTGCAGCTGCGGCGGCAGGAGATGCCGAAGATGTCGCGGCAGCGGTCTTTGCAGCGGGCACCGGCGCCGGCGTCGTCGTTGGGACGGCGGCCGTCGGTTCCGGCGATTTTTTGGTTGTCGCTGTTTCCGTGGCGCCGGGCGTGCCGGTTACCTTGGTTTTTTTGGAGCCAGGACCGACTTTGACCACGCTGGCAGGTGTTGCTGCAGATGCAGAAGGTGTGGCCGAAGCCGGCGGGATAGGCGTGATGGCCGGCGTGGCGGCGGACGCAGCCCGCTGTTTAGCCGCCTCAGCCTTCTGCGCGGCCGCTTGCGCCCGTCCTTCAGCTTCCTTGATGCGATCTTGTTGAATTTTTGTGAAATTTTCGCTGATCAGAGAGATTTTCTCCTCAAGAACCGCCACTTTTTGATTGAGTTCGGAAATCTTGGCGTCCTGATCGGTTCGCAAGGTGTCGACAGATGACTGCAGGGTCGACATATTCTTGTTGACGTGCTCTCGGAACTGATTGGTTTGATTGGTGTTTTCCTCGATGCTTGATCGGATGCGCGAGGTTTCATCCTCCACCTGATCAATTTTGCTCACCGAACTGGCCTGCTTTTTTTGCATCTGGTTGACAGTGTTGCTTTTGACGTCTTCGAGCTTTTGATTCACCGCCCGAAGTTGGTACTGCATATTTTGCACCTCGTCCTGGGAGGCGCACTGCGTCAGCAACAGGAGCGAGCAACCGGCCACTGCGATATTTCTAATGGTTTTCATACAAGTAGACTCCCTTACTCTCAAAGAACGACAAAAAACGTAAATTGTACAAGGCTGCGTGGTTTTCCGCGTTCATCCCCAAGCCCGATTACACAACAGCCTCAAGGCAAACGACCGGACCACTGCGGGTAGGATTGATTGCCCTTCATGGTGAACAGAACGCGCACGTCTTTGCCGTTTTTGCTCACCACGCAGAGTTCGGAACGGCTACCGCCTTTCCGGGCCACCGCAAGCAGGCGGCCGTCGGGCGACCAGGTCGGCGATTCGTAACTGCCGCCGCCGGTGCTTAATTGGCGCACGTTGCCGCCGCTCCGGTCCATTACAAAGAGTTGATACGCTCCGCCTTGCAAACCGGTGAAGGCGATTTCATCGCCCTTGGGCGACCAAGCGGGTTCGCTGTTTTCCGAGCATTTAAAGGTCAGTCGTTTTGCCTGCCCCCCGCCTGCGCTCATCACATACACATTGGGTTTGCCGCTTCGGTCGGAGACAAAGGCGAGCGATTGTCCGTCAGGAGAATAGGTGGCGGACACGTTGATGCCGGCGCCGGAGGTCAATTGTTGGCCAATATTGCCCTGTCGATCCATGGTGTACAGATCGGGATTCCCGGCCTTGCTCAAGGTAAGGACTATGTTCCGGCCGTCGGGGGAAAAGGTCGGAGCCAAATTCAACCCTTTGCGTCGGGAAAGGGCGTTGGTGGACGAGTCCTGGCGCAGATCGGTGATGTAGAGATCTTGATTGCCGTTATGATAGGTGGAATAGGCGAGGAAATTGCCGTCCGGAGTGAAGCGGGGGGAAACGCAGAGAGCCCGATGTCGGGTCACCTGGCGCGGATGGCGTCCCAGGATATCGGAAACATAGACCTCCTTGCGACCGGTGCTGTCGGATATGTAGGCTATACGGGTTCTGGCGACCCCTTTTTCTCCTGTGAAATCCTCGATCAGGCTGTCGCAGAGACGCAAGGTCATGTCTTCGAGTTGCGCGGCTGACCCCTTGAAGCGGCGCCCGGCCAGCTGTTTGTTGCTGGCGACGTCAAGAATCTGGCCTTCAACCACTATGCCCGCTGGATCGCTGCCCACTTGCCCCATGACCACATAATCGGCGCCCAGGGATTTCCAGTCCGCATCTTTGCCCCCGCCGTAGCGGCTCGAATCAATAACGCCGACGAAAGAGTGCAATTCCAAACCCTTGGTCAGCAATTGAGCGACCGAGGCGCCCTGGTTGCCGCCGCTGCTGGAAAAATTCGGCACGGCAATCATGATTTTGCGGACATCGGAGGCGCTGATGTCGTAGTAGGTTCGTTCTTCCGCTTGGAGATCCTGCATGAAAAAACAATGCAACAAACCAACCGCCAAGGCCATAACCATTGAGAGAGTGTGTCTACGCTTCATAGTGGTGTGGGGTATTTGTAGTATTCTTAAGCAGGATGCAATGGATTCTATACACAATCTATTGCAGCTTGCCAAGTTCACGAACATTAAAATTACACGGCACTTCGGTGGTCTCTTCCGGCATCAGAGCGGGGAAGGGCGGCATCGGCACCGCTTTGTTGATCGTCTTCTCGACCAGCTGGTCAAACAACGGGTCGCCTGATCGACGTTCAAATTTGATGCTGACCACTTCGCCTTTTTTGTTGACGGTGATCACGACATTGGCGGACAAACTATTGTCCCAACTGCGCGTGTCGGGCAGTTGCCAGAATTCCTTGATGCGAGCCGCCGCCGTCTTGCCGTAGGTTTGGGCGACAATGCCGCGCGCTGCTCCCCGACCGCTGGTGGTGCCAGTGGCGGCATTCTGCATGGCCTGCGCTTTACTCGCGGCGTCAGCGCGGGTGGCCGCCAAGGCGGCAGAGGCCGCATTGGCCTGCGAAGCCAGTTCTCTTGCTTCGGCCGCCGCCTCCCGAGCTTCGTTTTCAGCGCGAATCTGATCAAGTCTGGCCTGGGCGAGCGCTTTTTTGCGTTCATCTTCGCGCTTGCGCTCTTCGATCTTTTTCTCTAATTCGCGCGCTTCATTCTTTCGCTGCTCGGCTTCACGCTTGCGTTCTTCAATCTTCTTTTCTAATTCCTGTTCATCCTGCTTGCGCTGTTCGGCTTCGCGCTTGCGCTCTTCGATCTTTTTCTGTAGTTCGCGCTCTTCCTGCTTGCGTTCCTCTTGCTCGCGTTCTTTGACTTTTTCTTCTTCCAGCCGGGTGTCCTGGGATTTTTTGATTTTACGTTTATCCGGGGCCAGCGAAATCGGATTTTTTGTCTCCACCGGTTCAGGTGCGACGGTTTCCGGGGGAGCAGGCGCCTTTTCCTTGGGCGGCGGAGGTGTGGGCTCAGGCGGCGCCGAAGGCTGCGGCGGGGCTGCCGG
>NZ_JAVBXR010000015.1 GCF_030824455.1 Desulfobulbus sp.
TGGCGATGTCGGTGTGGCCAAGCATCATCTGCACGGCGCGGAGGTCGGCCCCGCCCGCCAATAGATGGGTGGCAAAGGAGTGGCGCAGCATGTGCGGGCTGATCTCCCTGCTGATGCCGACGCGCTGGGCCGTCTCCCGGATGATCTGCCAGAAGCGGTTGCGGGTCATGGCCGCGCCGCGGTTGGAGCAAAAAAGCAGCGGGCTGGATTTGCCCTTGAGGAGCAGCGGTCGCGCCCGTTCGAGATAGTCGGCAATCACCGCGCCGGCGGCGGCTGAGAAGGGGACGACCCGTTCCTTGTCGCCTTTGCCGAGGATGCGCAGATGGCCGTTGCGCAGATTGCAGCCGTTGACCGGCAGACTGACCAGTTCGGAGACACGCAGTCCCGAGGCGTAGAGCAGGTGGAGCATGGCGTGATTGCGCAGGGTGAGGGGCGTTGCGGCTGCGGGAATGGCCAGCAGGGCGTCAACCTCGGCCACGCTCAGGACCTTGGGCAGGGTGCGGCCGATTTTGGGCGCGTCGATGTCTGCCAGCGGATTGACGACCAGCAGGGCGCGTTCTTGGAGGAAGAGGAAATAGGCGCGCAGAGCGGCCAATCGTCGGGCGTTGGAGCGGGCGCTGATGCGGCGCTGGCGGCAGAACTGGAAAAATTGCTGGACCTGTTCCTTGTCGATCTCCGCCGCCTCGGTTTCTGATCGGGCAATGAAGCGAAAAAACGAGTGCAGGTCAGCGCCGTAGGCGGCAACGGTGTTTGCGGCGAGCCGTCGTTGGATGGTCAGATATTGCAGGAAATGCTGCAGATGTTCAAGATGTTCGGCGAGTTGCAGGGGCGTGGGGCGCGTGGCGATAAAAAAAGCCCCGACGGTGGGCCGCCGGGGCAATCAGTTCAAACCCGACTTCTCATCCGGTTGAACTTACGAAGTTTACGCAGGGCCTCAGCTGCTTTGCGGCGTTTTTTGACGCTGGGTTTTTCATAATACTCACGCCGCTTCAGCTCTCGTTTAATACCGTCAATCTGCAGTTTTTTCTTTAACTGCCTGATCGCGTATTCAAGGTCACCTCTGACATCTACTTCGATCATAATTGCATCACTTCCTTTGGTGTTGGCCGGAGCCATTAGTAAGAGTGTGTTTATAAACGGCGCAAATTATCCGTTTAGTCGATACATGTCAAATCATATAATTGAATCTCAGGCATTTTTTCGTTCGCGGCAGGCAGGCTTGGTCGCCCCGGCCGTGATCGCGTCTGCGCTCCAACGGAGCACTGCCGCCCCTTTTGATTGTTTTTCTCTGTCGTGATGGTAACATGGTCGCCGGCTGTTTTGACGGGCGGAAAACCATGCGCATTGAACGGGAGGTCGATCATGGCGAAGATTCGATTGGCATTGATTGCCGGCGGGACATCAGATGAACGAGAGGTGTCGCTGCGCGGCGCAGCCGGAGTGGAGCAGGCGCTCGACCCGAGCAAGTACGAGGTGGTTCGGTACGATCCGGCAACCGATCTGGCTCGGATTGCCGCCGACGCCGCGCACATCGACGCCGCATTTTTGCTGCTGCACGGGGTCAACGGCGAAGACGGCACCATCCAGGGGTTCCTTGACCTGCTCGGCATCCCCTATCAGGGTGCCGGCGTGCTCGGCAGCGCCCTGGCCATGGACAAGAACCTGGCCAAAACCCTGTACAAACTCCATGGTCTGCCGGTGGCGTCCTGGGTGATGGCCGAGTCGGGCGATCTGGTCGACACCGGCCGCATCGTTGCCGAGGTTGGGCTGCCCTGCGTGGTCAAGCCGGTGCGGCAGGGATCTTCGATCGGCATGTCGATTGTGCGCCGGGTCGAGCAGTTGCCGGCGGCGCTGCGGCTGGCCCTGCGTCACGACAGCGAGGTGATGGTCGAGGCCTACGTCAAGGGGCGGGAGTTGACCGTGGGGGTGATTGGCAATGACCAGGTGACGGCCCTGCCGTTGATCGAAATCATCCCGGACGCGCGTTACGAGTTCTTCGACTACGAGGCTAAATACCAACCGGGGGCCAGCAAGGAGATCTGTCCGGCGCCGGTCGACGACCAGGTGCGGCAAAAGGCCCAGGCCTACGCGGTTGCGGCCCATCGCAGCCTGCAGTTGCGCGGCTACAGTCGCACCGACATGATCCTGAGCGGCGATGAGCTGTATCTGTTGGAAACCAACACCATCCCCGGCATGACGCCCACCAGCCTCCTGCCCCAGGCCGCCGCCGAAGCGGGGATTCCCTTTGCCGCCCTGCTGGATCGTTTGATTGAGCTGGCCCTGGAGCAACCGACCCGATTGCAGGGTTGAACCAGGGAGGGCGACGAACGAACAAACCGCAGACAGCGCCAGTCCGGCGCGGCCTGCGGTGAGTCAGCGGTTAAAAGCGGGCTGCGAAATAGGGTTCGAGCACCTTGGGCAACCGCACCGTGCCGTCGGCCTGCTGGTAATTTTCCAGGATGGCAAGCAAGGTGCGGCCCACGGCCAAGCCCGAACCGTTGAGGGTGTGGACCAGGCGGCTTTTTTTCTCGCCCTTGGGGCGATAGCGAATGCCGGCCCGCCGCGCCTGGAAATCGAGGAAATTGGAGCAGGAAGAGATCTCGCGGTAGGTGTTCTGCCCCGGCAGCCAGACCTCGATGTCGTAGGTCTTGGCCGAGGAAAAGCCCAGGTCGCCGGCGCAGAGGCTGATGACCCGGTAGGGCAGCTCCAGCAGTTGCAGCGCCGCTTCGGCGTCGCCAAGCAGCCCTTCTAGTTCATCCCAGGAGTTGTCCGGATGGGTGAATTTGACCAACTCCACCTTCTCGAACTGATGCTGGCGGATGAGACCCCGGGTGTCCTTGCCGTAGGATCCGGCTTCTGAGCGGAAGCAGGGGGTGTAGGCGGTGTATTTCACCGGCAGATCGTCGCCGTCGAGGGTTTCGCCGGCGTGGATATTAGTGACCGGCACCTCGGCGGTCGGAATCAGCCACAGATCCCAGCCCTCAATTTTAAACAGGTCTTCCTTGAATTTCGGCAGCTGGCCGGTGCCGGTCATGGCTTTGGAGTTGACCATGAACGGCGGCAGCACCTCGGTGTAGCCGTGGCGCTGGGTGTGGAGATCGAGGAAAAAATTGACCAGGGCCCGCGACAGTTTGCAGCCGAACCCTTTCAGCAACGAAAAGCGGGCGCCGGCGAGCCGGGCGGCGGTGTCGAAGTCGAGAATGCCGAGCTTTTCGCCGATCTCCCAATGGGGCAGGGGCTGGAAGGAAAAGGCCGGAACGTCGCCCCAGCGTTTGATCTCGACATTGTCCTGCTCGGTTCGACCCTCGGGCACGGAATCGTCGCAGAGGTTGGGGATGGACATGACCACGTCCTGCAACTCTTCTTCAATTGCCGCCAGCCCGGCGTCGAGGTCCTTGATTCGGTCGGAAACCTCGCGCATCTCCAGGATCAGGGGCTCGGCAGCGTCGTTTTGGCCTGATTGCTTGAGTCCGGCAATGGTTTTGGAGACCGTGTTGCGGCGGTTTTTCAGCGATTCGACTTCGGCCAGGGCTGCAAGCCTGCGGTAGTCGGTCTCGGCAAAACGGTCGATGAGTTGCGGGTCAACGCCGCGAAGGAGAGATTTTCTGCGAACCAGTTCCAGGTTTTCCCTGACAAAGCGTAATTCAAGCATGACGGTGCACGTGGGGGTTGAAAGAGCGTGGAAAATGCGGGCTAAGACGCCGGACGTTCGCCGGTTCCACCCGCTTTTATCACGGCGTCCCGGGAAACGCAACGGGTATTCAATTGCTTTTATCCTTCTGTTTTGCTACTTTTTTCCCGTTTCCGTCCGATGTTAAACAACCGAGTCCGTTTCCCTTGAACGTATGGCCGAGCCGCTGAAATTGTTTGCAATTTTTCTTCTTGAACTGGGCCGTTCCCTCAAATTGCTGGGGATGGCGATTGCAGCTCTGACCCTGTCCATCTTTTTCCTCTCCGGTCGGATGCTCTCGGTTTTTCAGGCCCATCTGGGGGAAAAACTCTACTTTTTTTCGGTGGCCGGGCCTTTTCTGGCCCACGTCAAGATGGCTTTTTTCGGTGCCTTGTACGTGCTTATGCCTCTGTGCATGCATGTGCTGTGGAAGGCGCTGGGCAAGCCCTTCGGCGTCATCGGCAAGAAGCTGTTCTGGTTTGTGGCCGCCACCTGCTTCCTTTTTTACAGCGGCACGATTTTTTGTTATATGCTGACCCTGCCCTTGGGCATCAAGTTTTTGCTCGGTTTTCAATCGCAGGATCTGCAGGCGGTGATTTCCATCACTCGGTTCGTCAATTTTGTGACCCTGTTCATCCTTGGTTTTGGCCTGGTGTTTGAACTGCCGGTGTTCATGGTGTTCAGCGCCCAAGTGGGGGCGGTTTCACGCGCCGCCTTTGCCCGCAATCGGCGCTATGCGGTGCTGGTGATTGCCATTCTGGCGGCCTTGCTCACTCCAACCCCGGATCTGGTCAACATGGGGCTGATGGGCTTGCCCCTGTATCTGCTCTATGAATCAGGCATTTTGCTGATCGGGATGCTCGGTTTGGACAAGGCAACGCATGCGGTAGCGCCCAGCAACGAGGGAGGCGCGTCTTGATCCCGGCGCTGGGTGTTGCGCCGGCCCGCCGCATCAGAAGGAAATCACCGCGATGTCGTGGGCGCGCAGCAGGGCTGCGGTGACCCCGGCCAGCGGTTCCAGGCCGCAGGAAGGGCTGCCGGATTTCAGCAGGCAGAGCGTGATGCGCTGCATCCGGGCAATGTCCAGCACCATCCGCGCCCCTTGGATGAACGCGGCGGACAGATCGTTGCCCAAAAGGTCAATCACCTGCGCCTTGCCGGCGAGCACGTCGTGGCCGTCGCCGCCGACCAAGCGGGCGGCGGGCCTTGGGGTGGGTAGGCCGCCGAGCTGTTCGGGGCAGACCGGAATCCAGTGGGGACAGTGCGCCAGCCGGCGCAGGCAGTCGGCATTGGCCTTGCTCTGGCCGTCGTATCGAGTGCATAGCCCTGTGAGACAGGCGCTGACCAGGCATTTTTGGGTGAGGAGGTCCATGGTTATCGAAGTTGAGTGTGAGAACGGGTTGGGAGTGTATGGCGATACGTAAAGGACAGGAGGGCAACCGGCACGACGGCAAGGTGTTGTGGACGCTCGGCGTGGTCGTGGCGCTGCTGTTTCTGCTGTGGGTTTTCTTTGCCCCTGGTCGCGGTTTTTTTCACTACCGCAAATTGCAGCGGGAAATCGCCGCGCTGACCGAGGAGAACGCCCGGCTTGAGACCAAAAATGTCGAACTTTCCGGAGACATCAAGCGGTTGCAGTCCGACGACGCCTACCTTGAAGAGGTGGCGCGCAAAAAACACGGATTGTTGAAAAAGAATGAAACCGTGTTTGAGTTCGAGGGAGCCAAGAAAAAACAATGACGCCCGTTTTTCCTGCAATCTGCCGGCCGCAATCCGCAGCCGGTGTGCCTGTGAGCATACCCACGGGAGCTGGCCTTGTCAGCTGAAAACATGGTGGACGCCGCCGGTCGCGAACCAGAATCGTCGGCCCTGCCGGACCGGGCCTCGGTTCTGGCTCTGGCCGCCGGTCTCCGCGCCAGTTTGCGCCTGCATCAGCAGCTGGGCATCCAGCAGTATCCGCTGACGCCTGGCCTGCGCGAATTTTTAAGCGCAAAGCGAGCCCCGCCGGTTGCGCGCCGTCGCCCGTCACCGGTTGTCGCTGCGCCGCAAGCGAGAAAACCGGCCACGGTGAAGGCTACGCAGCCAACTGTGCCCAGTTCGGACCAACTTTCGTTGCTGCAGCGCGATCTCGCCGAATGCAGTCTCTGTCCGCTAGCTTCGGCGCGTCGGGGCTTGGTGACGGGCCGCGGTGTCGCTGGCGCCCGCCTCTTGATTGTCGGCGATTTTTCTCGGCAGGAACCGGATTTCGCGGCGACCACCCTGTTCGGGGTGGCGGAAGACGCCATGCTGGGGAACATGGTGCGGGCGATGGGGCTGGCGCCTGAAGACGTCTATGTGACCAACGCCGTCAAATGCTGCCCTTTAGGCGACCAAGCGCCGACCGCAGAGAGCGTGCAGGCCTGCCAGGGACATCTGCGCCGAGAGATCGCCTTGGTGCGGCCGCAGGTTATTCTGGCCATGGGCGATACGGCGGCCCGAGCCGTGCTTGGGGCCGTTGAACCGGCCTCACGCCTGCGCGGACGAATGCATCGCTCTGGCTGCAGCAACGCCGCAGGCGAGAGCGTCCCGGTCATGGTTACTTTCCATCCCCAACTTCTCCTGGCGCAACCGGGCATGAAACAGGCCGTCTGGGCCGATCTGCAGCAGCTCCAGCGCTGGTTGGCGGCGGCGGAAAGGGAGAACCCGGGGCAAACACGTTAACCGATCATTCGACCCGCCAACGCCCCACCATTTGTTACATTCTCAGGAGGACACCCCATGGCTGTGCATGAAATTTCCCACCCGCTGGTTCGTCATAAACTGGGACTCCTTCGCGAGAAGGAGATCTCCACCAAGGACTTTCGGGAATTGGCCGCCGAAGTGGGCATGCTGCTGGCGTATGAGGCCACCCGCAACCTGCCCACCGAGAAGGTGACCATCGAAACCTGGTCCGGGCCGACGGCGGTCGACCGGATCAAGGGCAAAAAAATCACCATTGTGCCCATTCTCCGTGCCGGACTGGGGATGATGGACGGTGTGCTCAAAGCCCTGCCCAGCGCCAAAGTGTCGGTGGTGGGCCTGTATCGCGACGAGAAAACCCTGCAACCGGTGACCTATTTCGAGAAACTGGTGCAGGACATCCGCCAACGCAAGGCGATGATCCTTGACCCCATGCTGGCCACCGGCGGCACCTTGATTGCCACCATCGACATGCTGAAAAAAGCGGGATGCCAAGACATCATCGGCATTTTTCTGGTGGCCGCGCCTGAAGGCATTGAAAGATTGAGCCAGGCCCATCCGGACGTCGACATCTATGTGGCCGCGGTCGACGAACGCCTGAACGAGGACGGATACATCCTGCCGGGGCTGGGCGACGCCGGCGACAAGATCTTCGGCACCAAATAGGGCGGGGCGGGCTGCAGCCAGGGGCTCAGGACTTGGTCTTGCCGGTGACGAACAGTTCAAACACCTTTTCAAAGACAAAGGGGATGGCCGATGCCTGGGCGTTCGCCGATCCGGCATAGGCCTTGGTCAGCTCAAAGGCGCGTTCAAAGGCTTCTTCGAAATCCGAGGGCTTGTTTTTTTTGATGATGTTGACCAGTTCTTCGGCCAGCAGGTCTTCCATGGGATCTCCGTTGCGCTGAGGTGGGCGTGGGGCGGCGGCCTTCGAACGGGTTTGCGGTGCAGGCGGCGAAGGCGTCCGGCGTGTTGCCGCCATGATAGGCGGGAATCGCCCATCGGCCAAGTTTTTTTTCCTGGGACAGGGATGCGTGCAAAGCGGTCGCGCACGCTGGGCCGAGCCTGCTGACCAGGGAATCGTCTTGACGGCCTGCGCCGCCGTCTGTACCCTGTCGCTCTTGACTCGTCCCGTTTGCAGCTCGGGAAAGACGTTTGCGGCCGACAACTCTCTGCCCCTTGTGTCCCTATGATCAATCAGACCCAGTATTCCTTTGTCCGTCGCTGTGTCAGCGACATCCTCAACGGTTTGAGCGACGGGCTCTCTCACTTTTCCGGCGCCAGTCGCGCCGCCGTCGTCTTTGCCCTGCAGCCCGACAGCCCGATGCTGCTCTGTGATCCGCAGAATCTGCTCAAAGGGCACGAGCCGATTTTCAAGAGCCTCTACCTCGACAATCAGAAGTGGCGGGACAACGACAAGGTCCCCACGAACCGCAAGCAATTTGCCGACATCCTGCCGGTCAAGGACCCTGGCCTGGCCGGCCTGCTCGCCAACGGCGGCTATTCCGGCTCGGTATTTTTTCAGCAGTGGTTCACCGAGCATCACCCCGACCTCTGCTCCACCGGGCCGACCGAGCGCTGGCTGGAGCACGCGGTGTGGCGCTTCTCCCACGATTTGGCCAACGATCAGGAGCTCTACACCGGCATTTCCGGCCATTTCCTCAAGGAATACGCCACCCATGCGGTGCGGGACTACATCATCGATCAAATGAATCAGTTGCTTGGCTGGGACAGCCCGGTGCGGATCTATCCGGTGCTGGACGCGGTGTTGATGATCTCCGAAACCCAGGAAGAGGGCTCCTGGCCTGAGGGACGGCTATTGGTGGTTGATCCGTCCATGTTGGATCAGCTCGATTTTCTGGTGAAATTTCAGGAAGGGGTCAGGCCCCAGCTGGTGAATTACAAGCATGTGCGCAAATTGCTGTTGACCGTGGAGCGATCGGGCCGGCATCTGGTCAGCGACGGCCGCGCCATTCTGGGCGTTTGCGGCGACTGCCTGCCGCCTTTTTCCCTCTGCGCCGATTTTCGCGGCCGGCAGGGTTTTCTCAAGATCAACCGCAACAAGGTGTGCAGTTTTGCCGACGGCCGGTTCAGTTCAACTACCTATCAGGCCAAGCTGGTGCAGTTGGAGGAGTTGCTGCTTGAAACCGACCTGGACCGATCCGAGAGTTATTTTCTCTTTAAGATCGTGGTCAGTCTGGTCAATCATTCCCAGCAGCGCAAACACGGCTGCACGGTGGTGATCGATCTCAACCGCGAACCGGTGGACATCTCAGGGCAGGCCCTGTCGCCGCCGCTCAACCTGCGCAAGCCCCACACCCTGAAGATGGCCAAATCCCTGGCCAAAGTCGACGGGGCGCTGCATATTGGGGCGGACATGCACTTGCACGGCTTTGCCTGTCTGCTCGACGGGCGCTCTTTTGCCGGCGAGGACCTGGCCAGGGGCGCGCGCTACAACTCGGCTCTGCGTTTCACCGCCGAACACGCCAACATCATCGTGGTGGTGGTTTCTTCGGACCGGCCGGTGTCGGTGATCCATCAGGGCGTGGACGTTCATGGCGTTTGTGCCTGGGATCGCAATGCCGGGTGCGCGTACAATCTGGAGCGGCTGGATTACTGGGTGGGGCTCTAACGGTCAGTCTGCGCCGCGCCGGGCGCGGCCCTGGGCAATCGGCTCCATCCAAGCGCTCCATCGTTTTTGGCTGGCGCTGTTTTGCCGAAGACTTACCGGGCGAACTCGCGGACCTCGGGTTGGCCCTGTGCCGCATAGGCGGCGTCAAGCAGATCCTCCAGGCCGCTTTTGCAGGATCTCAGTTCGGGCAGAACCGCAAAAATTGGCAACAGCGTCTCGGCCGCAGCGGGGGCGGTGATGAGCATTTTGTCCTCCAGATAATGGTCGCGCAGCGGCGCGACGGTCGCGTTCATCGGCCCTGATTCCAGGGCGCCGCCGTCCAATCGGCGCAGAAACCCCATCATCGAAGCCAGGTCGTTCTTGCGATAAAACACCTCGATCTCGTCGGCAATGGCCCTGCCTTCCTCGGTCAGGCGCTTGAGGGCCTGGGCGTAGTCTGCGGTTCCGGTGCGCAGCCGGTTGTAGACGTCGATGAACAGATTGTGGAATCGAGAACGGCGGGTGAATCCGTGGATGCGCTCGCCCCGGAACAGGCGTTGCCGGGTCGGCTGCGAGTCGAGCAGATAGGGCTCAAGAAAGATGGAATCGCGCAGCCCGGTCAGACGAAAAAAATCATGGATCAGCGGTTCCCGCCGCAGCAGGATGTAGAGCCGGATCAGATCAAAGCCAACCTCGCATTCCAACTGCCGGTAGGCCTCCTGGATGTGTTGATGGTAGTCGCGGCTGTCGTCTTCAATCATTTTGCGGAAACCGAAATACCGGTCCGCAATTTCCTTTTTGATTTCCAGGGACAGCATTGCTTCCATGTCGTGCATGCCTGGCCTCCTGCGTGCCCGGAGGTTTTGGTCCGGGTGAAAATGTGGGGTCACGAAATCGTTTTGGCTGTCGGGTCGGGCCGTCTAGCCGCTTGGGCTCGACGCCGAGGGCACTGTTGCTCTCTGTGCAATCGCATCATAAATGACAATAGTAAAAAAAGCTGCAGCTGCGGCAGCGCGTCGCGCCGCTGTTTTCGCGCGTATTGCGGTGAATCTCCAGTAGGTGTTTTCGTTGGTTATGTCCATTTCCACTTCCCGTGAACAGATAAAAAACCTCGTCAGGGACGCGGCCGACATCGTCCAGGTGGTTGGCGAGCACGTCGAGCTGAAACGGGCCGGCACGCGCTTTACCGGCCGGTGTCCGTTTCATAATGAAAAAACCCCTTCGTTTTCGGTCAACCCCCAGGGGCAATTTTACCACTGTTTCGGCTGCGGCGAGCATGGCGACGTCTTTTCCTTTGTGATGAAATTTCATCACATGGAATTCCCCGAGGCCCTGAAGATGGTGGCGCAGAAGTTCGGGGTCGACCTGCCGGAGCGCCAGCTGAGCGAGTCAGAACAGGCGCAGCTGCGCCAGCGCGAGCAGCTTTACGCCGCCAACGAGGCGGCTGCGGTTGTGTATCAGGAGTGCCTGCGCCATCCCAAGTGGGGGGAAACCGCCCGCCTCTACCTGGAGCAACGGGGCGTGCCGGCGGAAATTGTCGACCGCTACCGGCTCGGCCTTGCTCCCGATCCCGAGCAGGCGAGCTGGAGCTGTCTCTTTGATCGGTTGGTCGCCAAGGGGCTGTCGCCGGAGGTGGTGGAGAAGGCAGGGCTTGCGGTGCGCAAGGAACGCGGCGGACATTATGATCGTTTTCGCTCGCGGGTGATGTTCCCTATCAGCGACATGACCGGGCGGGTGGTGGCCTTTGGCGGGCGCATCCTCGGCGAAGGGCAGCCCAAGTACATGAACTCGCCGGAGAGCCCGATTTTTGACAAGAGTCGCCTGCTCTTTGGCCTCCATCAACACAAAGACGCCATCCGCAAGTCGCGTCGCGCCCTGGTGGTCGAGGGCAACTTTGACCTGTTGTTGCTGGCGGTGCACGGTGTCGACAACGTGGTCGCGCCTCTGGGCACTGCGCTGACCCGCGCCCACGTCCATTCCCTGCGGAGTTACGCCGACGAGGTGGTGCTGTTGTTTGACGCCGACGCCGCCGGATTGAAGGCGGCTATGCGCAGTATCCCCTTTTTTCTCGCCGAGCGGGTGGAAGGACGGGTGGCTCTGCTGCCCGACGGGCACGATCCCGACAGTTTTGTCCGCGAGCAGGGACCCGAGGCCCTTGCCTCCTTGGTGGAGGGCGCGCGGCCCTTGCCGGAATTTGCGTTTGACGCCCTGGTGCGCGAGCACGGTTTGACCCTGGCTGGAAAAAATCGGATCGTCGGCGAGTTGAAACTGCTGCTCGCCGAGGCGGCCGACCCGGAGCAGCGGGGGCTGATGATCGCCCATTTCAGCGAAAAACTGGGGGTCTCGTCCGGCTATTTTCAGGGTGGGGCAAAGGTTGCGCCGCCGCCGGCCGCTCCATCGTCGGCGGCGGCGCCGTCTTCATCCGGGCTGGCTGGGTTGTCGAACCAGGAAAAACAACTGATTGATTTCTTTATTCTTTATCCGGAATACCAGGCCGAGCTGCGGGAGGCGGGGCTTGCGGCCTTTTTTCGCGATTCCGCAGCGCATCGGTTGGTCGAGTTGCTGGGGCGGTTGTCTGAAGCCGAGCCCTGTCAGCCGGAACAACTGCTCGCCGCCGCCGAAAATGAGGCGGATCGAGCCTATGTCGTGCGCCTGCTGACCCAGGTGCAGCCTGTGATGGATGAAGAAGCGGGACATGGCCGGCAACTGTGCGACGCTCTGATCCGTTGGTTGCGTCAGGAACGGCAACGGCGCGACAGCGCTGATTTGCAACAGCAGATCGAACAGGCTGAAGGCCTTGGGAATACAGGATTGATGTTAGAACTGATGCGCCGCAAGCAGGAACTCAAAAGAAAAAGAACGAGTTCTTAATTTAACATGTTGAAAAAAGATACAAATCGTATAAATTCAAAAAATTGTATTTTGTATGCTTGTGCGCAGGGGCGTGTGCGGTTCCAGCAAGCCGTTGGGTGAGTGTCCTGATATCTATCGGATGTTTTATGAGTTTTACCTGTTGCTGCCGGAGACTTCACGGATGATGGCTGGCGTCGCTGGTTTAAATTTTTTGACGGTTTTTGTGGAGAGATGATGGACCCAGAGAACAACATCTTGGAAGAGGATCTCGAGCCCGAAGATTTTGTCGGCCCCTGCCAAACCACCTGGACCGGTGAACTTCCCGAAGTCGAGGACGATTGGGCGGTGCGCAACGGCATCGAGCGGCGTGCTCCCCTGGATCGCCGGCTGGGCGACGACCGCCGCGGCGACGACCGACGAGGCATGGGCAGCAGCATCGACCCGATGAACATCTATCTTCGCGAAATGGGCAACCAGCGCCTGCTGAGCCACGAGGAAGAGATGGAGCTGGCGCGCATGGTGGAAGACGGCGAGAGCCGCATCCAGTCGGCGGTATTGCGTTTGACCCTCGGCATCACCGCCCTCAACGATCTGGCCGAAAGCCTGCTGCGCGGCAACCTGCGGATCAACTCCGTGATCCGCGGCCTTTCCGACAACGATGAGAAAGAATTGAAGCGGGTGCGCGACAGCTTTCTGGATCAGGTGGAAAAAGCCAACGAGTTGGACGCAAAACGGCGGGAGTTGTTTGTCGAGTTGAAGAAAAACGCCGGCAACGGGGTTCGGGAGGGGCAACTGGTTGATGAAATTCTGGCCGTGGGCAGCTCGATTTCCCGCCTGTTTCTCGACTACCGGATGTGCTCCAAGGGCATCCTTTCCGTGGCCGACGCCGTCAAAGAGTTGGCGCAAAAATTCAACAAGGTGCGCATCGTCGCCCGGCAGCAGGAGTTGCTCCTTGCCGCTCGTCGTCAGCAACTGGGCGGGGAGGCGGGCGCGTTCAGCCCCGCAGAGGTGGAGCAGCGGGTGACCTTGGAACTGGCCGAGACCATCGGCATCTCCTGGCCCGCCTTCATCGAAGTGCAGCAGGACATTGAAATGGGGCGGGAAACCGCGCGTCAGGCCAAGGAAACCCTGGTGCGGGCCAACCTGCGTCTGGTGATTTCGGTTTCCAAAAAATTTATGAATCGCGGCATGCAGCTTCCCGATCTGATCCAGGAAGGCAACATCGGGTTGATGAAGGCCGTGGAGAAATACGACTACAAGCGCGGCTACAAATTTTCCACCTACGCCACCTGGTGGATTCGCCAGGCGGTGACGCGCGGCATTGCTGATCAGGGACGGACCATTCGCCTGCCGGTGCACATGATTGAAACCATCAATCGCATGCTGCGTTTCTCCAAGGATTTTCAGCGCCTGGAGAGCCGTGAGCCCACCCCGGAGGAAATGGCCAAACAACTGGGCACCGAGGTCGACAAGGTCCATGTGGCGTTGAAAACCGCCAAAGACGCCATCTCGCTCGACGCGCCGGTGAACGACGAGGAGGACACCCTGCTCAGTGATTTCATCGAAGATCACGCCCATCCCGATCCCCAGGAAAATTCGATCACCGAAAGCCTCAAGCGTTGCCTGTGCAAGGTGATGGGATCGTTGACGCCTCGGGAGGAAAAGGTGCTGCGCATGCGTTACGGCATTGAAATCGGCTGCGACCACACCTTGGAAGAGGTGGGGCAATGTTTTGCCGTCACCAGGGAGCGCATCCGGCAGATCGAGGCCCAGGCGCTGAAAAAACTGCGCCACCCGGCCCGAAGCCAGGATTTGCACGCCTTTATGGTGGACTGAACACCTTGCCCCCTTGCCCGGACGCCGAAGACTGGCTGACCCTGACCTCTCTGCCGGGGCTGGGGTGCACGCTAATCAAACGCCTGGCCGAGCAGGCGGGGGGGGCGGGCGAGTTGTTGCGGCACGGCGCTCGCACCGCGGCGGTTTCCGGAGTCGGGCCGCGCTTGGCCGAGACGCTTGCCGACCGCAGCCAAATAGCGGCTGCCCGCCAGCAGGCAAAACGTGAATTGGAACGGCTTCGCCAGTCCGCGGTTTCCCTGCTCTCCCTCAGTAGTTCTGAATATCCCGAGGCGCTGCGCGCCATCCCCGATCCGCCGCCGCTCCTTTACTGGCGCGGCGATCTTTCCCTGCTGAACAACCCGGCCGTTGCCATTATCGGAGCGCGAACCGCCACCGACTATGGACGTCGGGTGGCCTCCCGTCTGGCGGCAGAGCTCGCCGAGCTTGGCGTGACCATTGTGTCCGGAGCCGCTTACGGCATTGACGCCGCAGCCCACCACGGCGCCCTGCGCGCCGGCGGCGGCACTGCGGCGGTGCTCGGATGCGGCGTCGACGTTGTCTATCCCCGCACCCATGCGGATTTGTTCCGGCACATTGCCGAGCAGGGGCTGCTGCTCTCCGAATATCCTCTGGGCACACCGCCGGAGGGCTTCCGGTTTCCGGCGCGCAACCGCATCATCAGCGGCCTGGTCAAGGGCGTGGTGGTGGTCGAGGCCGCTGAAAAATCAGGATCGCTGATCACTGCGCGTCTGGCGCTCGACCAGGGACGCGAGGTCTTTGCGGTTCCCGGCCGGATTGACTCGCTCAAAAGTGCTGGCTCGCACCGCCTGATTCAGCAAGGGGCCCATCTGGTCCAGACCGCTGCCGACATCCTCGAAGGGTTGGCCTGGGGGAGCGGGGCAACGGCTGCCTCGTCCCGCCAGCATCCTGACGGCCCTGCAGATCTCTCTGCGCCGGCGCTCCGCCTGCTTGAACAACTGGACGTCTACCCCCGCGACATCGACGCCCTGTCCCGCCTGACCGAGTTGCCCATCGTCGAACTGCACGCCCTGCTGCTGCAGCTGGAATTGCAAGGGGTGGTGCGGCAGTTGCCGGGGCAGCTCTATGAACGGCGGTCCATGGAGTGATTTTCCCCGAAGCCTTTGGGGAAAGCTCGCCTATTGCCTGGCGAATCTGGTATGCTGGCGCCGAACGCAACACCCTTTCCCGGGGAGTCTCCCCGTTTTCGCCATGGAGCCTATGCTATGAAATCCTTAATGATTGCGCCTTCCATCCTCTCCGCCGATTTTTCCAGGCTTGGCGAGGAGGTCCGGGCGGTTGAGGCCGCCGGCGCCGACGTGATTCACGTTGACGTCATGGACGGCCATTTTGTGCCCAACATCACCATCGGCCCCCTGGTCGTCAAGGCGGTGCGCGCAGTGACCAGCCTGCCGGTCGACGTTCATTTGATGATCACCAATCCGGACCGTTATCTCCAGGACTTCATCGACGCCGGGGCCGATTGGGTGACCGTACACGTCGAGGCCTGCGTCCATCTCCACCGCACCCTGACCTATATTCGGAGCCAGGGCAAAAAGGCCGGCGCGGTGCTCAATCCCGCCACCTCGCTGTCAACCTTGGACTATGTGCTGGAGGAGGTCGATCTGGTCATGCTGATGAGCGTCAATCCTGGATTTGGCGGCCAATCGTTTATTGAATCGACCCTGGCTAAGACCTCAAAGTTGCGGCAGATGCTGGACGCCGTCAACCCCTCGGCGGGCATCGAAATCGACGGCGGGGTCAGTCCGGCGACCATTGGCCGAATCGCATCCGCCGGGGCCAATATCTTTGTCGCCGGTTCGGCGATTTATGGGCAAAGCGATTACCCGTCGGTGATCCGCGCCATGAAGGAGCAGGCAGGGCAATAACAGAGAAAAACTATGGAGGAGCGTATGCAAATTCAGGATTTTTCCACCCACGCGGCTGTGGCAAAATTGACGTCCCTGGCGCGCAGGCCGCACGAGCTTGCCGCGCCGGGGGGCTTGACGGCGCAACGAGTCGGCGAGTATGTCGCCGAGTCCGGCGGATTTGCGCTCTTGTACGCTGCCCAGCGGGTCACCCCGGAGGTGCTGACAGCCCTGCAGGAGTTGGCTGACGAGGCCGGGCTGGTTGACGCCTTTTTGGCCATGAAGGCCGGGGCGACGCTCAATCGGATTGAGGGCTACGCCAGTGAAAACCGCCAGGTGCTGCACACCGCCTGTCGCGATGTGTTTGGCGAGGCGGCCAGGGCGCCGGAGGCGACCGCCAAGGCCAGGCAAGAGTTGGCCAAGCTGCGGAGCTTTCTCGCCGATCTCGACAGCGACGTGATCGTCAACGCCCATGGGCAATCATTCACCACCATGGTCCAGGTGGGCATCGGCGGATCGGACCTGGGGCCGCGAGCGCTCTGCCTGGCCCTGCAAAGCTACGCGCTGCCGGGTCGATCCGCCCGGTTCATCGCCAACGTCGATCC
This sequence comes from Desulfobulbus sp., assembly GCF_030824455.1. GTDB lineage: Bacteria > Desulfobacterota > Desulfobulbia > Desulfobulbales > Desulfobulbaceae > Desulfobulbus. The sequence continues at coordinate 16,174 of NZ_JAVBXR010000015.1, forward strand.
CGACGATGCGGCCGAGGTTCTGCGCGGGCTTGATTTGTCGCGCACCCTGTTCAACATCGTGTCCAAGAGCGGAACCACGCTGGAAACCCTCACCAATGAACAGCTCGTCCGTTCAGCCTTGCGCAAGGCCGGTTTGGAACCGTCCCGTCATCTGATGGCGGTGACCGGCAAGGGCAGCCCCATGGACGACTCCGCCAAGTATCTGGCCTCATTTTATATGGAGGACTATATCGGCGGGCGCTATTCAGCCACTTCCATGGTTGGCTTGGCAACACTTGGCTTTGTCCTGGGGATCGACGCGGTCATGGAGATTCTCGCCGGGGCGCATGCGATCGATCTGGCGGCCGAGCAACGGGAGATCCGCGCCAACATTCCCCTGCTCATGGCGCTGCTGGGCATCTGGAACCACAACTTTCTCGGTTGCGCCACGGTCGCTGTCCTGCCCTACAGTCAGGCGCTGTCGCGCTTCCCGGCCCATTTGCAGCAATGCGATATGGAAAGCAACGGCAAGTCGGTCACCCGCCAGGGCAACCCGACGCGCTGGCAGACCGGGCCGGTGGTCTGGGGCGAACCGGGCACCAATGGGCAGCACGCCTTTTATCAATTGCTGCACCAGGGCGCCGAGATTGTCCCGGTCGAATTCATCGGGTTCCGCCGCAACCAGTACGGCGTCGACATTGAGGTGGAAGGCTCGAGTTCGCAGCAGAAGTTGGTCGCCAACATGCTGGCCCAATCGCTGGCCCTGGCGCTGGGCAAGGAAGACGCCAATCCCGCCCGGAGGTTTGCCGGCAACCGGCCGAGTTTGATTCTGATGGCGGAACGGCTGACCCCGCGCGCCATGGGCGAGTTGCTGGCCATTTACGAACATCGCATCGCGTTTCAGGGCTTCTGCTGGAACATCAACTCCTTTGATCAGGAAGGTGTGCAGCTGGGCAAGGTTCTGGCAACGCGACTTTTGCGCCTGTTGGTTGGGGGGGAACAAGGGGCCGCCGCAGAGAAGGATTCCGGGCAGGAAAGCCTGGAAAAAAGCCTGTTGCGTCAAGCGGGCATGCTCTGATGAAAAACGCCGCGCGTCGGGCGGTTTTCTTGGCGAGACAACAGCTTAGATTTTTTGTTGACAAAGAGTTTCCGGACGTTTATGCTCGCCTTCTGAATGAGCATTCAATATAGTTTTGTGCGTTCTTGCCTGTATTGACGTGCAATTCTCGTTCGGGTTACATAAATAGACAGGTAATTTTTCAACCACATAATCTCTAGGAGGAACACTGATGGCAAAGCATGAAACGCCTCTATTGGACGAACTGGAAAAAGGTCCATGGCCGAGTTTCGTCACCGACCTCAAACAGCAGGCTGCAACCAAGCCTGAGTGCTGGGACATTCTTGGCCAGCTTGAGCTTTCGTACAGAGACCGGATCACCCATTGGAAGCATGGCGGCATCGTCGGTGTTTTCGGATACGGCGGCGGCATCGTTGGTCGTTATTCTGACGTGCCGAAACAGTTTCCCGGCGTAGAGCACTTCCACACCGTTCGTATTGCCCAGCCCTCTGGTCTGTACTACTCCACCGAGAACCTTCGCGCCCTGATGAATCTGTGGGAGAAATACGGTTCCGGCGTTACCAACTTCCATGGCTCCACCGGCGACATGATCTTCCTCGGCACCCGCACCGAGAATCTTGAGCCCCTGTTCTGGGATCTGACCCATGACCTGAAGCAGGATCTTGGCGGCTCCGGCTCCAACCTGCGTACTCCTGCCTGCTGTTTGGGCGAATCCCGTTGCGAGTGGGCCTGTTATGACGCTCAGGAAGTATGCAACAGCCTGACCCAGCGCTATCAGGACGAGATCCATCGTCCGGCCTTCCCGTACAAATTTAAGTTCAAATTCTCTGCATGTCCGAACGACTGCGTTGCCGCCATCGCCCGTTCCGACTTTGCTGTTATCGGCACCTGGAAAGACAACATCCGCATCGATCAGGCCGCGGTGAAGAAATACATCGCCTGCGACGCTGAGTATCCGGCCAACGGCGGTGCGCACAAAGGCAAAGACTGGGGCAAATTCGACATCGAGAAAGAGGTTGTCGCCCTGTGCCCGACCCAGTGTATGTGGATGGAAGGCGGCGAGCTGAAAATCGACGACACTGAGTGCACCCGTTGCATGCATTGCATCAACGTCATGCCTCGCGCTCTTCGTCCTGGCGCACAGAAAGGCGCATCCATCTGTATTGGCGCAAAAGCCCCGATTCTTGACGGCGCTCAGTTCGCCACCCTGGTTATCCCCTTCATCGAAGTCAACAAAGAGAACGACTTCGAAGACGTGGTTGACGTCATCGAGAAGGTGTGGGATTGGTGGATGGAAGTGGGCAAGAACCGTGAGCGTGTTGGTGAAACCATGCAGCGCATCGGCCTGCCGACCTTCCTCAAAGTTATGGAAGTAGAAGCCCTGCCGCAGCACGTTAAAGAGCCGCGTTCCAACCCCTATGTCTTCTGGGCTGAAGAGGAAGTACCTGGTGGCTGGGAGCGTGACGTCGTTGAATTCAGAAAACGTCACGCCGCCTGATGGGCATCGCCGATATACTCTCAACGAATTTACTATATAAGGAGATATTATAATGGGTTACGATCCGAAAAATCCTATGGAAGGTCGGATTACCGACTTGGGACCGCGATACTACGGGGATTTTCTGCCGCCAGTCGTCAAAGAGAACAAAGGCAAATGGCTCTATCATGAGATCCTAGAGCCCGGCGTTTTGGTTCACGTGGCCGAGACCGGCGCCAAGGTGTTCACCGTGCGTTGCGGTTCTCCCCGCTTGGTGACTATCAACTATATTCGCGACATCTGCGACATCGCCGACAAGCATTGCGGCGGTTACCTCCGCTTCACCACCCGGAACAACGTTGAGTTCATGGTGGACAGCCAAGAGAAAGTGGCAGAGTTGAAGGCCACCATCAAGGGCTACGGCAACAAGTTCCCGATCGGCGGCACCGGCGCCTGTGTGACCAACATCGTTCACACCCAGGGCTGGGTACACTGTCATACACCTGCCACCGACGCTTCCGGCCCGGTTAAGGCGGTTATGGATGACCTGTTCGAGTACTTCGGGTCTATGACCTTGCCGGCGCAGGTTCGTATTGCTCTGGCCTGCTGCTTGAACATGTGTGGAGCCGTACATGCTTCCGACATCGCCATCCTGGGCATCCATCGTAAACCGCCGATGATCGACGACGCTCGCGTTACCGGCGTTTGCGAGATTCCGCTGGCGATCGCTTCCTGTCCGTTGGGCGCTGTTAAGCCTGCCAAGGTCATGATCAACGGCGAGGAAGTTAAGTCCATCAAAGTTAACGCCGAGCGTTGTATGTTCTGCGGCAACTGCTACACCATGTGCCCGGCCATGCCGTTGGCCGATCCGGAAGGCGACGGTATCGCCATTCTGGTTGGCGGCAAGGTTTCCAACCGCAGATCAGCGCCGAAGTTCTCCAAGCTGGTTGTGCCGTTCCTGCCGAACACCACCCCGCGTTGGCCTGAAACTGTCGCCTGTGTGCGTCAGATCCTTGAAGCCTATGCCAAAGATGCTAAGAAATACGAGCGCATTGGCGAGTGGGCAGAGAGAATCGGTTGGGAGAAGTTCTTTGAGAAGACCGGTCTTCCCTTCACCGAGAAGTCCATCGACGATTATCGTTTGGCATACGACACCTGGCGCACCACCACCCAGTTCAAGTACACCAGTCATACTGCCGCATACACCAAGTAACAGCAGGATATCGATGATCGGCTCTGATTTAAGAGCCGATCATTTTTTGTGTTTTCACACATCTCGAGGAGCGCATTATGGCACTGAGCAAAGATGAGTTGAAATTAGCCATCATTGAAAAGGCTAAGAAATCCCCTAAACCGCAGTTGTACATCAAAGACTTTTACGAGTGCGATCCTGACTCCAAACCGCGTGAAGTTAAAAACGTGGCGAACGAATTGGTCAGAGACGGCGAGTTGATGTTCTGGTCCTCTGGATCCACCACCATGTATGCTCGACCGGATCGTATTCAGGACGAGGAAAAGTAAGATCGTTTTTCCGCTTCCGGTTGCGTTTCGCAAGCAGAGATCCTTCGTGGATCTCTGCTTTTTTTATTTGATGAGGCTCATGCGGCGCGAATGCGCTGCATGACGTGAGCGGGTGAAGAACATGGTGCTGTATTTTGATCATATTGATTCGACTAACCGCATAGCGCGGCAAAAAGCCCTTGAGGATGCGCCGTCTGGTCTTATAGTCAGGGCAGGACGACAATCGGCGGGGCGAGGTCAGTATGATCGAAGCTTTGCCTCGCCAGACGGGGGGCTCTATTTTTCGCTGCTGTTGCGGCTTGCTGTGCCGATTGCCCAGTTGCCGTTGATTACGCTCGCCACCGGCGTGGCCTGCCGTGAGATCCTTTGTGCTGCCTATGGAGTCGAAGCCAAGATCAAATGGCCCAACGACCTGTATCTTGGCGAGCGAAAAGTCGCCGGCATCCTCTGCGAAAACGTGTCGAATCCGGCAGGAAACAATGATCAACCCGCAGTGGTGATTGGGGTCGGCCTCAACGTCAACACGGCGCTCGTCGATTTTCCGAGTGAGTTGCAACCGATTGTGACCACGCTCTTCGAGCAGACCGGGCAGCGAATGGACCTGGAAAAGTTGCTGGATCTGTTGGCTCAGGCCATAGCGAGCAAGGCGGAGATGGTGGCGACTGACTCGGAGTTCTTGCTCGCCGAGTGGCAGAAACATGATTATCTTCACGGGCGATCACTGGTGCACACCGCCGGCAACGTGACGCTGCAAGGCATCGGGATGGGCGTTTCCGCGCTCGGGCTCTATCGCTTTCGGGATGCGGCCGGCGTCGAGCACAGCGTCGTTGGCGGTCAGTTGCGGCTGGCCTGACGGGCAGGGTCTGCTGCCCGGCGTTCTTGTGTGCAAACCAAAAATGCGTAGGAGGCCCACCTCCGTCACCTGCGGGGTAGGAGAGTCGAGGATGAATGAGCTGCATTTTAACGCCTTGGTTGCGTTCGAAGATCAGAACGGGGTTTTTCATCGAGCAATCCGCCAGCAAACCCTAGCGGATTTGCCCGCCGGCGAGGTCTTGATCAAGGTCAAATATTCGTCGTTGAATTACAAAGACGCCCTTTCGGCAACCGGCAATCGCGGCGTCACGAAAGCGTATCCCCATACGCCGGGAATTGACGCCGCCGGCGTCGTTGTCGCCTCGTCGAATCCGCAGTGGCAGTGCGGAGACGAGGTGATCTGCACTGGATACGATCTGGGAATGAACACCTCCGGCGGTTTTGGCCAATACATCAGGACCCCGGCGCATTGGCTGGTGAAAAAGCCGGTTGGTCTTTCGCTGCTTGAGGCCATGCAGTTGGGAACCGCAGGCTTTACCGCCGCCTTGAGTGTACTAGGGCTGCAGAACAATGGGGTTGCGCCTGAAAACGGGATGGTGCTGGTCACAGGAGCGACCGGAGGCGTTGGAACCATCGCGGTTATGCTCCTGCGCAAGCTCGGGTACGCGGTGACGGCCTTGACCGGCAAAATGAGCGAGCAACAATTTTTGCTGGATTTGGGGGCGCAAGCGGTACTTGATCGCAACCAATTCCTTGGCCACAAGGATCGGCCGCTGTTGCCCACTCAGTGGGCTGGCGTGATCGACGCCGTGGGCGGCGAGGTGCTGGCCACGGCCGTCAAAGGAACCGGATTTAACGGGGTCGTCACCAGTTGCGGCAATGCCGCCTCCGGCGATTTGCCCTTGAACGTTTATCCGTTTATTTTGCGCGGGGTGCATCTGTTGGGCATCTATTCGGCCAACTGTCCCATGGAGAAGCGGCTTGCGGTCTGGGGCAAACTTGCGCAGGAGTGGAAATTGCCAGAGGTGTCCAGCCTGTGCCGCATGGTCACGCTGGATGAGTTGGAAACTGAAATTTTCGCCATGCTTGCCGGTAATAGCAAGGGGCGTTGCGTTGTTGATTTGGGAGACACAGAGTGAGCATTGCACTGGCGAAAGAGGTGTTGTCGATTGAGGCGGAGGGAATCTTGGCGGTCCGCGACAATCTGGGCGAAGAGTTTGAGCGGGCGGTGGACGTTGTCATGGCCTGCCCGACGCGTCTGGTGGTGACCGGCATCGGCAAATCCGGGCTGGTCGGGCAAAAAATATCCGCCACCCTCAATTCCACCGGAACACCGTCGGTATTCCTGCATCCGGTGGAGGCCATGCACGGCGATCTGGGCATGGTTGCGCCCACTGACGTTGTCTTGGCCATTTCCTACTCAGGGGAGACGTCCGAGTTGAATCGGCTGCTGGGCAGCCTTGCCGAACGCAAAATCCCCATCATTGCCCTGTGCGGCAAACCCGGCTCCAACTTGGCCAACCATGCGGTGGCGACCTTGAACGTCGCCGTTCCGCGTGAGGCCTGCCCGCTTGGCCTGGCTCCAACGACCTCGACAACCGCCGCCCTGGCCATGGGAGACGCGCTTGCGGTGGCCTTGTTGAATCGGAAACAGTTCCGGGCCGAGGATTTTCGGCGCAATCACCCTGGCGGCAGTTTAGGCGCTCGCCTCAAAGTGGCGATTCGCGAGGTCATGCTCACCGGCGACAAAGTGCCGGTTGTTGCTGACGGCGCCAGCATGCAGGAGGCGGTGGCTGAGTTGAATCAAAAGAATCTCGGCGCCGTTTTTGTCGTCGATCAGGCGGGCCTGTTGCAGGGAATCGTCACGGACGGCGACATCAGACGATTGCTGTCGTCGGGAAAGAATCTTGCCGCCATAACGCTCGCCGAAGGGATGACCCGCAATCCAGTGGCGATCGCGAGCGATCTGATGGCCGCCGACGCGCTGAGCATCATGCAGCAGCGCGAGATCACGGTGCTGGCGGTGGTCGGCGACCAAGGACGCCTCGCCGGCATCCTGCACTTGCACGACCTGCTTGGCAAGGGAGAGTTCCGGTTCCTTATCTGACGGGCGCGGGGAAAGGGGGGAAGGGCGGCGCGACGATCACCGAGACTTACTGCTCGTTATACACCGACCATTTGCCTGTGGCGGAATCAAACATATAGCTGAGTTCCAACTTGGAGGAGCTTCCCTGGCTCCGTTCCACGCAGGTGAGGGTGTAGAGCGATTTGCCGTCGATTTTTTTGGCAAAAACCGCTTTGGGTTGGGACAGTTTGGAGCCTCTGAACGTGGGGTAATTGGCGCGGAAAATCTCCTCGAAGTGTTCTTCAAGCCAGGCGATTTTTTCGATTTGCGCCAGTTGTTCCTGCTGCTGATCAATTTTTGCGCCTACTTTTTGGAGCACGGTTTTTACCGCAGGGTCGGAAGCGTGGTTGCTGGCGCGGATCAGTTGCTGAATCTCCCGGCTGTGGGTCAACACCCCGGCCCGGTCGCCCTTGCCCTCGGCCACCATCACCATGTCCTGAATCTGGGCTATCTTCACCATCAACAGCGTCTTTTCGATCTTACTCAACGATTCTCCCAGCATGTTCTCGGTGCTTTCCGGCTCACTGGCTAGGAGATTGAGCGCGTTTTGGTATTCAACGCCGGCCTGTTCCCAATTTTTTTGCTGATAGGCCTCTCGGGCCGTTGACAGCGTCAGGTACAACCGGGCGTTGACCAGGAGTTTGTGCAGGTCCTGGCGCTCTTTGTCGGTGACCAGGCTGGGGTTGGCGTTGATCGCCTGCTGGGCCTGCTCAAGATATTTGATCGTTTCCTGCCATTGCGATTGGGTAAAGGCTTTTTTGGATTGATCGAGTTCATGGCGGAAGGTGGCGACTGTCAATCGATGGGTGATGTCGCTGGCCGTGCCCAGGGTTTGAATGTTGGAGGAGAGCGCCAGCGCTTTGCGGTAGGCCGCCGCCGCTTCGTTCCAATTTTTGCCTTGCTCGGCGCGTTCGGCCTGGGCAAGCGTCTGCTGCAATTCAAGGGATTGAATCACCTCTTTGACGGCTGTTTGTTGCTTGGCCAGATCGTGCTCAGTCGCGTACTTGAGCGCCTGTCGATAGAGGGTCAGGGCGTCGGCGGTTTTGTTCTGTGCGGCCAGGGATTGCGCCTGTCCGGTAAGCACCGCAAGTTCTTCCTGGGCTGCGGCCATGGCGGTCGAGATGTACTCGCCCTGATGTAGCACCCGTCCGCGCAGCCCCTCCTGCAAATCGCTGGAGGAAAGAAGCGTCTGGATTTCCTTTTCCAGCGTGTCTTTCCGAAACCGGAGAATGGTCAGGTCGGCTAACACCGATTTCGCTGATTCCAGGGTTTCCAGGGCCGCGTCGAACTGTTTTTTGTCGATGAGCAACTGTCCCTTGAGCAGATTGGCCTGGGACTGGCTGAGTGTTTTTTGATCGTTGAAATAGAGGGATGTGGCGCCGATGGAAAGGCCAAGGCACACCGCAACAATCAAAATAGGTTTGAAGGGAATGGCATTGGCCCAGGCGGCGACGTTGAGACGAGGACGCGGGGGGGGCGGAGCCGGGGCGTTCTCAATCTTCGGGGCGGCGACTTCCTCTTTTTTGGTTGAAAAACCGGCGGACTGCGTCAATTGAAAGGATTGTTCAATCCGGGTGCGCAAGGCCTCGGCCCCAGGAGCGTCGGCGGCGATGGCAAGCAGATTGTCCGCCACCTCCAGGGCCTCGTCAAATTTGGCCATGTCCTCAAGTTGCTCGGCCAACTTGAACAGTTGATCTGTTTTGCGCAGCACCTTGCCAATTTCCTGCTGGACCTCCTCCCGGTCGGGAAAATCGGCATTTTCCGGCAGGTCGGCGAGACGCTGATTGGCGGTGAAGATTTTATTTTGCGCCACGAGGTTGCGAATATCCGCAATCTGTGCGGGATCAACCGGTTTTTCGGGAGCGAGAAAATCGTCGTTTTCAAGGCCCAGCGAGGCAAAGGTGTCGTCAACCAGCGAATCCAGCTCAATGCCTGTTTCTTCTATATCGGCAATGCTGAGCGAATCTGTGGGCAGTTGATCCTGGTGCCCCCTGTACCAGTCGGCGGCTTCCTGATTGAAGGGATCGTCGAGATTGTAGGTGTTGCCGCTGATCATTTCGCCGATGTGCAGCACCAATTCAGGTAGCGAAGGATTTTGTTGCCAGCGGTCCGCGATGCGGATGGCGGCGGGGTCGAAATCCGGGTGGAAAATAGGGGTCAGCGGTTTGGCGATGGGGGCGAAATGGGGGTAGCCAAAAGGAAGACTGATACGGACGAGGTGGTTCTTGCCGATGCTGATGTTGTTGTCGGCGTCTTTGAGGAAACCGCGCAGATTGTACTCGATTTCGTAATTGTCCGGCGGCTGCCCCTCGGCCTTGAGAATCGATATATTGGGATATAATTCGAGAAGCTCTTTGAGTTGCGTGTAGTCTTCAGCAAGTTGCTGTGAACCCATAGCCATAAAAATAACCTGTGATGTGTGCTATTGATCGACGTGGCCGGCAGGGCGGAAGAATGCAATGCGTCTGACCGGGGCTCGGGTGCTGTCGGCAAAGGTTGCAGCAACCATATTATCGAGTACTGTATAGTATTTATTCAGTGGAAACAAGCGGGCTTTAACCGGTGAAAGGAAAAAGATGGACGGCCGGGAAGCGGGGCAAGAATCGATTGAGTGAACCAGGATTCACGTGTACACTGATGGCAACGCATCAATAGCAGAGTTTAATGTTTGGGGGTAGATGGACAACTTTAAGGCCGCTTTTGAAATCACGCACGTCAGGAATTGCCCCCTGTATATGCAAGAGGAATGCTTTCTGCTGACCGACAAGGCGGTGGAATTGCCGCTCGGGCGTTCTTCCTGTCTCATTCTGGTGCGGGAACTGACAGGATTGCTCTTTGCCCTGTTGCCCCACGCCGCCGGTAATTTCGCCGAACAGCGCAATACTGTCTACACCTGCGGCGGCTGCACGGGACTCATCAAGTTCAAGCTCACCGACAAGCCGATCCCGGTCAACGGCGGCAAAAGCGCCGGGGCCTTCAAAGAAAACAGTGATTCTGTGATCAGTGGGCGGATCGAGGCGATCATTCCTGCCGAATTGTTGCAGGTGTTTCACATGCATCAGAAGACCGGCAGGCTTATCCTGGAATTTGAAAGCGGTTCGGCGCGGGTGACCTTTCGAGAAGGGGGACTGCTCGCCGCCCGGTTTGAAGATTTGGACAATCAGGAGGCGATCTATGCAATGCTCTCGGAAAAGAAAGGCACCTTCCACTTCATTCCCGGCCTCCCGGACGCGTTGATGAAAACGCGCGAGATTGGCGATTTTATGATGATTCTCATGGAAGGGCTGCGTCGGCTCGATGAAGACGAATAGCCGGCGCTGATTCTACGGTCGCGTGGCCGTCGTCTGAAACGGCGGCAGGGCGGCGATGCTCATGAAATTGTCCACATGATAACGGGCCGCAAGCGCCCTGTTTCTGAAAGCGATCAGATCGACGCCGACGCCGGCGCAGTGCTCCTGATCAATCACTGAATCCCCGATGTAAATCGTTTCCTCCGGTTGCACCTCAAATCGTTCCAAAATCATCCATAGACCGTCCGGGGCCGGCTTGGGCCGCGGCGCCGTGACGGCGGTGACCACCATGTCAAACCAAGGCCGCAGGGCAAAGACGTCGAGAATGGAATCCATGGTGTCGGCGCGGTTAGTGGAGATGGCGGTGTGGCAGCGGGGTTTGATCAAACGGAGAAAGTCCACCAGATCCGGTTCCATCACCATGGCGCGGAGATACGGGCTGTAATCGAGACCGAGGCGATAGGTGGTGACCTTGTCCAGGTCCACCTGAGGGTGGTTGCGAAAGATGTGGAGCACCGAGTTGTTGACGTTGTGGATGTGCACGTATTCAAGCTCTTCGGCGTCCATTGGCGGGCAGGAAAAGGCGGCGAGGAGATGGTTGTAGTAGATCCGGTTGGATTCGCGGGAACTGAACATGACTCCGTCGCAGTCAAAGACAACAAGTTTCAGCATAACAATCGAAGAGCCGGTTTCACGGAAAAAATCCGTGGGTTTCCCTGGTGAGTTGATCAAAAAAGGTTTCCATGAAGGCGTGACGCTCTTCAGCCATGCGTTTGCCGGCCGGGGTGAGCATTTGCTCGCGCACCCGCGACATTTTAATCCGAAATTCCCGATAAGCGGTGTCTTCCTGCGAGTAGGAGGTGGTGGCGGCGGGATCTAATTCCGGATTGTGCAGGCGGGCGCCGATCTGGCCGGCAAAGAGAAAGGCCCGGCCGATGCCGACGGCGCCGATGGAATCAAGCTTGTCGGCGTCAAAGAGGATCTGCGCCTCCAGCGTTGCCGGCGCGGCGCCGCTGCGAAATCGGTGGCTGCGGATGCAGTGGCAGATTGCCTCGAGGTCGGCCTCGCTATACTGCAACTCCCGGAGCAGCGGTGCGGCCAGTTCCGCCCCGCGTCGTGCATGGCAGACCTGGCCGCGGCTGAGGCTTTCTTCCCGGCGACCGATGTCGTGGAGGAGCGCGGCCGGGACGAGAATGTCCAGGCGGGCCTGCAGCTGACGGCCGAGGGATAGGGCGGCGCTCAAGACCCTCTCGCTGTGATCGGGGCCGTGCGAGCCGCCTTCGGCGACGCAGAACGCGTGGCTGATCTCCCGCAGGCGTTGCAGGAGTTCGGCTGCAATCGGGGCAACCCCGTTCATTTGCTCCATGGGGCCGCAGTTCAGGCTAATCGCCAAAGAATTCCTGCAGCAGCCAGCGGACGCCCAGCAGCAGCAGTTGCTCGTCGTCGCCGGCCAGCCCCTGGAGTTGCGCCGGCGTCAACGGCCGGTTGAGGGCGATGCGGCCGTCGCTCATCTCGCGGCGGAACTGATCCAGATCATAGAGGGCCAGCATGTATTGGTCGAGGTGCAGTCGCGTGGGGCGGAAGGCGCCGTTCTGAATCTGCGGATGCTGGAGCAGCGGCAGCAGGGCGTCGTTGTGCTGGTTGTACAACTCCAGCCCCTGATCGCGGAGATACGCTGCCACGGTGGGGTGATTCTCCCCTGAAAAACCCAGACAATGGGGTTCCCGCACCAACACCAGCGATTCCGCCGCCGTTCCGTCCTGCCCTCGCGCCGCGCCTCTGCCTACGGGATAGGCCCGGCAACTGCCGGGACGGTCCGCATACACCGAGCATCCCTTGGCGTCGACAAACACGCAGGAGGCCCGGCCGTCGTCGACCATGGTCAGATAGCAGGTGGGGAAGAGCTGCTGTTCGTCCCATTCGGGGATCACATACTGTTGCAGGAAAGCGCCCGACGTGAGCTTGAGCGCCCGTTTCAGGCGCAGGACGTCATAGGGCGTGAGCGCCAAGTCCAATTCCCGACAGCATTCGGTGAAACAGGGCACGCCGGGGTGGCAGGCAAAGGTGAACGGCTGCTCGGCGGCAATGGGCTGGAAATGTTCGGGAAGCTGTGCGGCGGTCATTATTTGTTCCTCCCCCCGACGGACAAGAGCGGGCTGGCGACAAAGATGGACGAATACGTGCCCACCAGCAGGCCGATCAGCAGGGCAAAGGAAAAGTCGTGGATGGTGGCGCCGCCAAAGAAAAAGAGGCAGGTGACGGTCAGGAGCACGGTGAGCACGGTGATGATGGACCGGGCCAGCACCTGGTTGATGGAGATGTTGATGATGTCGTGGAGGCCAAGATCGTCGTGCTTCTCCATGTTTTCCCGGATGCGGTCAAAGATGACGACGGTGTCGTTGAGGGAGTAGCCGGCCAGGGTGAGCAGGGCGGTGATAATCAGCAGGGTCATTTCCATGTCCATCAGCCAACAGACGCCAAGGACAATGAGCACGTCGTGAAAGGTGGCCACGGTGGCGGCGAGGCCGAATTGAAAATCGAAGCGCAGGCCAAGGTAGAGGATGATGGCCAGCATCGACAGGCCGACGGAAAGTAAAGCCTTGCTGCGCAGGTCGGCGGAAACCGAAGAACCGATCTCCGATTTGCTCTCCAGGGAAAAGCCCTTGTCCGCCTGTTCCTTGGCCAGCACTGCAGTGATGCGGTCGCTCAGGTTGCCGACCTTTTCCTCGGAGGCTTTGATTTTGACGATCAAACGATTTTCGTTGGTCACCTGTTGCAGGTCAACCCCGGCAAAACCGTTGGCGGCAAGGGCGCTGCGGACGTCCTGGAGGGCAAAGGCCTTGTCGGTCTTGTATTGCAGCATCGATCCGCCGGAAAAATCGATGCCCATGTTGGCGTGTCCCCGCGCAATCTGGATAAAGGCGATCACGCCGAGCAAAGAAAGGGCAATGGAAATGGAAAAGGCAATTTTTCGCACGCCCATAAAGTTGAAGTGCGACTTGTGGACCAATTCGAAAAATTTGATTTCCTTGATTTTTTTGAAGCTGAAGAGGATGTCGTACATCAACCGGCAACCGAACAGCACCGCAAAAAGGTTGAAGATGATGCCCAGGGACAGGGTGATGGCAAAGCCCTTGATGGGCCCGGTGCCAAAGAGAAACAGCACCAGGGCGGTGATCAGGGTGGTGACCTGGGCGTCGACAACGCTCCAGAAGGCCTTGTTGAACCCGGCGTCAACCCCGGCGCGAACCGATTTGCCAAGGGCGAATTCATCGCGCATGCGTTCGTAAATGAGCACGTTGGCGTCTACCGCCATGCCGATAGACAAAATAATGCCGGCAATGCCGGGGAGCGTCAGGGTCGAGCCGAGCATGGCCAACCCGACAAACAGCAGCAGGATGTTGAGCACCAACGCCAGGTTGGCGATAAGACCGGAGAGCCGGTAATAAATCAGCATAAAGACAACGACCAGCAGCGTGCCCAGCAGGCCGGAAAAGAGTCCTTTGTTGATCGAATCCTGGCCCAGGCTGGCGCCAACTGTGAGGTTTTGAATAATGTCGACCGGGGCCGGCAGGGCGCCGACGCGAAGGACAATGGCCAGGTCGGTGGCCTCGTTGTGGGTGAAACTGCCGGAGATCTGGGCGCTGCCGCCAAGGATTTTCTCCCTGATCACCGGGGCCGAGCGGACGGTTTCGTCCAGGACAATGGCCAGTCGTTTGCCCACGCTTTTTTCGGTCAAGGCGGCAAAGACCTGACCGCCGCGCGAGGTCAGGTCAAGGCTGACATAGGGTTCGTTGAAATTGCCCCCGATTCGGACCTGGGCGTTTTTGACCATTTCGCCGGTCATCAGCACCGGCGTCTCAAGGAGAATAGGAACTTTGCTTTCCTTCTTGGTCTTGTTGTCGACCACTTTTTCAAAGTAGATTTCGCTCCCCTGGGGCAACCGGTTCTGCAGAGCCAGATTTAATTGCTTTCTGCTGTCGCCCGTCCTCCATTGGCCGGTTTTGACGACCTCCTCGACCATCTGGGCCGGGTTGAGCCCAGGCGCTTCCGCCACCATTTTAAACTCGAGCTGCGCGGTCTGGCCAATGAGGCTCATGGCCCGTTCCGGGTCCTTGACGCCGGGCAGCTGCACCACGATTTGATTCTCGCCCTGGCGCAGCACGATCGGCTCGGCCACGCCAAACTGATCGATGCGGTTGCGGATGATTTCAAGCGACTGGTTCACCGCATTTTTCTTGATGAAATCGATTTCGTCTTTTTTCAGCCGCAGGGTGATGCGGGGAAAAGCGCCGGCCTCGGCTTCCACCTGGCTGTCAAGATTGGGGAAACTGTCTGTGAGGATCTGCTTGACGGCGTCGATGGCCCCGGTGTTGGGCAGGGTGAACAGGATGGCGCCCGGCGTGCCTGCGTCCATCCGCACCGCGTTGATGTTCTTGGCGGCCAAGGCCGATTTGAAATCCGAGGCGGAGAGATCCAGCGAATTCTCGGCCGCTTTCTCCAAGTCAACCTGCAGCACGATGTGCATGCCGCCCTGGAGGTCCAGGCCCAGCTTGAGGCCTGCTGGCGCGAGATATTTTTTCCACCAGTCCGGGATGTCGTGATACAGGGAAGGGGTGAGGGCGAGCCCCGAAAAAAGGAGCAGAAAGAGCACAAGCCCGATTTTAAGCTTTAAGCTGGAATTCATGGACGGCGTACCTGTGGCTGAGGAAAACGGTGGTCTCGGGAACAATGTTGACACAAAATAGACTGAATATACGTCGACATATCGCTTGACGCAACGGTGCGATCAATTTTTTGCCGGAAAAAGATGCGGTGCAAAGGAGGCGCGGAGCGGGAAAGAGGCAACGGGCGGGCGTTTGAAGGCGTCTCAGGTTTTGCGATTGATGGCGGCAGCCATGCAGGCGGCCCCGAAACCGTTGTCGATGTTGACCACGGCCAATCCTGGGGAGCAACTGTTGAGCATGCCGAGCAGGGCGGAAAAACCGCCTGCGCCGGTCCCGTAGCCGACGCTGGTCGGCACGCCGATCACCGGGGCTCCGGTCATGCCCGCGACCACCGAGGGCAGGGCGCCTTCCATGCCGGCCGCGACGATGATCACCTTGGCCTGCTGCAACAGCGCCGAATGGGCGAGAATGCGGTGAATGCCGGCTACGCCGGCGTCATGGATGGTTGCGGTTGGGTGCCCAAAGGTATGCAGGGTAATTCGCGCCTCTTCCGCAACCGGCAGGTCCGAGGTGCCGGCGGTGACGATGACCACTGTGCCGCAGCCGCTTTCGGCGGGGATGTGCTGCTCGTTGCCGGTCAGCAACCGGGCCGTGGGGTGATAGGTCAGGCCGCTGAGTTGCGAACAGACGGCCTCGGCCTTTTGCGGCGACACCCGGGTGGCAAGCGCGACGGTGGGGGTTCGCAAAAGGGCCGCGAGGATCTCGATCAACTGCTCGGCGGTTTTGTTTTCGCCAAAAACCGCCTCGGGCAGGCCGGTGCGCAGGCTGCGGTGGTGGTCCAGTCGGGCGGACTCCAGGATCTCCACCGGGAGGAGGCGCAACTGTTCAAGGGCCAGGGGGATGTCCACCTCGCCGGCGCGCACCTGGCGGAGCAGCGCTGTAAGACTTTGTTCATTCATGGAAACCTGTGGGCTGAGAGTGTTGTGCGCCGACTCTACCATGCGCAAAATGGTGCGTAAACGGTTTACGCTGCCGGCTGGTTCTGTTAGATTGCCGCCAACTTTTCAATTCCAGGGGCCGCCTCGCGGCGGCCGGAGATCTTCCATGACCAACGACACGCTCCCCCCTTTTTTACAGGCGCTGCTGCGACCGGATTGTTACCCCCACCCCGCCGCAGAGTTGCGTTTGGTGCAGACGCACATCTCCTCAGTGATTCTCGCCGGCGATTTTGTTTATAAGTTCAAGAAACCGGTAAATTTCGGATTCCTTGATTTTTCTGATCTGGAGAAGCGGCGCGTCTGTTGCCAACAGGAACTGCTCCTCAATCGCCGGCTGTGCCCCGACATTTATCTGGGCCTGGTTGAGGTGACCGCCGAACCAAACGGCGGGTTTGCCCTTAACGGCGCGGGCCCGGTTGTTGAGTACGGCGTGCGCATGAAGCGGATGCCGGAAGAGCGGATGATGACCCAGCTAATCCTTGCAGGCAAACTCAACCGCGAACACCTCGACGCCTTGGTTGCGGTGCTGGCTGATTTTTACAGTCGAGCGGAAGGCGGCGGCGAGATCGCCGCGTTTGGCGCGGCGTCGGCGGTAAGTGTTAATGTGCTTGAAAATTTCGAGCAGACCCAAGGATTTATCGGCCAAGGCGCCCTCAGTCAGGAGCAGTTTGACCGGATATCGGCGTATGCCAGGAATTTTCTTGCCCAAGAGGCATTGTTCCAGCAACGGATCGACGAAGGCCGCATCCGTGATTGTCACGGCGATCTCTATTCCGCCAACATTTGCCTGGCGGACAAGGTCTACATTTACGACTGCATCGAATTCAATCAGCGCTTCCGCTATTGCGACGTGGCCAGCGATGTGGCCTTTTTGGCCATGGATCTCGATTTTTATGGGCTCGAGGAGCTGGGACGCCGGTTCATCGACAGTTTCTCGCAACACACCAAGGATGCGGGGCTGGCGGCGATGCTCAATTTTTACAAATGCTACCGGGCCTATGTTCGCGGCAAGATAGGCTTGTTCACCGCCGGCGACCCGGCGGTTGAGCCGGCGGTCAAGGCCGCCAATCTTGCAAACGCCGCCAAGTATTTTCGTCTGGCCGAACACTATGCCGCTGCGTGAGCCTGCCGCCGCCGTGAAAACCCTGGCCGTCTTTATGGGGATGACGGCCTCGGGAAAATCAACTCTGGCCATGGCGTGGGCCAAGCGTTGTCAGGCGGCCTACTACAACACGGATCGGGTGCGCAAAGAACTGGCCGGGCTCCAGGCCAGCGACCGGCGTCCGGACGGGGTCGGCCAGGGCATCTATTCCTCGGCGCTGACAGCGCAGACCTATCAAGCCATGCTTGACCGCGCGGCAGAGGATTTCGCCCACGGAGCGAGCTTGGTGGTGCTTGACGGCTCGTATGGCCAGCGTGCTGATCGGGACCGGGTGAGGGAGGCGGCAGCCAGGCATGGGGCGCAGAGTCTGTTTGTATTCTGCGTCTGCTCGGCGGAGGAGGTGAAACGGCGGCTTGCTGTACGGGCTGCGGATACGGACGCCGTGTCCGACGGCCGCTGGGAGATCTACCTGCATCAGTTGCAGAGCTTTGAGGCCCCCGGAGCGTTCGAGACGGATTGCATCCGTCTGGACACCGAGCAAAGCGTTGCGGCAATGTTGGAGTGGCTGGCGACTCAACCCTCTATGCAGGGCTGAGTCGCCGAGATTCCATCGCCGGTTTAGTGGTTATTTGGCTTCAATTTCGCTCTGGCTGCTTTCCGTTTTCGGCTTTTCTGCCGGTTGTTCTTCGGGTTGCGCCTCTTCTTCCCGGTCGGCCGGGGTCTTGGTCATGAAGTCCGGCAACCACCGGCTCATGCCCCAGGACGGAGCGTTGCCCGCCTCCAGATGATCCAGCAAGGCCTTAGCCTGCGGCGCCAGATTGGAATCCGGATACATGGCCAGCAGGTATTTCAGCCGATGCTTGGCCTCTTCGTGCCGGTCGGTTCGGACGTAGAAAACCGCGACCAGATACTCGTGATTGACAAGGAATTCCTTGGAATCAATGATTTTTGCTTTGGCTTCCTTGGCGTAGGGCGACTGCGGATAGGCGTTGATCAGGCGGGTGAATGATTTGATCGCCTCCTGGGGCCCGGAGATGTCCCGATCAATCCGGTCGGAGCGGCTGTAGTCGCACATCCCGATCTGAAACATCACGTAAGGAATCGCCTCGTTGGTGGGGTGACGCTCTTCAAACGCCTTGTACAGGATTTTAGCCTCGGCGTATTGCTTGTTGTAATAATGGGCGTCCGCAGCCTTCAGCTCCGCCAGCATCGCTTGGGCGCTGAACGGATGCTCGTCGAGGATGATTTTGAAATTTTTGACGGCTTCGTTGTAGTTGCCGACGTTGTAGGCGTCCATGCCTTGAACGATGAGGGTTTCCGGCGGCAAGGATTTTGGGTCGTCGTCCTCGCCGAAGGAGAGTTTGTTGAACATGCCGTCAAAGGTCGAGCAGCCGGAGAGCGTGGTGGCCGCTAGCGTCAGCAGAATCAGGATGAGACGTTTATAGCCGTGAAACGACCGGGTGTTGTGCGATATGGGCATGAGTCCTCTATTCGCTGCAGTTAAGGGGTTGATCAGGGGCCTGGTTGCCAAGGTAATGCTCAACCGACAACTCGGCGACAGCGCCCTCTCCGGCGGCGTTAACGATTTGCCGGGAGCGTTTGCTGCGGATGTCGCCGGCGGCGTACACGCCGGGAATTGAGGTGGCCATTTCCTCGTCGGTGACGATGAAGCCGGTCGAATCGGTGTGGAGTTGATCCAGGGGAAGGAGGTCGTTGTTGGGGGCAATGCCAATGAGAACAAAGATGCCGGTCACTTTCAGGGTCGACTGGTCGCCGTTGTAGTGCTGGAGCAGCAGTTCTTCCACGCCAGCGGTCTTGGTCCCCCGGATTTCGAGGATGCGGGTGTTCCAGAGAAAATCAATCTTCTGATTGCAGAACGCCTTTTCTTGAAGGATTTTGGTGGCCCGCAATTCGCTCCGGCGGTGAATGACCGTGACTTTGGCGGCGAATTTGGTCAGGTGCAGAGCTTCCTGAATGGCGGTGTTGCCGCCGCCGACAACGGCAATTTCCTGGTTGCGGTAAAAGGGGCCGTCGCAGGTGGCGCAGTACGAGACGCCGCGTCCGCTGTATTCATACTCGCCGGGGATGTCGAGCCGGCGGGGTTTGGCCCCGGTGCAGAGGATGATGGTTTTGGCGGTGAGGATTTCGCCGCTTTCCAAGGTGACCGACTTGACGTCCCCGGCCAGGTCGAGCGCGGTGATGACGGCGAATTTCTTCTCGAGGCCGAAACGGTCGGCGTGGGCAGTCATCTTGTCCATCAGGTCAAAGCCGGAGACGCCTTCGGCAAAGCCGGGGTAATTGTCCACCCAATCGGTCACCAGCACCTGCCCGCCTGTGGCGCCTTTTTCGACGAGCAGGACCTTGAGACGTCCGCGGGCGGCATACAACCCTGCCGTCAGGCCAGCGGGGCCGCCGCCGACGATGATCAGCTGATACTGTGCCTGTTGCATGGTCATTACCGCCAAAAAGAAGGCACGGTCCCTTATTCAAGCAAACAAGAAACCGTGCCGCGTCAGAAAGAGTTAAATGGCTTTTTTGATCAGATCCTGCAATTGGGACTTGCCCACGGCGCCGGTAATCTGGTCGACCACTTCGCCGCCTTTAAAGAGAATAAGCGTAGGGATGGCGCGGATGCCAAATTTTCCAGGAGTGGCCGGATTTTCGTCAACATTCATCTTGGCGATGACGACCTTGCCGTCAAATTCTGCCGCCAACTCGTCGATAACCGGACCAATGGCCTTGCAGGGGCCGCACCACGGAGCCCAAAAATCAACCAGACAGGGCAGTGCATTACCAATGACATTGCTCTCAAACTCGCTGTCGGATATGTGAATTACCTTGTCACTTGCCATCTCGCGTTCTCCTTGTAGGCGTGGACCGATGAAAAATTGCTTAAAAAAATATTGAATTCTCGATGGTTATGTAATGGTGAGCTGCATCGGCGGTCATTCTACCTTGCACGCCCAATGGTGACAAGAAAAAATTGACATCATTGGGGGGCTGTCAAGGCGGATGTGTTTGGAATTTTTTTTGCTTTTGACATCTGAAAAACCCCCGTGCTATAAAGGGGCCTTCGTATCGGATCAGCATTGAACAGACCATTGCAGTCACAACGAGGAAACTGATGAAAACGGATCGATCAGCGCAATTGTTTCTCGAGGCGAAAACCCTTATGCCGGGAGGCGTCAACTCGCCGGTCAGGGCCTGCCGTTCGGTTGGCTGCGAGCCGTTGTTTGTGCGCAAGGCCTCGGGCTGCATGCTCACCGACGTCGACGGCAATGAATTTATCGACTTTGTCGGGTCCTGGGGGCCTATGATCCTGGGCCATTCTCATCCCGAGGTGGTGGAGGCGATTTGCCGGACCGCCGCCGACGGCACCAGTTTTGGCGCGCCCTCGCCCTTGGAGGTGGAACTCGCGGCCATGGTCTGCGACGCGGTGCCTTCGATTGAGAAGGTGCGATTCGTCAACTCCGGAACCGAGGCCACCATGAGCGCCGTGCGTCTGGCGCGTGGCTACACGGGCCGCAAGGCGGTGGTGAAATTCGACGGCTGCTATCACGGTCACGCCGATTCCTTTCTGGTCAAGGCAGGCTCGGGGGTGATTACCCTTGGCATCCCCGGCAGCCCCGGCGTGCCCGAGGACATCGTCAAAAACACCCTATCCATTCCCTATAATAACGAGGCGGTGTTAGAGGAGACCTTGCGGAATGCAAGCCTGGACATCGCCTGCGTCATTGTCGAGCCGGTGGCCGGCAACATGGGAGTGGTTGCGCCTGCGCAAAATTTTCTGCGCAGATTGCGCGAATTGACCCGTGAACTGGGGATTGTGCTGATTTTTGACGAGGTCATTACCGGGTTTCGTCTGGCTCTGGGCGGGGCGCAGGAACGGTTTGGGGTTATCCCGGATCTGACCTGCCTGGGCAAGATTATCGGCGGCGGTTTGCCGGTGGGGGCCTACGGCGGCAAGCGCGAGTTAATGGAAATGATCGCCCCCGACGGGCCAGTGTACCAGGCCGGCACCCTTTCCGGCAACCCCCTGGCGATGGCGGCGGGGCTGGCCATGTTGAACATTGTCAAACGACCGGGATTTTATGCCGAGCTGGAAGAAAAAAGCGCCTGGTTCGGCGACGAAATGGAGAAATTGGCGGCAGCCGCTCCGGTCCCGATTGTCCTCAACCGCATCGGGTCGCTGATGACCTGCTTCTTTACCGACAAGCCGATCACGGATTTCGAGTCGGCCCTGCAGGCGAACACTGCGTTGTACGGTCAATACTATCGGCATATGCTGGCCGGCGGGGTGTGGCTGGCGCCCTCGCAGTTTGAGGCGGCCTTTATATCCGCCGCGCATGACCGCGCGCACCTGGAACAGGCGCTGCGCGTGACTGAATCGTCATTCAAAAAATTGATGGTTTAATTAAAAAATTATTGCGTTTGCCGATTGCTCGTGCTACCTGTAGCAGCAATTGTCGCGTCCCGGCAAAGAGAGGAAAACGATGTCCGAAGAAAGCAGGGAAATGTTCAGACAATTGGCGGTCTACAGTCATGTGGGCATGACGTTTGTCTTTTCCATCCTGATCGGATTCGGCATGGGCTGGGCGCTTGACAATAAGGTGTTTGATGGAAAAACCAGCCCTTATCTAACGTTTATTTTTTTGGGCTTCGGCATTGTGGCCGGATTTAAAAATCTCTGGGACTTAACCCAGAAAATCAAGGATGAATGAGCGCGATCAAGAGGCCGGTGTGCGAGTCGCCGACAATGAGGCAATTGTGGTCGGACGTGTGACGCTGTTCAGCTGTGTCTTGCTTGTGCTGCTGGCGGCCGGAGGTTGGTGGACGTTCGGTTGGTCTTTTGCCCAATCTGTCTTGATTGGCGGGGTGTTGGTCAACGGCAGTTTTTGGCTGCTGAAAAAAGACGCCCATCGCTTGATTGCACGGGTCAGTGAGGCCGACGGCCCTGCTGGCGCTGCTGTGGATATGGAGAAAACGCGGTTTTTTCTCAGATCGTTTGCGCGTCTGGTTGTACTTGGTTTGCTGTTGTTTGTGCTGGCCTCACAGGTGACGATCCATGTGATCGGCCTGACCTTGGGGTTTGCCACAATTATGGTTAGTGTTGTCATCATCGGCGTAAGCACCGGGAAGTGCTGGGCGCCGAGCAAAGCTTGAGGAGAGTGTAGGTCATGGAACATCCGATATTGTTTATTTCTCTGGTTCTTGAAGCATTGGGTTTGCCGGTGCCCCACACCCCGGTTGGTCACACCCTCCTGGAAAAGATCTGCGAGCCTTACATGACCTACACCTGGATGGTCATGGCTTTTCTGATCATTGTACCCCGCTTGACCATGGGTAAACTGGAGATGGCGCCGGGCAGCGGCCAGAACTTCTGGGAAGTGATGGTCGGCGGGTTAATGGATTTTTGTGCCGAGAATCTGGGCGAGAAAGGCGCGAAAATGCTCTTCCCGATGATGGCCACCTTCTTTTTCTACATCCTCATCGCCAACATGATCGGGCTGATTCCCGGATTCATGTCGCCCACCTCGAGCCTGAACATCACCATGGCCATGACCCTGATCGTCTGGGTGACGCATCACGCGCTGGGATTCAAATACCACGGGCTGCATTACTACAAACACTTCATGGGACCGAGCAAGGTGCTGGCGCCGTTCATGTTCCTGCTGGAAATCATCAGTAACTTTGCCCGTCTGATTTCACTCTCCATGCGTCTTTTCGGCAACATCCTTGCCAAAGAGGTTCTGCTGGGCGTCCTCTTCATGCTGGCCGGAGCGTTCTTTGCCCCGCTGCCTATTCTGTGCCTCGGCGTGCTGGTGTCCGTGATCCAGGCCGTGGTGTTCGTGCTGCTTTCCCTGCTGTACTGCGCGGGTTCCATGGAACACGCCCATTAATTGATTTGTACAAGTTCCGTTCAACGGAGAAGAAGGCCAACTTTTATATAACTTTAGTACGGAGGAACACAACAATGGATAAACTTAGTCTTGCTTTGATTTGTATTGGCGCTGCTCTCAGCATCGGCCTTGCCGGCTTTGGCGCTGGCATTGGTATGGGTAACGGTCTGCGCGGCGCTTGCGACGGCGTTGCTCGCAATCCGGAAGCAAAGGGCGCCATCACCACCACCATGATTCTTGGTATGGCTCTGTGCGAGTCCATCGCAATTTATGGTCTGGTTATCGCCTTTATTCTGCTGTACGCAAACCCCTTCAAGGCTGCGCTCGGACTGTAATCCACGCCGATACAGGGATTCTTCCCGATAAAGGGCTGCGGTGTTGCCGCAGCCCTTTTTTATTGGTATTCTGCTCCCCATGTCCACCTGCCTGATCAATCCCCAACGGGGCAAGGGCGAGCCGCAACTGCCGCCCACCGGCGTTTTGGCCGTCAACCCCTCCGACGCTTCGTGCTTCGCGGCATTGGCCAAAGAGCGTCTCCTGAAAAAATTCTTTCTTTTCAACGCCCAGCTGTACAGTAATCAGAATCTCTTTCTGGCCGGTCCTGCGGTTGGCGCCCCGATGGCCGTCCTTTGCTTGGAAAAGCTGATCGCCTTGGGCGCTCGCCGCATTGTTGTCTACGGCTGGTGCGGTTCCTTGAGCGCGGACCTGCGCGTCGGCGATCTGTTTTTGCCGACCGCCGGGCTGAGCGAGGAAGGCGTGAGCCGCCATTATCCGGCGGTCGATGGTCGGCAAGAGGACTCCGCTCTGCGGCTGTCCTTGGGCCAGGCGCTCAAGCGGCACGACTATAGGGCGCAGTCCGGCCCGATCTGGACCACTGACGCGGTGTATAGGGAAACCAGAGAGAAGGTGGCCCGGTACGGCGGACAGGGGATCATGGCGGTTGATATGGAATATACCGCCCTTCTTGCCGTGGCCGCCTTTCGGCAGGTCAACCTTGCGGCCGTGATGATGGTTTCCGATGAACTGTTCCATCCGGAGTGGGCGCCGCAATTTCAACACAAAAAATTTCGCGCGGACTCGCAGCGCTTGCTTGCGACCATCTGCGCCATCCTCTCAACCGGTGAGACGTCATGAAAACCCTGTATATGGTCAGTTTGGGCTGCCCCAAAAACCTTGTCGATTCCGAGGTCATGCTCGCCGCCCTAGAGCAGGCCGGCTATGCGGTGGTCGAA
Source organism: Desulfobulbus sp. (assembly GCF_030824455.1). Lineage (GTDB taxonomy): Bacteria > Desulfobacterota > Desulfobulbia > Desulfobulbales > Desulfobulbaceae > Desulfobulbus. Next base: position 40,356 of record NZ_JAVBXR010000015.1, read on the forward strand.
GATCCGAACCAGGCGTCGCTGCTGCTGGTCAACACCTGTGGGTTCATCCGCCCGGCGGTGGAAGAGGCGATCGATGCGATTCTCGAGTTGGCCGCATACAAAGACGAGCATCCCGAACAGTTGCTGGTGGTCGCCGGCTGCATGGTGCAGCGCTACGGGGATAATTTGCTGGCCGAGCTTCCCGAAGTCGACCTTTTTGTCGGACTTGATGATTTTTCCGACATAGCTCGCCTGCTTGAGCGCTTGACGCCGGAGCCCCAGATCGTCGCGCGGCCGGGCTCAGCGGCCTATCTCATGGACAGTTCGGTTGCCAGACGGATCTCTGCGCCCTCGTTTCGCTCCTATCTGAAAATCACCGAGGGCTGCGACAATCAATGCGCCTATTGCATGATCCCCTCGATTCGCGGCCGGTTGCGCAGCCGGACAATCGATGATCTGGTGACGGAGGCCGTTCGTCTGCAAGAAACCGGGGTGCGCGAACTCACCTTGATTGCGCAGGACCTGACCGCCTATGGGCGAGATTTGCATGACGAGGCCAACCTGGTTGCTCTCCTGGGAGCCTTGCTGCAGCATACCGATATCCCCTGGTTCCGCCTGCTCTACGCGTATCCCGCCAGCGTCACCGATGGGTTGTTGCAGTTGATGGCGGGACAACCGCGCATTCTGCCCTACCTCGACATACCCTTTCAGCATGTGAGCGATCAGGTGCTGCGGGCGATGAACCGCCACTACCGGCGCGACACGCTCGATGATCTGGTGCGGCGCATCAGGCGCTTTGTTCCCGACTGCGCGGTGCGAACCACCATGATGGTTGGGTATCCCGGAGAAACCGAAGCGGATGTGACTGAAATGGTCGAAGCCCTGCAAGCTTGGCAACTCGACCATGTCGGCGTTTTTCAATATCAGGATGAAGACGGCAGCAGGGCGGCGCAGTTGCCGGACAAGGTGGATGACGACGAGAAAGAAGCACGGTACCAGCAGGTCATGACGACGCAGGCCGCCATCAGCGAACAACGTCAGCAGCGGTTTGTCGGCAGAATTGAACCGGTGCTGATTGAAGGCGTCAGCGAAGAAAGCGAGTTGTTGCTGGAGGGGAGAAGTCGGTTTCAGGCCCCTGAGATTGACGGCTGCGTGTATATAACCTCAGGGCAGGTTCACCCCGGCGATATCGTACCTGTGCGGATCACCGAGGCGCATACCTATGATCTGGTGGGGGAGGTGGTCAACGATCAGGAAAACAGTTGACCGCAACGGTCATTTGTCGCTGTTTTTGTTGACCTGTTCGCGCAAATCCTTACCGACCTTGAAAAAAGGCAATTTTTTTGGCTTTACCTTGATTTTTTCGCCGGTTTTCGGATTGCGGCCGGTGTACGATTCGTACTCTTTGACGACAAAACTGCCAAATCCTCGAATTTCAATCGATTCTCCCCTGGCAAGAGCATCGCTCATGGTTTCGATGATTGTGTTGGTTATCGAGGCGGCTTCACGCATGGGAATGTTCATCGCTTCGGCCAAGGCTTCAATCAATTCGGATTTGTTCATTCTTGTCTCTCCCTGCAAGCTCCTCTACGGATTCTCTGAAAAACGCCCGATTCTTCACCTGAAAGACAGCGCATATGGCGCTGTCGTGCAACACGAACTGATTTCAGGAGACTGTTAAATTTAAGCAAGTATGTTTTTGATTGTAAAGGGAATTTTTTTTGAAAAAATCTTTTTTAGATCATTTGGCCCCAGAACCCTGCATTTTCCGAGAGGCAAAGCGCCGAGACGCAGATTGCCGTACGCCGTTCTCTTCAGGTGCAGAACCCGGTGGTTGACGGCCTGAAACATTTTCCGCACCTGCCTTTTTTTGCCCTCGTGGATGACGACTTCCACCAACGTTTGGTCCCGGCGCCGCTGCAGCACCCGGATCGCCGCTGGTCTGGTCCGGACGCCGTCGATCTCAATTCCCTGCGCTAACAGCGTTAATTGATCTGCCGTGGGAACCCCCTGCACCAGGGCTTCGTAGGTTTTGTTCACCTCAAAGCTGGGGTGGAGGATGGCGTTGCCCAGTTCGCCGTCGTTGGTCATGAGCAAGGCCCCTTCGGTGTCCAGATCCAGCCGGCCGACCGGGAAGAGTCGCAACGAAAATTCCTTGATGAGGTCGGAAACAACCGGCCGTCCCTGGGGATCGGAAAGGGTAGTGACATAACCTGCCGGTTTGTTGAGTAGAATGTAGATTTTTTGCTCAAAGGTGATCGGTTTGCCGTCAAAAGTGACGGCATCCAGGGCGGGGTCAATTTTGCACCCCATCTCTTTGACGACCTGCCCGTTGACTTGAATGCGTCCGTCGCGAATCAGTTCTTCGGCGCGACGTCGGGAGGCGATCCCTGCCTTGGCGAGAATTTTTTGCAGCCGTTCTTCCATGACTTCAGGGCAGGTGGGCGAGGGGCGGCATCGAGTTGCTGGCCCCAATCATCGATACTGCGCGGGCAGCATCTGTTCGATTTTTTCGTCCACCTGCTGTTTGGTCGCAGGATCGACTTCGAGTACATCCGTGTACCAGGGCTTCATCCGGCAGTCGAACACAATGGGCGGCTGCAGGCCCACATGGAAGCGATGCACGGTCTGCTCCCGGCCGTGGATGTCGGCTGCGGGTTCGAAGCGGGTGAAAAAGGTCCAGAGAAATTCCTGCAGCGAACAGGTCGCGGCCTCGGTGGAGTCGACCAGAAGAACAACTGGCCAGGAGGCCACGCCAGGGAATTTGGCCAGTTCGGCGGCAAGGGCGGGCGCAGCGTCGTAAGGCGTACCCTGCACAACCAGGGTGCCGGGCAGGTAGACGCGCGGCCGCGTGCAGTGTGCCGGCAGCGATCCGGAAAACTCTTCGGGCAGGTCGCGGTATTTGGCTTGGCCAAGGCCCAGCATCATCGCCTTGGAGCCCTTGTTGACCGAGGGGCCGGTGTAGTCCAGGGTGTCCTGGGAGACGTTGGCAAAGACGAACAGGTCCCGATTCCATTGAATCCGCTCCAGGATGTGCTGCCAGAGGCGCGGGAAGTCGGCCACGTCGAGGCTGCCGTCGGTGACCAGAAGGAACTTGGTGAGCGAGAGTTGCCCTTCGCCGAGAATGCGCAGGCCGGCGGCAAAGGCCTCCCGCGGGTAGCGGTCGGCGACCCTGGCGGCGGCCAGGCAATGAAACCCGGTTTCGCCAAAAGTTTTCAATTGGACCACCCCCTTCATCACCAGCGGAAAGAGAGGGCTGAGCAAATCCTGGAGGAAATCGCCGATGAAATAATCTTCCTGCTTGGGCCGCCCGACCACGGTGGCGGGGTAGATGGCGTCCTTGCGGTGGTAGAGATGGGTGGTCTGGAAAACCGGATAATCGTGTTGCAGCGAGTTGTAGCCGTAATGGTCGCCAAAGGGCCCCTCGGGCCGCCTGAGGTGGGGCGGAACCATGCCTTTGATCGCGAATTCGGCTTCGGCAACCAGTTGATGGCCGCCCAGAGGATCGGCCACCATGCGCAGCTTCTTGCCCTGCAGCAGCGAGGCCAGGATCAGTTCCGGTATATTTTCGGGCAACGGGGCAATGGCGGCCAGCATCAGGGCCGGCGGGCCGCCAATGTACAGCGTCAAGGGCAGGGGGATGTTGCGCTGCTCGGCTTCGAAGTAATGGTAGCCGCCGCCCTTGTGGATTTGCCAGTGAATGCCGGTGGTGGCGTCGTCAAAGCGCTGGATGCGGTACATGCCCAGATTGTGGCCCGAACCGTCGGGGTGTTCGGTGTAGACCAGGGGCAGGGTGACGAAGGCGCCCGCGTCGGAGTGCCAGGAGGTGAGCATCGGCAATTCGGTCAGGCGGGCCGGCTGTTGGCGGCAATCAAGGATTGGGCCGGATTTGCCCTGTTTGAGGCCGACGCGAAGTCCTTGCGCCAGCAAGGAGCGGGCGTTCCACAGGGAGGCAAGCGACGGCGGGGTTGCGTTTTCCACCAGATTGACCAACTCGCGCACAAAGGTGAGCGGTCGTTTGCCAAAGGCCAGTTCAAGGCGCAGGTTGGAGCCAAACAGATTGGTAACCACCGGGAACGTCGAATTTTTCACCTTGGTGAACAGCAGGGCCGGGCCGCCCTTGGCGATGACCCGGCGATGAATTTCGGCGATTTCAAGGTGCGGGTCAACCGGAGTGTCGATGGTGAGCAATTGGTTGTTGGCGCGCAACACCTCGAGGAACTCGCGCAGATTGACAAGTGAGTGCATGCTGGTCATGGCCTCAATAAGGCGAGTCGCCGTTAGGGTTCAGTCGTGGTGGTGCTCTTCGCCCAGAAAAAGGCGGTGATATTCGTCGCCGCTCAGATGTTTTTTCATAACGTCGGTCAACAGGTCGACGACCTGATGAATTTCTTCTTCGCTCATCCGGGGAACAAGGACGCCGGAGAGTCGTTCGTTGCTGAAATGGTGGAGAAAGGCAATCAGCGATTGCTCGTCGGTAGCGCGATTCATGCCAAAAAACATAGGGATACCGTTGTCGAATAAAAGTCAGCCGGCGATAATTTTCCACCACACCTGGCGGTCGCGAGGGCCATCGAATTCACAGAAAAAAATACGCTGCCAGGTTCCGAGCCGCAACCGTCCCTGGTGGATGAACACCGTGGTCGTTGCGCCGGTGAGCGCGCTCATCAAATGGGCCGGGGAGTTGCCCTCGGCGTGACGATAGGGGTAGCGGGACGGCGTCATCTGATCCAAGGCGCCGAGAAGGTCTCGTTGCACATCCGGATCGGCCCCTTCGTTGATCAACAGACCCGCAGTGGTGTGGGGATTGTAGAGATGCACAATCCCCTCTGGGATGCCGCAGGTCGCGACGATTTGGTGCAGCCGTCCGGTCAGATCGATCATCTCCAGGCGTTGCACGCTGGCAACCGCCAGTTCACCGGCTTGGCTGGTTGTCGGGTGCACGTTGATTACTGCTGCAACTGCCAGGAGCCGTATTCGTCGCGACAGGCGGTGCTGTAGGTCCGCTGCGGTTTGCCGTCGATCACGGCTTCAATTTCCGCCCGTCGGCAGACCCGATGGGTGCTCTGGTTCTGGTAGGCCGGTTGCGGCGTGACCGTGTACTGGTTGCCGTTGTCGGGATTGACCCAGGACGAGCGCTGATTGGAAACGCCTCGTTCGTAGGTGTGGTTGAGTTGTTCCCGGTCGTATTTGTCCATCTCGTTGCCGACAATGTATCCCAGCATGCCGCCCACTGCCGCGCCGATCAAGGTGGCGCCGGTGTTGTGGCCGATGGCCTGGCCGATCAGGGCGCCGGCCGCTGCGCCGCCAACCGCGCCGGTTTGCCCCTTGGTGGCGCAGGAGGAGAGAACGAAAAGGGAAAGCAGGGCGACAACAAGGCTTAAGTGTTTCATGGCGTTTCTCCTGGTGCGGAAGAGAGGTGCTTGAGGGAGTCCGGCAGTTCCTTGCTTGACTGCACTCCCAGGTGTTTCAGCGCTTCGGCCTTGGCGATCAAATTGCCCTGGCCGGAGGTCAGTCGGTTGCGCGCCGTGTGCCAGGCCTGCTGCGACTGATCGAGACGAAGGCCAATATCTTCAAAGGCTTCGGCGAAACCAACGAACTTATCATAAAGACTCCCCGCTTGTTTGGCAATCACTAAACTGTTGCGGTTTTGCTCGTCCAACCGCCAGAGATGATGGATGGTTCTCAGAATCGCCAACAGGGTTGAGGGGCTGGCCAGAATCACTTTTTTCTGCATGGCGGCGACCAGAATTTCCGGTTCCTGGGCAACGGCCAGCTGGAACGCCCCTTCAATGGGGATGAACAGCAGCACGAAATCAAGGGAGCCGGAGCCGGTGAGCTGGTGATACTGCTTGCTGGAGAGCAGGTTGACGTGTTTTTTAATCGAATCCAGGTGTTGCTTGATCTGCTGCTGTTTGGCGCCGCCGTCCCGGGCGTTGTGCGCGTCGGTGAAGGCCTTGAGCGACACCTTGGCGTCGATGACCACGGTCCGGTTTTCAGGAAGATAGACCAACACGTCGGGTTGATACATCGCGCCGCCGTCCACCTTGCAGGCAACCTGGACGGCAAACTCCGTGCCGTTGCGCAGGCCGGAGGCCTCCAGCAGCCGGCTCAGCACCATTTCGCCCCACAGTCCCTGTATTTTGTTGCTGCCGCGCAGGGCCTCGGTCAGGTTGGCGGCGTCGGAACTGACCTGCTGGTTGAGCTGCTTGAGGTGCTCGATCTCCTTGATCATGGAGACTCGGTCCCGCGCGTCGCGGTCATAGACCTCTTCAACCTTTTGCTTGAACTCCAGCAACTGATCGTGAAAGGGGCGGAGCAGGAGGTTGAGCGACGATTCATGTTGCTTGTTGAGTTGTTCGCCTTTTTCGCTGATGATTTTACCGGCCAGGAACTGGAAATCGTGCTCAATCTGCTTGCGGGCCTCGGCCAGCAGCAGTTCCCGTTCCGCCACCTGTTGCTGCATGGCCTTGCAGGCCGTTTGCAAGGAGGCGTTGTCGGCGTCGATTTCTCGGCATTCCCTGGCCAGTTGGTTGCGCTCGGTGCGCAGCCGCTGCAGTTCCGCGTCAAAGGCGCGGGATTCATCCTGCAGTCGTTCCAGACGGAGCGAAAGGATCAGCTGCCGGCGTTGGGATTTGTTGTGGGCCAGGAGCAGGCACAGGAGGGCAAAGACCGCGCATGTTGCCGTCCCCAGGAGAAAGGAGAACAGCTCAAGGTGGTCAAAGGGCGGCGGCAGCGGCGGCACGGCAAGGAGTGCGTGAAGGGAGCAAACGCCAATCAGCCGCGACGGGAGAATCGGCGCAATTCCTCGATCTCGTCGAGCAGATCAAGCACCAGCGCGCAGCCCGGCAGGTTGACGCGCAGATCGTTGTGCAGTCGCACGGCGGTTTGCACCCGTTTGACGGCGACAAAGGTAAAGCGCCATTCACGCGGCGAATAGCCCTCGGGGGTGATAAGCCCTTCGTCGACCATGTTGTGAATGACTTCCGCGTGGACGCCGCAGAATCTGCAGAGGTCGGCAAGCGTGCAGTGGGTTTCTTCATTGAGGACCATGCCCTGGATGTAATTTTGTGATTCGGTCATATCATATCCCCATTGCCATTCGAGGGTTCAACGGCATCAGCTCCGCCATGGCCGCGTAGAGCTTGCGTTGCTCGTCGGTCGTTGCTTCAGGAACAACAATCCGCAGGGTGACGATCTGGTCGCCGTGATGACTGCCGGCCGACAACCCCTTGCCTTTGAGACGCAGTTTTTTGCCGCCCTGCGATCCTGGCGGTATCTTCACCTGCACGTTGCCGCCCAGCGTCGGCACGGTGAGGCTCGCGCCGAGCGCCGCCTCCCAGGGCGTGATCGGCAAGGTGAGGTGAATGTCGCGTTTTTCGGCGTGAAAGAGGCGGTCTTGCTCAAAGGCGATCTCCAGATACAGGTCGCCGGCGGGACTGCCGCCGTGGCCCGGCAGGCCCTGCCCCTCCAGGCGGATGCGCTGCCCCTCGACAATGCCCTTGGGGATGGCGACGTTCAACCGGTGGGGGCTGGCGCTGACGCGGCCGTTGTCGTCAACCACCGGGCGGTTGAGGGTGATGGTTTTTTGCGCTCCCTGGTAAGCGTCGGTCAGCGAGATCAGGATTTTGGCGTGCTGATCCTCGCCTCGCATCCGAAAGGTGCGCCGACCTTGGCCGCCCGCATGATCGCCGCCAAACAACGATTCAAAAAAATCGCTGAATTCGCTCGCGTCTGCGCCGGTGTAGCCGGCCCCGCGAAACTCGAACCCGGCGTCCCAGTTGGGAGGCGGCTCGAAATTCTGGCCGTCGCGCCAGTTGGCGCCGAATTGGTCGTAGGCGGCTCTCTTTTCCGGATCCTTGAGCACTTCGTAGGCCTCGCCGGCGGCTTTGAATTTGGCTTCGGCGTTCGCTTCCTTGCTGACGTCGGGGTGATACTTGCGCGCAACCTTGCGATAGGCCTGTTTGATCTGGTCCTGCGAGGCGTCGCGGGCCACCCCCAATGTTTGGTAATAGTCTTTGTATTCCATGGCGCTCCCCGGTCACGGTGAACATGCATTATTTCACTAAAAATAAGAATAGCTCATTAAAAAGAAAAGAAAAAAATCTCGGCGACCGCTTTCCCCTTGAAGTGCGGCCTGCCTTTCTTTTATGCTGGAACAAGAATGATTTTCTGTGACCCCATAAAGAACATCGTCTTGACCGGCTTCCGGGCCACGGGCAAGACCTCGGTGGGCAAGGCGCTTGCAGCGCAACTCGGCTGGAGCTTTTTAGACGCCGACAGTCTGCTCTGCACCCGATTGGACGCCGACGTCGCCGAGGTGGTGGCACGTCGCGGCTGGCCGTTTTTTCGTCAGGCCGAACGCCAGCTGCTGCAAGAACTCTCCGCAATGACCAACACGGTTCTGGCGACCGGCGGCGGCGCCATAGAACACCAGGACGAATGGCTGCGGCTGCGCGCCTGTTGTTTTGTCGTTTGGCTCGACGCCGATATCGACACCATCAGCGGGCGGATTGCCGCTGATCCCGCGTCTGCAACCCAGCGCCCCTCTCTGATTGGCGGCGTTTCTGCTCGTGATGAAATAGAAACATTGCTCAAACAACGCCGGCCGCTTTATGCCGCAGGTTCTGATCTGCGTCTTGACGCCGTTGGCGCCTCGCCTCCGGACTTGGCGGCGCGCATTGTCGAAGCAATGGGGCGGCGCGCAACAAGTTGTTAGGCCTTTATTAATTTTTTTTTCGCCCCAAGGAAATGTACGCAATGGACATCCCACGGATATTCAACATCACGGAGAGTGCGCACCGCATCCATAACCCGTTCACACCTGAAAAGTTTGCTACTCTCGGTACGGCTTTGCGCCTGGAGCCAGAGGACCGTGTTCTGGATCTCGGCAGCGGCTCGGGTGAGATGCTGTGCACCTGGGCACGCGACTATGGCATTGTCGGCACAGGCGTCGACATGAGCCAGTTGTTCAGCGAGCAAGCGAAGCGCCGCGCTGAAGCACTGGGGGTCGCTGATCGCGTCGAGTTCATTCATGGCGATGCTGCTGGTTACGTCTCCAGCGAGAAGGTCAGCGTGGCCGCTTGCGTTGGGGCCACCTGGATTGCCGGAGGAGTCGCTGGCACGATCGAACTTCTTGCGCAAAGCCTGCGCACCGGAGGCATCATCCTCATCGGCGAACCTTACTGGCGGCAATTGCCGCCAACGGAAGACATCGCCAAGGGGTGTCTGGCCAACACAATCTCTGACTTCCTTGTGCTGCCGGAACTGGTCGCGTCTTTCGGCCGCCTAGGCTACGACGTTGTGGAAATGGTGCTGGCCAACCAGGACGGCTGGGACAGATACGAGGCGGCCAAATGGCTCACCATGCGCCGATGGCTTGAAGCCAATCCCGACGATGAGTTGGCGGAAGAGGTGCAAGCAAAATTGACCTCGGAGCCTGCGCGCCATGCAGCGTACACCCGTGAGTACCTTGGCTGGGGAGTGTTCGCGCTGATGCCGCGGCGTTGCCTCAACCAGGCCTAACAATTCATCAAAGCCGACGCCGTTTCGCGGCGCGGCTTAATTCAGACGATAGGCGTCGCGCGTTCAAGCTGCTGTGCCGCGGACGCGGCCAAAGGATGTTATGCAAATCGACGGTAACACAGAGGGCGGGCGGAACGCTGTCCGCTCGATATGGATGGTCAGCCGCGAATACCACGGCCTGGCCGGCGCCGGCGGCGTGAAGGACGTCTGCCGGCAACTGGCGGAAGCCCTGGCGAGGCACGGGCGCGCTTCGGTCAGTGTGGTGATGCCGCGCTATGGTTTCATGGATGCTGATCGCCTTGGGTTTTCGCTTGAGCAGATCGGTGACAAGAGCGGGGTGATCGGCGGCCGGCGGTACGAACATGTGTTTGAAGTGGACATGGATTACACCGCTGAGGAACGACGGGAGATTGTGGCGGTCTGGCGCAAGGAAATCAACGGCGTCGCGGTCGTGTTGATCGAGGCGGAGCGGTTCGCGGCCAAACGCGGGGTCTACACCTACACCGAAGAGGAGGCGAAGGAGGCGGCGTGGCAGCGTCGCGGCGAAGGGCATTATGATTATTTTGCCATGAACATCCTGCTGCAGAAGGCGGCCCTTGACCTGATGATCCTTTTGGAGGCGCGGCCCGACGTGATCCACTGTCAGGACGGGCACGCCGCGGTTCTGCCGGCGATGATGCGTGAAAACAGCGGCTATCGGCACTATTTTCACCGAACGGGCGCAGTGGTCACCATTCATAACGCCGGGTTGGGGTACCATCAGGAAGTGGGCGACCTGGCCTTTGCCCATGCCGTGACCGATCTGCCGTTGAGAGTCGTTATGAAGGCCCGGCTTGGCGGCAGTTTTGACCCCTTCATCGTTGCCTCGGACTATGCGGTGCTCAACACGGTCAGCGAAAATTACGGCCGGGAATTGCAGCAGACGCCGGACGATGCGCGAACCGGCTGGCTCGGGCACGCCTTACTGAAGCGGGGCGTAACGCTGGCCGGCGTCACCAACGGCATTGATCCCGCCTCATTTGATCCGACCCAGCCCAGGCGCCTGGGCTTGACCGCCGGCTACGACGTGCTGGCCGGCGATCTTGTCGGCAAGCAACAGTGCAAGGCGGCCTTGTTGGATAGGATTGCCGCGCGCGGTCCATGGGACGAGGTGCGGCAGTTCGGCGGCTTGAGCGCCGCCACTGACGCGCCGCTGCTCACCTTTATCGGCCGGTTGACCACGCAGAAAGGGGTGGACGTGCTCATTGAGGCGGCTGGCGAGCTGTTGCTGGCCGACGGCTCCTGGCAATTGCTCGTCTTTGGCTCCGGCGCGCCGGAATTTGAGCTGCAGCTGGAGCAATTGGCAACGCTTGGCCCAGGCCAAGGCCGGGTCTGTTTTCTTCAGGGGTATGATCCCGTCTTGGCCAACAGCGTTTATGCGGCCGGTGATTTTTTCCTCATTCCGTCGCGTTACGAACCGTGCGGGCTGACCGACTACATTGCGCAATTGCTTGGCAATCTGCCGATTGTCCATCGGGTCGGCGGTCTGGTCAAGGTGCTTGACGGCGAAACCGGATTTTCCTACGGCGACAACACTCCGGCCGCGCTGACGGCGGCCATTCTCCAGGCCCTGGAAACGCATAGGCGGGAACCGGAAACCATCCGCTCCATGCAACGGGGCGCTGTGAAACACATCCTGCAACGGCACACTTGGGAAAAAGTGATGGAGGCCTATGTGGGGCTGTATCAGCAGGCAATGCGGATGTGTTGCCGGGAGCGCTAGTGGCGAACGGCTGCGGCTTCGCGCCGCCGGCAGACCGGCGCGGCGGCGATTGGTTCGAGGGGCGCAGGAATCATTTTGTCCGTCAGTTGCTTGACGACGCCCTGGAACTGATTCGCTGGTTCCAACAGGTGCAGAATTTGCACTCGGCCTCGCGTCCTCGGGACCACGCCGACGGCTCCGGCAGCGGCTCGCAGGAAACGCGGGCGGAGTTGTTGCGGCAATGCACCGCCATGGTCGGGACGGAAACCCGCAAGGGCGGGTTGTGGCAGCTGAAGGACCTCTGCCATCAGATCTGGCCGCGAGAAGAACCGGGGCAACCCGCCTACGGCGTTCTCCTTGATTGGTTGGTCGGCTCGCTTTTTCACGAGGCCGTGAAGCTCAAGGAAAACCTCTACCTGCTCAATAATTACGGCGCCGCAGTGGTGGAGGGCAACACGGCCTTGTTGGGCGACTGCTGCCTTCGGACGTTTCCCCCAGGGCTGCTTGCGTCGGACCTCAGCGTGCTGGTCGGCGGCATCGCCCAGCAGATGGAACGCGTCGGGCTTCTTTTCGGACAGGTGAGCCGTGCCATCCGCGCCATGCTGCCGGAACTAATCGGCAACGCCTTGATTGTTCGCTTGCTGGCGGAACGGGAAGCGGTGGTGACCGAGCTCTGGGGGGAATCGCTCGAGGCGATTTTCAGCGATGTTTTGTCCGGCGGAGCTGCGGCCGGGTTCTGCTTGGCCGGCGAAAGTTACCTGCGCGGGCAGTGGTTTCGTCAGGCGTTGACGATGTATGAGAGAGCGTTGGGCTGCGACCGGCAGTGCAACGAAGCAAGAGTTCGTGCAGCACATCTCAAAGCCGTTTTGCGGGAAGATGGCGCGGCGGTTTGAGCGTATGCAGACAAGTCATCCCTAATTTTACATGAGGAGTAAAGTGCCATGGCGATAAAAGTGGGTATTAACGGATTTGGTCGAATTGGAAGGAACATCTTTAGAGCGCTGAGCAAGGACCCGGCCTTTGCCGACATTGAGATTGTCGGCATCAACGACCTGACCGATGTGAAAACCATCGCGCATTTGATGAAGTACGACTCGATTATGGGGCGGTCCGAGCAGCAGATTACAGTGGGAGAAAACGGCATTGTCGTCGATGGGCGGACCATTCCGATTACCAGTTGTCGCAAGCCGGGCGAGATCCCCTGGGCAAGCGTCGGCGCGGAATATGTTTTGGAGTGCACCGGGCTGTTTTGCGACATGGAGTCGGCCAAGGCCCATATTGACGGCGGGGCGGCCAAGGTGATCATCTCGGCCCCGGCCAAGGGCGAGGTGAAAACCATCGTCATGGGCGTGAACGAGGACGAATACGACCCAACCGTGCATCACGTGGTGTCCAACGCCTCGTGCACCACCAACTGCCTTGCCCCGGTGGCCCAGGTTATCCTGGACAATTTCGGCATCAAACGGGGATTGATGACCACGGTGCACGCCTACACCGGCGATCAGCGGTTGCTCGACTTCCCGCACTCCGACCTCCGCCGGGCTCGCGCCGCCGCCATGTCGATGGTGCCGACCAAGACCGGCGCCGCTGCCGCAGTGGCCCTGGTTATCCCCGAATTGAAGAATAAATTTGATGGATTGGCGGTGCGCGTGCCGACCCCGGACGTGTCTTTGGTGGATGTGGTGATCGAGGTCGAACGGGAGACCACGGTGGCGGAGGTGAACAAAGCCCTTGCCGCCGCCGCCAACCGGTACCTGGGATACTCCGAGGAACCGCTGGTTTCAATCGATTTTCAGGGCGATCCTCACTCCTCGATTGTCGATGGGCTGTGCACCAAGGTGATGGGTACTTCGGTCAAGGTCATGAGCTGGTACGACAACGAGTGGGGCTATTCCAATCGCATGCTCGATTTGGTGTTGCACATGGAGGCCAACAAGGCGCTGTAAGCTCTCCGACCAACAAAGGCTCATGCTCCCCCCGTTTGGAAAGGGGGCGCAAAAAAAACCGGGTTGCCGGCTCAGAGAAATGAGCCGGCAACCCGGTTTTGCTTTGTAAGACGTTGCTGCGTCTTGCAGGCGTCAAACGTACAAGGTTTTAGTCGGCTACATGCCCTGTGCCGTTGCAGGTCGGGCATTTTTGGTCAGGCGTGCACACCTGACCATCCGAGTTTTTGCCTTTCCATTCACTGCTGGTTTCACAGACGCCCTCGATTACTTTTTTTCCCATACAGGTCGGGCAGGTGGTGGTCTTTTTTTCTTGGGTCATAGCGCTCTCCTTGTTGAAGGTTTTACGTGATAATGTTTCTTGTAATCAACTGTAGTTTCCTGCAGCGAAAAAGCAAGAGCCTAAAAAAGGAAATCGTAAAAACCTTGTAGGATTCCGCTTAATTGACGAAATTTTAAAAAAATACAGCGGGCCGCAGGCCAAAAAGCGCCCCGCAACACGTCCCTTGCGGCAGCGTTGCGGGGCAAAAGCGGAACAGGAGACAGAGGGCAGAGAGCAGGCCCGGGAGCACTGCGCTAGGCGTCGCGCCGTTGCGGCCCAGCCGCGCCGGCATCCCCTTGCGAGCCGTTTCCCCCGGGCAGGTGGGCGCGCAGCAGCAACTCGGCGATCTCTTCGGAGTTGCGCAGATCAACCCCGTCCTGCACGGCGGGGGCAGGGCCTTGGCGGGGTGTTGCTTTAGCCCAAGAGGCGGCGTAACGGGGATACTCTTCTTTCAGGGCCGCCAGATTCTGACCGGCGACCAGTTCTGGAAATTCAACCAGGACGTCATAAGGTCCGGGCCGCGACATCACCTTGGAAAGAATGGCGATCAGATCAAGCAGAAACAGCACGCCAAAGACGATGCTGAATTGAAACAGGGCCGCCATCCACTTGTAGCGCTGCACAATCGGCTCCACGCCTTCGCCGTCGGCCTCGGGCACGAAGATGACCTTGAACAGGCCGATGGTTTCCTCCATGGGATCGAAACTGCCCTCCGCCTTGGCATAATAACTCTTGAGCACCGGATCGAAACGCAGCTTGTGACTGGCCATGCGCTCGGCCTGCTCGCTTTCGGCCTTGGCGATCGCCTGGTTCATTTTGTCGATGCGGGCCTTCCGCTCCTCGGCCGCGGTCACAAAGGAGGCCCGCTTGTCCGCGTCAAGCGCCGACAACAGATCCTTGGGCGGTTCCGCCGGAAGGGCCGCAGCCGCACGCCCCAGCAACTGCTCGTAGCGCTGGCGCGCGACCTGTTCGGCCTTGGTCAGCAACTGCAGATCCCGCTCCAACTCTTTGAATTTGGCGCCCTGTCCCGGCTTGCCCGTGCCGCCCCGATCCGAGCCCAGCCGCCCGCGCGCCTCGTTTTTGAGATCCTGTTCAACCTCGCGGATGCGCGCCGAGGCCTGTTTCCATTCCGCCAAGGCGGCGGCCGCCTCCTGGTCCAACCCCTGTTTTCGACTGCGGGCGTTGTCGTCCTGCTGGCGCACGGTCTGCTTGGCCAGTTCCTCGGCATAGAGATTCGCGTCCACGGGGCCTGCGGCCTGCTCCTGCTTGAGTTGCGCCTGCAAATTGGTCAGCAGCCCGGCGTCGCGGCTCTCGATCAACTCCCGCTCTTCCCGCTCCTTGCTCTGCAGATCGTTCAGCCGGGTGCGGTACTCGCCCTGCAGGCGCTCCTTAATCGCGCCCTGATATTGCTCCAGGCAGAAGGGGAAGGCGATGGCCACGCTGATCACCGCCGCCAGGCCGACGCGAAAGCAGACCTGGATCAGCTTGCGCCGCCACGGCTGGAACGGCCGATAGGTAGCCATGAGGATGCGGTCAACATTCATGACGATAAAGGCCCAGACGAGCGCGACCAGCAGGGAAACTATCGGTCGGGACGATTGGAAACGGCTGGCGGCGTATAGGTACATGCCGAAAAAAGCCAGCAGGGTGGGGACCAGCACCGAAGAGCCGAGCACTGCGATGCGCTCCCGCTCGCTTTCCGGCAGTTGGTCCAGGGTGGCCTTGCGCGCTCCGGCCAGCCAGTAGAACAGGGCCAGCGGCCAGGGCCAGCGTCCGGACGCGGGGACCGGACGGGCGGTTAATCGTTTCAACATCTCGATATTGGTTTTCAAATTCATAGCGCTACACTCCCAAGGCCGCCGTGCAGGCGACCGGGACACGGATTGAGGTTGATTGTCGTCATCTGGTTTGGATGTTCGGATAGGAACTTCGGGAGGCCGAAGCGGAGGAACCGCTCGGGGATGCGGCGACCTGGCCCGCCTCGAACAACAGCGGCGGGTGGGAAAAATAATACCCGAAAAACAGTCTGCTGGCGAGAGGAATAACAAAAATGAAATTCACGCCGCGTCTACTTGCCCAAAATTCCCTGGAAAAATAATCTACGGGTTCGTACAATGCAGTCGCTTGCATCACCTCGTGGCCGCTTCGACCTCGCGCGCCAACCAGATCCGTCAGCAAAGGACATTCTCTTGAAAATCATCAACATCATGGGCAGCCCGAGAAAAAACGGGGCCAGTTCCCGCATCGCCCGAGCCTTCACCGAAACCGCAGCCGCCTACGACGCCGAGATCACCGACTATCCGCTCAACAGCATGCAGTACCGAGGATGCCAGGGATGCGAAGGCTGCCACACCCGCGCGGACCGCTGTGTGCTTCGAGACGACCTCACCCCGGTGCTCGACGATCTCTTTGCCGCCGACGTGGTCGTCCTGTCTTCGCCGATCTATTTCGGCGACGCCTGCGGCCAGTTCAAATCGTTTTTTGATCGGACGTGGTCCCTGATCCAGACCGACTCGGCCCATGAGGAGGAGAACGGCAGCCGCTTGCCGCCGGGCAAGATCGCCGTGCTTATTCTCTCCCACGTCGATGCGGCGGACGCGCACAACGATGTGCCCCAACGCTATGCCATGTATCTGGAACTCTATGGCTTTGAGGTCAGGATCATCACCGCCTCGGGCCTGCGCCTGCAATCAAACGCCGACGTCGACGCCCAGATAACCGCGGCGGCGTCCTTGGCGCGCGAACTGCTGCGGGCGGAATAAGCCGCCTACCGTCCGATTGCCCCGTCGCCGGCAATGGCTGCAAACACCGCGTCGCCCACGGCCACGATTTCCGGCCGATAGCGGGCAAAGGTCAGTAACCGGGCACGGAGCGCAGGATAGGCGTCCACGGGCAGGTTTCCCTGGATGCAGAGGGCCAGGATGAGCATCATGGCGTTGTAATGGCCGAGATTCTGCCGCCGCGCGGCCCGCAAAAGGCCCCCGTCCTCGGACAGCACCGGCAGCCCGAGCGTCTGCGCCGCCTGGCAGACGACCTGGTCTGTGGGCCCGGTCGGGGCGGCGTCCCAATACACCAGATCCTCCGGGCTGGAGCCGTATTCCCTGGCAACTTGGGGAATGACCACCAGGCGAAAGCAGGAGGCCGCGCGCGGCAGGAACGCCAATCGCTGCAGGTAGATCAGGGTTGAGGTGTCTGTGACCCCGCCCCGCAGCTGCCGCAGTTCCTGGATGAGCGTTTTTCTCTGTGTCGACGCGCTCACGCGAGCCCCCCATGCTTCGTCAATATGGGCAGATTGATCCAACCAAGGCCACAACCGTACGACGATTCCCGCCTTGCCGCAACCCAGGAGATTTTTATGGACCTGCACTTCACCATCAACCGCGACCTCTGCATCCAGTGCGGGGCCTGCGTTGCCGATTGCCCCTTTCACATCATCGAAATGGCCGACGACCTCCCAGCGCTCAATCCTGCCCGAGTGCATCACTGCATCCGTTGCCAGCACTGCCTGGCGGTCTGCCCCACCGGGGCCCTGTCCATCTGCGGCAGCAACCCCGAACATTCCATGCCCCTGCCGGAGTCCCTACCCAGCGGCCGGCAAATGACCGCGCTGATCCGTGGGCGGCGCTCGGTGCGCCATTATCTGCCGGAACCGCTGGATCCAGGCGTCATCGACGACATGCTCCGCACCGTGGCCAATGCGCCCACCGGCAAAAACAAACAACAATGCCTGTTCACCGTGATCGACGACCGCGAAACCATGGTCCGCTTCCGCCGCGAAACCATGGAAGGCCTGCGGCAGGCGGTGGCGGGAAAACGGCTTTCCGAGGGGCTGAGCTATTTTCGCCACGTGGTCACGGCCTGGGACCAGGGCCGCGACATCATCTTCCGCGACGCGCCGCATCTGCTGCTGGTTTCCGCCCCGCAGAGCGTCGCCACTCCAGACGCCGATCTGTTGATCGCCATGAGCTCTTTTGATCTCCTGGCCGCGTCCATGGGCATCGGCACGCTGTGGAACGCCATGATCCGCTGGGCCTTTTCGGTGATTGAAACCGACATGTACCGGCGACTGGGCATTCCCGACGATCACGTCAAAGGCTACGCGCTGCTCTTCGGTCGCCCGGCGGTGCAGTACCATCGCACGGTGCAGCGCGACCAAGCCCAGATCAATCGGGTGCAGTTGGCCTGAACACGCACAAGACGCCCAACCCGACGTCGCCGCCGCGGCCGCCTGTCGGCGGCGACGTCTCCACCCATGCATGCGCCGATCTTCCGCGCCCTTGCGCGCCGGCCTGCCCCCAACCGAACCTCCTCGACTCTACCCGTCGGCGCCCTCCACGTCCATTCCTGCTGACCAGGCCCTGACGGCCAGGATCGCTTCGCACCGTTGTCGTTCCCCTCAGGCTGCGTTTTTACCGTGCTCTGTTGCCCGGAGCCGCCGAGCGCGATCAAGGCGCCGACGCTCGGTCGCGAAAAATAACGCAGCAGTAGTCTTTCATGTTGTTTTTACGATATAAATTAAACGGTTCGGCTTTGAAGATTTTTTTCTTCGTCTCTTCTGCGCTGAAACTATGGAGTGAGAAGGGCTTAAAGAATCCCATCGCCGGCTAAGATGAAAATGGAGCATTATCGAGCTTTGGAGAGTTAACAAGAGGAAAAGAGAGATAAAAATTTGTTGGCAACCTGTTGAAAACTTTTTAACCATCCATCTATTTATTTGGTATTTTTACATTTTTTGCAATTTTTCCCAAAATCAACGCTTTCGCTAAGGGTTGCGGGTTTGCCCCCTTGTAAACCCTGTTGCCTGCAGGGACTTCCCCATTGTGCACAAACTTCTTGTTTGCAGCATGAAATCGACGCAAACGGCTTTTGACCGGCGCGGGGTTTTTCAGTAGACAGACCTCATTCAATCGGCCGACAACCGGTCCGCTAAGATTGTTCATTATTACAGGAAGAAAAAACCTATGTTGTGGAATGCGATTAAAACCTCTTTGCACGGAGCCTTACCGGAAAGCGAATTCGGCCTGTGGATCAAACCGCTGGAATGTCGGCGGCACGACGATCAGGTGCTGGAGCTTGTCGGGCCGGACCGGTTCTTCTGTGCCTGGGTGGAAGATCGCTACCTCGCGCTGATTCGCAGCAAGGCCTCTGAAGTGGGCGAGATCGCCGATGTGCGCATCAACGTGGCCGACGCCCCGCCGCTGCGGGTTGAAACCGGCAAGGGCGGTCAATTGCGGCTCCCTGGGGTGGTCAGCGGCGGCCCTCGTCTACGCTCGCTCCATCCGGCCTTCACCTTTGACCAGTTCATGGTCGGCGAATCGAACATCCTGGCCCGTTCCGCCTGTCAGGCCCTGGCCACCGGCGATTCCACCTTTGGCCACTGCCTGTTTATGAACAGCACCACGGGCCTGGGCAAAAGTCATCTGACCCAAGCGGTGGTCCATCAGGTGCTGCGCTCCGCGCCTTCCACCCGGCTGCACTACCTGACCGCCCAGCAATTTTCGGCCGAGATGGTCAAGGGCATCCGCTCCAACTCCATGGAGCAGTTTTCCAAAAAATACATCAACGACTGCGACATGTTGCTGGTGGAAGACGTCCACACCCTGACCGGCAAGAACAAGACCCAGGAAGAACTCAACACCATCCTCGATTATCTGATCAAATCCGGTCGGCGAGTGATTCTCACCTCGGCCCTGGCCCCGACCAAGTTGGCGGGCATTGACGACGATTTTCGCAGCCGCATGACCTCGGGCCTGGTGACCGGAATTGAATCGCCGGATTACGCCACCCGGGCGCGGATCATCCGCCACAAACTCCAGTTGCACGGCTTGGGCGGCGACGACGATCTGGTGGGTTTCATGGCCGAGACCCTGCAAGGCGACGTGCGCCGGATGGAGAGCGCCATCATCGGCATCAAGGCCAAATCCTGCCTGCTGGGCGCGCCGCCGGACATGAGCATGGTTCGGGACGTTATCTACGGTTTGATCGGCAACGCGGTGGAAATTACCGGCGAAACCATCCGCGATCTTATTGGCCGTCAGTTTCGGGTGAGCGTCGAGGACCTGCGCTCGCGCTCGCGCAAACGCTCCATCACCTTTCCCCGCCAGATGGCCATGTACCTCACCCGTAAGTACACCGACAAATCGCTGGCCGACATCGGCAACATGTACAACCGCGACCACTCGACCGTGCTCTACGCCATCAAGACCATCACCAAGGACATGTCGCAGCAGACCACGGTCCGCGAGCAGGTGGAGTTGCTCTGCGCCAAGCTCAAGAAATAAGACCGATTTCCCGACCGGCCCCGGCCGCAGCCGTTAAAAGTAGACCCCTTTCACCTCCGCGCCTTCAGGTCCCCTGTCCTGGGCGCCGATCCGCAGCGCCATCCGTCGCGCCTCTTTGACCATATCGTTGATGCCGATCCCTTTCCAGCCAAAGCCGCAGAGGTGGAGGCCAGGATGGGCGGCGTGGACCGCGTCGCGCCAGGCCAGCAGGCCGGTATAGCCGGCCTCCAGCTGGGGAATGCCGGCTCGGGGCCGAAGCACGGCGCTGAAGCTGGGCGGCGGCAGTTCCATCAATTGGCCGAGATCCTGGAGCACGCCTTGGATGAGCTCGTCGTCGCTTAACTCCAACCGCTCGGGATGCCGCCGGCCACCGACCAGGGCTTCCAGCAGATGGCAGCCTTGCGGCGCCCGGCCGGGAAACATGTGCGAGGAAAAGAGCGCCCCCAGAGCAAAGCGCTGTTCCGATTCCGGCGCCAGATAGCCAAAGCCAAAGGGAATCCGGGCCCGGTGGTCAAATCCTAGCAGCACCGAGAGAATCCGGGCCTCGGGGATGCTGCTCAAGGGCGGCGGCGGCAGGACCCCGTCCAGCAGGGACAGCGCCTGATTCACCGGCAGGGCCAGCACCAGATGGCGGCAGGTCAACTCCCCCTGGTTGGTCGCGAGCCGCCAGCCCTCGCCCTCCGGCTTCACCTCCAGCACGCCCCGGTCGTATGCCAGACGTCCCTGCGCCGCCAACCCATCGGCCAGCCGCCCGGGCAGCATGGCCATGCCGCCGCTGAAGCTGGTCATGGCCGGCAACCCCTTCCTGCCGGTTTTACCTCCCTTGTTCCCCCTGGCGGCGCGCATTTTTTTGAACACGCCGCGAATCACCGAGCCGTGGGCACGCTCCAGATCCCGCACTCCCGGCATAACCGCGTCGATCGAAAGCCGCTCGATGTCGCCGGCATAGGTGCCGGTGTACACCGCATCGGCAAAGGGCAGCAGGGCCTTGCCGAACCGATGCGACACCCATTCGGCCACCGACGGCTCGCCTGCCAGCGGCGCGGTCCACAGATCGGCCAGCACCCGCAGCTTGGCGCTCCAGGGGATCAGCGGCTGACGGAGAATCTTGAGCGGCTGCTGCGGAATGCATTGCAGACGGCCGCCCAGGCAGACATAGCGGACAAATCGGTCCAGCGGCGCGGTGGTTGCCTCCGCCTCCAGCCCGGCCAGTTGGATTAACTCCCTGCTCTCCTCGCAGTTGTCGAGAAACCCATGCGGCCCCCATTCGGCCTGGTAGCCACGGTCGTGATAGGTGGCGACGGCGCCGCCCGGTTCGGTTGCCTGCTCCAGGACCAGCAGGTTCAGCGCCGGCTGCTGCCGGAGAACAAAGGCGGCGGCGCTCAGACCGGAGAGGCCGGCGCCGACTACACAGACGTCATAATTCGATAAATGCATGGTGTTTTGTGACTGTATTAGCCGTTTTCAGGCGGTTTTTGGTTATCTTGACAGTGGTGCATTCGTGCTTACCATTTTGCCCGGATAAAGGGAAGACCCTTTATCCCCTGGTATTGCCTGGAAATCTTCTCGTTTCCCGGCCCTAAAACTCCATCACACCCCATTATAGAGGAACAGCCCCATGTCAGAAACACAGGTTGAAACCAAGCAGTTTCAGGCGGAGACCAGAAAGGTCCTGGATATTGTCATCAACTCGCTTTACACCGAGCGCGACATTTTTGTCCGCGAGTTGGTGTCCAACGCCGCCGACGCCCTGGAAAAATTCCGGCACCAGAGCCTGATCGAAAAAGTCGAGTTCGACGCCCATGTGCCCCTGGAAATCACCATTGACTGCGACGACAAAAAACACACCCTGACCATTGCCGACACCGGCATCGGCATGACCAAGGACGAGTTGGAGACCAACCTCGGCACCATCGCCCATTCGGGATCGTCCCATTTTTTCGAGCAATTGGCTGAAGCCGCCAAGAAGGACGTCAACCTCATCGGCCAGTTCGGGGTTGGCTTTTATTCGGTGTTCATGGCCGCCAAAACCGTGAAGGTGCAGACTCGCTCCTGGAACGGCGGCGACGGCTGGGAATGGGCCTCGGACGGCGGCGGAACCTACACCGTCAGCCCCTGCGCCGGTTTGCACCGAGGCACCAAGATCATCATCGAACTCAAGGACGACGCCCAGACCTACGGCTCCAAGTTCACCATCGAGCGGATCATTCAGCAGTATTCGACCTTTGTTCCGTTCCCGGTCAAGGTGGAGGGAAAAACGGTCAACACCGTCCAGGCCATCTGGACTCGCTCCAAGAACGAGATCAGCGAAGAGGAATACAACGAATTCTACAAGTTCATCGGCACGGCGGCCGACGAGCCCTTGTATCGGCTCCACTTTTCCGCCGACGCGCCCCTGGCTATCAACGCCCTGGTCTATGTGCCCAAGGAAAATTTCGAAGTCCTGGGCATGGGCCGGATGCAGCCCGGAGTCAACCTCTACTGCCAGAAGGTGCTGATCGATCAGCACAGCGAAAACATCCTGCCCGAGTGGCTCCGTTTCCTCAAGGGCGTGGTCGATTCCGAGGACCTGCCGCTCAACATTTCCCGGCAGTCGCTGCAGGACAACGCCCTGGTGGGCAAACTGCGCCGAGTGCTGACCAAGCGAGTGATTAAATTCCTGGGCGAAGAGGCCGGGCGCGACAGCGCCAAATATCTTGAATTCTGGAAGACCTTCGGCATCTTCATCAAAGAGGGGGTGACCTCGGATTTCGAGCATCGCACCGATCTTGCCAAGCTGCTCCGTTTTGAGTCCTCGGCCAGCGAGCCCGGCGCGATGATTTCGCTGGATGAATATGTCGGCCGGATGCGGGAAGGCCAGGACAAGATCTACTACATCAACGGCCCCAGCCGGGTGGCGGTCGAATACGGCCCTTACGTCGAGATGTTCAAGAAGCGGGGCGTTGAAATCTTCTACACCCTGGAGCCCATCGACGACTTTGTGCTCAACCATCTGGGCGAATACGACGGCAAGAAACTGGTGTCCGCCGACCGCGCCGATCTGAGCCTGCCCGAGTCGACCGAAACCACGCCCGAAACGGAAACCAAAGAGAGCGGCGCGCCCCTGGACGCCGGCCAGATCAAAACCCTCTGCCAGTGGATGAAAGAGGCCCTGGGCGAACGCGTCCAGGAGGTCAAGGTCTCCAGTCGCCTGGTGGACAGCCCGGCCATGATCGTCAACGTCGACGGCTACATGACCAGCTCCATGGAGCGGGTGCTCAAGGCCTCCGGTCAGGCCGAAACCTTTGGCATGGGCTCCAAGAAAGACATGGAGATCAACGCCGCCAGTCCGCTGATCAAACAGTTGGCAAGCCTGCACGAAAACGACGCGGCGTTTGCCCAGGACGTGGTCGAGCAACTTTACGATAACGCCATGATTCAGGCCGGCCTGATGGTGGACCCGATGGCGATGGTGCGGCGCAACTACCGCATTCTTGAGCGGGTGACCGGCGGCAGCGGACCTGCTGTTTAAGCGCCGTTTTCGCAGCGCTTGCCCCTCTTGCAGAAGGTCCAGCCGGCGCTAAGCCAACGTGTAAGGCGTCGGTTTTTGGTTTGATTTCTGCATGGGGCGAGAGTCTGACCTTGAAAAAAGGTTGTGTTCACGATATAGGAACACAACCTTTTTTAATTTGCACGGATTGTTCCTGGAGGGAATTCGATGCGTTCAACCCTGTTTATGTTCTTCCTTGCCCTTCTTTTGCTCTCCGGTTGTTACTCCAAACAGGTGCGGCATCTGGCCTCCGACGCCGCCTTGATCAAGCCGGGACAATCATCGGTCAAGGATGTGCAGAAATACCTGGGCGAGCCCAATGGCCGGCGGGAGATCTCTCCCGGCGTCAGTGAATATGTCTACTATGAGGACCGCCCTGGATTATTCGGCAACATGCCGGTCCTTGGGCCGATGGCGGGCCCCGGCGGCTACGAGATGATCGTGGTCACCATTGAGAAAGACATGGTTAGCAACTGTGAATTTCGCAACTTCAACGAGTCCGACCGCAAGTGGGTCGAAGATTTCACCTGGGAAGAGGTCAAGTGAGCCCACCCACCAGCTTTGACATCAACCGGGAACGGATGATCGAAGAGCAGCTGGTTGCCCGAGGGATCAACGACCAACGGGTGCTTGAAGCCATGCGCACGGTCCCTCGCCACCTGTTTGTCGAGGACGCCATTCAATCCCATGCCTACGGCGATTTTCCCCTGCCCATAGGCAATGGCCAGACCATCTCCCAGCCCTATGTGGTGGCGCTGATGACCCTGGCCCTGGATCTTAACGGATCGGAAAAAATCCTGGAGATCGGCACCGGCTCCGGGTACCACGCGGCGATTCTTTCCCGTCTTTGCAGCAAGGTGTTCACCGTGGAACGGATCGACGGCCTGGTCGGTCGGGCGCGCAAGGTGTTTGATCGGCTCCGCTACCACAACATCGTGTCGCGCATCGACGACGGCACGGTGGGCTGGCCCGCCGAGGCCCCCTTTGACCGCATCATCGTCACCGCAGGCGGGCCGCGCATTCCCGAACCCCTGATTGCGCAGCTGGCGGACCCTGGCCGCCTGGTCATGCCGGTTGGCGGCCAGGACGTGCAGGAGTTGCAGGTGGTGGATAAAAAGGACGGCGAAATCAGTGTAACCACCCTCGAACAGGTGCGTTTCGTCGACCTGATCGGCGCCCACGGCTGGCCCAACTAAGCCGGCGCGCTTTTCCCGCCGCCTTTTCGCCTCCAGTCGCGTTCGTTCCGCCTGGTCG
Organism: Desulfobulbus sp.; assembly: GCF_030824455.1. GTDB lineage: Bacteria > Desulfobacterota > Desulfobulbia > Desulfobulbales > Desulfobulbaceae > Desulfobulbus. The sequence goes on from NZ_JAVBXR010000015.1 coordinate 64,930, forward strand.
CGCCTCTCTGCCTGTTCCCCCATCTTTCTCAATCCGATGCGCCCCGAAGACTGGCCCGGCGCTGAAAAGCCTTGCTTCTCCTGCGTCAGCCAGGGAAACTGGGAACACCATTGACGCCGTCTTTTCCTGTCGACCCAACCTCCAACGGACATTATGTCATTTCTCAACAGCGACGCCCTGCTCGATTTGCTGGTCAAAGAGCAGACCATCACTGCCGAACAGCGGCAATTCATCGTTTTGCAAAAAGGCAAGCAGCGCCAGAAATTGCTCAAGCAGTTCGGCGGCCGCCGCCAGGAAGACGAGGCCCGGCAGGACAAGGGCTTCCCGGACCTGGTGGACGTCATCGTTTCCCTGGGCCTGGAAAGCGCTGGTCCGCCCAAAGCCGCCTTGACGGAAGAGCTGATCATTCGCGCCGTCAGCCGCGGGCTCAAAATTCCGTTCAAAAAGCTCGACCCTCTGGAGCTGGACATGGACACCGTCACCAAGACGATTCCCCGCTCCTTTGCCGTCAACCACCTGATCCTGCCGGTGGGCGTGCACAACGGCGTGCTCGAGGTGGTCACCTACCACCCGGACAACCGCCACGTGCTGGACGACATCGAGCGGGCCAACCAAGTGAAGGTGCGGCCCTATCTGTCCACCCGCACCGACATCAAGAAAATCCTGGCCGAGTTTTTCGGCTTTCAGCGCTCGATCACCGCCGCGGAATCGCAGTTCGGCGGCCCCGCAACCTCGGCCACCGTTGACATCGGCAACCTCGAACAGTATGTGCGTCTGGCCACCACCAAGGAGCTCAGCTCCACCGATCAGCACATCAAAGCGGCGGTCAACCACCTGTTCAGCTACGCGCTTGAGCAGCGGGCCAGCGACATTCACATCGAACCCAAACGCAACGTCTGCCTGGTGCGTTTTCGCATCGACGGCATCCTCCACACCATCTACAAGCTGCCCAAGGCGGTCCATTCCGCCATCACCTCGCGGATCAAGAGCCTGGCGCGTCTGGATATCGCCGAAAAACGGCGCCCCCAGGACGGCCGCATCAAGATTGGTCGACGCGAAGAGGGCCAGGAAGCGGAAATTCGCGTCTCCACCGTGCCGGTGGCCTTTGGCGAAAAGACGGTCATGCGGATTCTCAATCCCGACGTGATCTTTCAGCAGTTGGACAACCTCGGCTTTTCCCGGCGGGACCGGGCGGTGTACAACAATTTCATGACCGCCGCCCACGGCATTGTGCTGGTGACCGGCCCGACCGGCAGCGGCAAGTCGACCACCCTCTACTCCACCTTGAAACAGATCGCCTCGCCGGAAAAGAACATCGTCACCGTCGAAGACCCGGTGGAAATGGTCCATGAGGACTTCAACCAGATTGCGGTGCAGGCGCAGATCGACGTCACCTTTTCCACCATCCTGCGCAACATCCTCCGCCAGGACCCGGACATCATCATGATCGGCGAGATTCGCGATCTGGAAACCGCTTCCCATGCGGTGCAGGCGGCTCTCACCGGGCACCTGGTTTTTTCCACCCTGCACACCAACGATGCGGTTTCAACCATCATCCGGCTCGAAGACCTGGGGCTGGAACCCTTCCTCATCGCCTCGACCATGCTTGGGGCCTTGGCGCAACGGCTGGTGCGGCGGATCTGTCCGCACTGCGCGGAACCCTACACGGTTGACGCCGCGGGGCTGCGCAAACTGGGTTTTCCGGTGATTGGCCGGGAAACGGTCGAGCTGACCCGGGGCAAAGGTTGTTTGCAGTGCCGCAACACCGGCTATCTCGGACGATTGGGCATTTTTGAAGTGTTCCCTATGTCGGAACAGCTGAAAAAAATGATCGCGGCCCGGGCCAATGATTCCGACCTGCGCCAAGTGGCCATCCGCGAAGGCATGACCACTTTGCGCGAGGACGCCTGGCGTAAGGTGCAGGCTGGCCTGACCACGGTGGAGGAGGCGCTGCGCGTCACCGGAGAAATGGACGCGGCGTGATTTTTCCGTGGCGTTCCCGCAAAGACGACCTATAGTGGCCCCATCAGAGCCAATCAGGAGCATAGCGTACAATGGGACAAAAAATCGTCAGCAAAAACAAGAAAGCGTTTCACGATTACCACATCGACCAGATTTTCGAGGTCGGCATGGTGCTCAGCGGCGCGGAGGTCAAATCGTTGCGGGCCGGCAAGGCCAATCTCCGCGACGGCTACGCCCAACTCAGGGACGGTGAAGTTTTTCTCCACAACGTCCACATTTCACCCTACTCCTTTGCCACCCTGGTCAGCCAGGACCCGCTTCGGGTGCGCAAGCTGCTAATGCATCGGCGCGAGATTCGCAAGCTGATCGGCAAGTTGCATGAGAAAGGGATTGCGCTTATCCCCCTCAAGATATACTTTATTGACAACGGTAAGGCCAAATTGGAATTGGGACTTGCCCGCGGCAAAAAGCTCTACGACAAACGAGCGGCCCTGAAAGAGAAGGATTCCAACCGCGAGATGGAACGCTCCTTGCGGCGCGACGACTGATTTTCCGGGGCGGTTTCTGCTTGGTCTGCCACTAAAAAAACTTAACAATACGCAAATATGGGGGCGAAACGGATTCGACGGGGATATTGAAGCCTAATGTTGCATGCCGAGTTTCTGTCAGCTCGTAAAAATGACGGAAATAAATATAATCGCAGACGATTATAACTACGCACTGGCAGCGTAAGCTGCTGTGCCGTTCCACCGGTCCTTGCCTGTAGGACCGGATTCGGGGCGTCGACTCAACAGGCTGGTTGACCGTGCTTGCCTGGAGCGCGGACGATGAGATTTCTCAGGCTGGCATCCGAATATCCCGGTTCCGGGTGAGAAGCGGATGCGAGACTCAATCCTGGAACTAAGCATGTAGAGACATAGGGGGAGAATTTTCGGACCCGGGTTCAACTCCCGGCGCCTCCACCATTTTATAATTCAGCAACATCGCAGGAAAGGTAAAACCCGTAATCCATTGAGGATTACGGGTTTTTTTGTTGTCCGATCTTGCTCATTGTTATACCGTCAAGGTCTGATTCAGCCAGCCGGCGCATTCATTAAAAGCCCTTGGTCACACAGCCATGATGCCAATATAAAGTGACCAGACAGGGGGAGAAACTGTGCCCTGATAGGGCATGGTGGTGCAAGAGTTTTCTGTCTGTCAACTGAAAGGAAGCGTTTCTTATGTCGCAAACCGAACACCAATTTCTTGATGCCCTGGATAAAAAGCTGTGGATTGCAGCGGACAAGCTGCGCTCCACCCTGGATGCGTCCCAGTACAAGCACGCCGTACTCGGGCTGTTGTTTGTCAAATATGTGTCTGATGCCTTTGATGTACGGCGCAAGGATTTGTTTGACCAATTCGAGGATACGGGACATGACTATTATATTGACCCGGAAGATTTTTCATCTCCGGAGGAGTATCTGGCCGAAGTGGAGTCTGAGCTGGAGATTCGGGACTATTACACCGAGAAGAATGTCTTCTGGGTTCCCCAGCTGGCCCGTTGGCAGACCCTGCGCGACAATGCCAACCTGGCGCCGGGCACCGAGATCGAGATCAAAAACGGCAGCACCCACACCTACACCTTCCGCAGCGTGGGGCGGTTGATCGATGATGCCCTGGAGGCCATCGAAAAGGACAACCCCAAGCTCAAGGACGTACTCAACAAGCAGTATGGCCGCCTACAGATCGACCAATCCAAGCTGATCGAGCTGATCAATCTGCTCTCCGAAATCCCTTTCACCCACGAAACCTTGCAATCCAAGGACATCCTTGGCCATGTCTACGAATACTTCCTGGGGCAGTTCGCCCTGGCCGAGGGCAAGAAGGGCGGCCAGTTCTACACCCCCAAATCCATCGTCAGCCTGATCGTTGAGATGCTGCAACCCTTCCAGGGGCGGGTGTATGACCCAGCCATGGGCTCCGGCGGCTTTTTCGTCCAGAGCGAGCGGTTCATCAAGGAGCATGGCGGCGCCATCGGCAACGTCTCCATCTATGGCCAGGAGTACAACCACACCACCTGGCAGTTGGCGGCAATGAACATGGTGATTCGCGGCCTGGATTTCAACTTCGGCAAGGAACCGGCCAACACCTTCACCAACGACCAGCACCCGGACCTGCGGGCCAACTACATCATGGCCAATCCGCCCTTCAACATGAAGGAGTGGGACATCGGTGTCAGCGACGACGACCCACGCTGGCAATACGGTCGTCCGCCGACCGGCAATGCCAACTTTGCCTGGCTACAGCACATGCTCTACCACCTGGCGCCCAATGGTTCCATGGGGCTTTTGCTGGCCAACGGCTCGATGAGTTCCAATACCAACACCGAAGGCGCCATCCGCAAGGCCTTGGTCGAGCAGGATCTGGTGGAGTGCATGGTGGCCCTACCCGGTCAGTTGTTCACCAACACCCAGATTCCGGCCTGCATCTGGTTTCTGACTCGCAACAAAATGGCCCGCAACGGCTTTCGCGATCGATCCGGCGAGGTGTTGTTCATCGATGCCCGTAAGCTGGGCTACATGAAGGATCGGGTGCTGCGGGATTTCACCAGAGAGGATATCGAGCGGATAGCCGGCACCTTTCATGGTTGGCGGAAGGGGGAGGGCTGCGAGGACGAGGCTGGATTCTGCAAAGCGGCCACGCTGGAGGAAATAGCCGGTTATGACCATGTCCTGACCCCGGGCCGCTATGTGGGAACAGCGGAAGAAGAGGACGACGGCGAACCCTTCGCCGCGAAGATGGAACGGTTGACGGTTCAACTTTCAGAGCAGTTTGCTGCAAGCGCTCGGTTAGAGGCTCAGATCAAAGAGAATCTAGCAAGGATCGGGTATGAGTTCTGATTGGAACAAAACTCGTTTATCGGAACTGATAGAAGTCAAACATGGTTGGGCTTTTAAAGGGGAATATATTGTCGAAGGTTTAAGTAAAGGCCCTATTGTTGTGGCAATTGGAAACTTTGATTACAGCGGTGGCTTTCGATTCGACTATACAAGAATTAAACGTTATGCAGGGGTTTATCCAAAAGAATATGAGCTTAACGCTGAAGAGATACTTCTGGCTATGACTTGCCAGACTGCCGGTGGAGAAATTTTAGGAATACCTGGCAGGATTCCCAATGATGGAAAACTGTATCTACATAATCAACGTCTCGGAAGAGTAATAATTAAAGATAAAAATTTAGTTGATGATGAATTTCTGTATTGGTTATTTATTTCAAAAAATTTTAAAAATCATCTGTTTAACACAGCAACTGGCACTAAAATACTTCATACGTCTCCTGAAAGAATTACCAGTTATGAATTTTACCTCCCCTGCATTAATGAGCAAAGATTGATTGGGCAATTGTTAAAATGTTTCGCAAATAAAATAACATCAAACTGTCAAGCAAACCAGACCCTGGAGGAGATAACCCAAGCCATCTTCAAATCCTGGTTTGTGGATTTTGAGCCGGTCAAGGCCAAGATTGATGCCAAGGCCAACGGCCAAGAACCAGAACGAGCCGCCATGTGTGCCATCAGCGGTAAATCCGATGATGAACTCGACCGACTTTCCACCGATCAGTTCTCTCAGCTCCATGCTACCGCCTCCCTCTTCCCCGATGAACTGATCGACTCTGAACAGGGGCTGATCCCGAAAGGGTGGGAAAGAACATCAATTTACACAATTTGTGATGTCATCTATGGCGCCCCTTTTAAGTCCAAACTTTTTAATAACGAAAATATTGGGGTACCTCTTATCAGAATTAGAGATTTGAAGAATGAAGTTCCCGGTGTCTACACCGACGAAATCCACTCCAAAGGTTATATGGTTACACCAGGAGATTTGTTGGTTGGCATGGATGGAGAGTTTCGCCCTTATCTTTGGGGAGGAGAAAATGCTTGGCTCAACCAACGAGTTTGTTGCTTTAAAGCAAAAGAACAGTATTCTACAGCTTTTTTGATATTTACAATATCCCCTCAATTAGCTCACATTGAAGCGACTGAAACAGCGACAACGGTTATTCATCTTGGCAAAGGTGATATTGATTGTTTTCATTGTATTCTTCCACCGGTAGCACTCATTAGCATTTTTAATAATTTGGCAAATAGCCTTTTTGAAGAAATTGTGGTGTTGAAAAGGGAATCAACATCTCTCGCTCAGCTCCGCGACGCCCTCCTCCCCAAACTCCTTTCCGGTGAAATTGACCTACAGCAGATGGCTGTTTGATGGTGAATAATGGAGAATACGTATTGGGAGAGCATACCGGTTTGGAACCCATCCGGACAATGCTTTGAGATCATGGCCGACCGTCTCAGCGGTCGCATCCCGGTCACCAGAATTGAGCGCTGGCAGGATTTTTCCAGTCTACTGGAGAGCAGCTTTTTCAACACCAACGGCATTCAATTTGTCTTCCGAGGCCATCGTCGCTATGACTGGAGTCTACTGCCCACCCTTGGCCGCTTGACCGAGAACGGTATTGTCAGTGAACAGTTGTCTAACAGACATCTCGAATTATTCAGGCGAGCGGTGCGTGGTAGGCTGAAAGACACCTCGCTGCTTGTTGAAGCTGAACAGGAGGATGAACTCTGGGCTGTGGGCCAGCATCATGGTCTTATGACTCCGTTGCTCGACTGGACCTACTCTCCCTTTGTGGCTTTATTTTTTGCCTTTGCCAAGGAAGACCAGCAAGGAGAGGACGACAACCCTTATCGTGCGGTGTATGTGCTCAACAAATCTTTTGTTGCCGATGATGGGCGTTGTCCGGACATCCGATTGCTCGAACCTCGGAAAGATGACCATGGCCGGTTAGTCAACCAGGCGGGCCTTTTCACCTATTCTCCCACCGACGCGACCATAGAAAACAAGCTCATCGAAACCATTTCCGACTTTGATGAGTTCAAAGAGGCGGATGAAGACAACGAAGCTGCTTTGCTCGCCCACTACCTCTGTAAAATTTATATCAAAAACGAGGACCGGCAAGGTTGCTTGAGAAGCCTGCGCCGGATGAACGTGCACCACGCCAGCCTCTTTCCCGACCTTCTCGGCGCCTCCGATTACTGTAACCTACTTATGGAGGAAGAGCAGCGTCAGCGGGCTCTTGCTGAAGCTGCTCAAGAGCTGGTTGCATCTGTTGTAAAACAAGAGCCTGCAGAGCAAAAGGTAACAAGCAAGTCTGCTGGAACACCCGAGAGTCAGGACGAGGTGGCTATGGTCGCCGCAATCTTGCGTGAGCCCGCAGAGAGTTCCCAGGTTGAGCCTGGCCGCATTCAACTCATCGCCAAACAGTTGGTTAGTGAAATCAATAAACAGAAGGTGGTTGACTGGGAGAAAAGGGACATCGCACTGGCTAAAGTACGCATTGCTGCGCGAGTTGTGTTGCGGAAAAATGGGTATCCTGTAGGGGCACGGGAACAGGTTGTGGAGAGGATAATTGCAACTCTCCTTCAGGCGGCCGGTAGAGTAGACGATGGCGGAGCCTTTGATCCAGGAGTCCCCCGGTGAAGACCATTCAATCACTCGCCGACATCGCAACCCTCTCCGAATCCGTTGATCTCGAATGCAAACTTGCCGCCGGCAAAGACGGCAAAGGGGAACTCCCCACCGATTTCTGGCCGACCTACAGCGCCTTTGCCAATACCCACGGCGGGGTCATCGTATTGGGGATCAAACAAAAGCAGGACCGTTTTTCCCTGCATGGCCTGGGCGACCCGCAACGCATCGTCCGGGTGCTGTTTAATCACCTCAACAACCCGCAGAAAGTCAGCTGCAACCTCCTGACCGATCAGGATGTCGCCATTCTTCAGGTCGCCGATAAAGAGATCATCCAGATTCGGGTGCCGGCCGCGCATCGCAAGCAGAAGCCGGTGTACCTCAACGGCAACCCCTTTAAGGGCAATACCTATCGCCGCCTGCACGAAGGTGACCGTCCCTGCGACGATGAAACCGTCAAGCGGATGTTGGCCGAGCAGGTGGAAGACAGCCGCGATACCCGTATACTCTCCGGTTTCGGGCTCGACGACCTTGACCGGGAAAGCCTGCACGCCTACCGCAAGATGCTGGCCGCCCTTCGGCCCGATCATCCTTGGATCGCTCTCACCGATCAGGAGTTTCTCCAGGTCATCGGCGGCTTTCGCCAGGACAGGCAAAGCGGGGAGAAGGGCTTGACCTTGGCCGGGCTGATTATGTTCGGGCAATGGCCTGCCATCCAGGAGGGGGCGCCTTTCTATTTTGCCGACTATCAGGAACAACCGGAGGATAAAACCAGCCAGGTTCGCTGGCTGGACAGGATAGTCCCTGACGGCAGCTGGTCCGGCAACATCTTTGATTTCTTCCGCAGAGTTTCACGGAAACTGGTGGCGGAGTTGAAGGTCCCTTTTGCCCTCAAAGGCAATTTCCGCCTAGAGGACACCCCACTGCACCGCGCTTTGCGGGAGGCGCTGGTCAACACCCTGGTGCACGCCGACTACTCGGACCGGGCATCGATTCTGGTGGTGAAAGATCCCAGCGGTTTTCTGTTCCGCAATCCCGGACTGATGCGGGTGCCGGTGGAACAGGCGCTGCGCGGTGGCGAAAGCGACTGCCGCAATCGCACCCTGCACCAGATGTTTTTGATGATCAATCTGGGGGAGCGGGCCGGTTCCGGCCTGCCGAAAATCCGTCAGGGCTGGGAGAGCGCGGGGGGAACGCTTCGTATTCACGATACCTTTGCTCCCTACGACCAAACCCGGCTAGAAATGGCATGGGGAGTGGCTGAGGAGGCGCAGGCACAAGAGACGGGGAAAACGTCGGGGAAAACGTCGGGGAAAACGTCGGGGAAAATCATCGATGCCATCCGCCAAAACGGGCACATCACCATACCTGAGCTGGCGCAACAAATCGGCATAACCCGGCGAAGCATTGAGCGCAACATCCAGAAACTCCAGGCTGAGAGCAAGCTCAGGCGCATCGGCGCCGCCAAAGGTGGTCATTGGGAGGTGGTTGGCGATGAATGAAGCGCAGCTGGAGCAACTGTGCCTGCGTTGGTTTCAGGAGATCGGCTATGAGCAGGTCTTTGGGCCGGACATCGCCTGTGACGGAGCAAGGCCGGAGCGGCAGGATTACCGCCAGGTTGTCTTGATTGGCCGGTTGCTTTCGGCACTACAGCGCATCAATCCGCATCTGCCGCCCACTGTTCTTGAAGAGGCGTCCCTGGTCCTGACCAAGCCCGAATCCCCGGTGCTGCTTCATAACAACCGTGCCTTTCATCGCCTGCTGGTGGAAGGGGCGCCGGTGGTTTTCAATCAGGGTGAAGAAACCCGGCATGACCATGCCCAGTTGATAGATTTTCACAATTTCCGCAACAACCAGTTCCTGGTGGTCAATCAATTCACCATTCAGGGGAGCAAGCAACACCGTAGACCCGATGTGGTGGTGTTCATCAACGGCTTGCCAATCGCAGTCATCGAGCTGAAAAATCCGAGTAATGAACAGACCGATATCTGGGATGCCTTTAACCAGCTCCAGACCTACAAGGAGGAGGTTGCCGATCTCTTTGTCTGTAATGAAGCCCTGGTGGTGAGTGATGGCTGGACAGCCCGGGTTGGTTCCCTGACTGCCAACAAAGAGTGGTTCATGCCATGGCGCACCTTGAAGAATGAACACGACCAACCACTGTTGACCTATGAACTGGAAAAGGTGGTGAAGGGATTTTTCGATCCGGAGTTGTTGTTGGACTACATCCGCTCTTTTGTGCTCTTTGAGCAGGAGGGCGACACCTGGATCAAAAAGATTGCCGGGTATCATCAGTTTCATGCCGTGCGGGAGGCCGTGCGGGTGACGGTGATTGCCGCCAAACAACCAGAAATGGGACAGACTGCGGAACCTCGGGCTACCTACGGCCAGGAAGTCGTGCCGGGGTCGCGTAAGGCCGGAGTGGTCTGGCATACCCAGGGGTCGGGGAAAAGTCTGTCGATGTGTTTTTATGCCGCCAAACTGCTGCGGCAGCCGGAGATGAATAATCCCACCATCGTGGTGGTGACGGATCGCAATGATCTGGACGGCCAGTTGTTTGCCACCTTCACCAATGCCCGTGAGTTTCTTCGGCAAACCCCGGTGCAGGCCGGCAGCCGTGACGATCTCAGGGAAATGCTGGCAGCCCGTCAGGCCGGCGGCATCCTTTTCACCACCGTGCAAAAATTTTCCCTCATGAACGGCGAAGTGGCCCACCCGGTATTGAGTGAACGCAGCAATATCGTGGTGATCAGCGATGAGGCCCATCGCAGCCAGTACGGCCTCAAGGCCCGGCTGGACACGAAGTCGGGTCAGTATATCTTTGGTTTTGCCAAACACCTGCGTGACGCCATTCCCAACGCCTCCTTCATCGGCTTTACCGGGACGCCGATTTCTCTGGAAGATAAGGACACCCGGGCGGTGTTCGGGGATTATGTGTCCATTTACGACATCCAGGATGCGGTTGAGGATGGGGCCACGGTGCCGATCTATTACGAGTCCAGGCTGGCCAAGCTCGACATCAACCGGGATGTGATCGACGAGTTGAACGAGGAGGTAGAGGAGGTTATCGAGGACGAAGAGGACCTGGTGACGCGGGAGCGGACCAAGAGCCGATGGGCGGCATTGGAGAAGCTGGTTGGTGCTGCCCCCCGGTTGCACGAGGTGGCTGCGGATCTGGCTGCCCATTTTGCAGCGCGGTCAGCGGTCATGCCCGGAAAAGCCATGGTCGTCTGCATGAGCCGGGAAATTTGCGTGCATATGTACAAGGCTCTCGTTGCCTTGCGGCCCGATTGGCATGATCCCGATCCAGAGAAGGGGGCAATCAAGGTGGTGATGACCGGCTCTGCTGCGGACCGGGAACTACTGCAACCACATGTCTACAGCCAGAAGGTGAAGGAGCGGCTTGCCAAACGGTTCAAAGATCCGGAAGATCCACTCCAGCTGGTCATCGTTCGGGATATGTGGCTCACTGGCTTTGATGCGCCTTGTTGTCATACCATGTATGTCGACAAGCCCATGCGCGGACACAACCTGATGCAGGCCATTGCCCGGGTTAATCGTGTGTTTCGCGACAAGCCCGGCGGCCTGGTGGTGGACTATATCGGCATTGGCAATGAGCTGAAAAAGGCGTTGAAGGACTACACCGATTCCAGGGGCAAGGGCGCTCCGACCTTATTGGCGGAGGAGGCTTTTGCCCTGTTGCTCGAAAAGCTGGAAGTGGTGCGGGCCATGATGCATGGCTTTGATTACAGCGATTTTGCCACTAATGGGTTGATGATTCTACCGCTGGCGGCCAACCATCTTTTGGGGCTGGAAGACGGGAAGAAGCGGTTTCTTGATGTGATGACGGCAATCACCAAGGCCTTTTCCCTGTGCAGCACCTTGGATGAGGCCGCCGCCGTGCGTAAGGAAATTGCGTTCTGTTCAGCGATCAAGGCCGCCATCATCAAGCATACGACCGTCGACAGGAAACGGGCCGAGGAAGAGAAAAATTCGGTGCTGCAACAGATTCTCGACAATGCCGTGGTCGCCGATGGTGTGGCCGACATTTTTGCATTGGCCGGATTGGACAAGCCGAACATCAGTCTGCTTTCGAATGAATTTCTTGCGGATGTACGGCGGATGCCACAAGCAGGAATTTGGCAGTGGAACTGCTGGAAAAACTCCTGCGCGACGCTATCAAGGCGCGAACCCGCAACAATGTGGTGCAGGAGATGAAGTACGGCGAGCGTTTGCTGGAGACGCTGCGCCGATACCATAACCGGGCCATTGAAACAGCCCAGGTTATCGAAGAACTCATCCAGATGGCCAAAGATTTCCAGGCGGCCATGAAACGCGATCAAGAACTGGGGCTGTCACCGGATGAAATTGCCTTTTATGACGCCTTGGCCAACAATGAAAGTGCGGTGCGGGAGCTAGGCAGCGAGGTCCTGAAAAAAATCGCCCATGAATTGACCGAGAAGCTCCGGGCCAGCACCACGGTGGATTGGCAGGTGCGGGAGAGCGTCCGGGCGCAGATGCGCAACATGATCAGGAGGTTGCTGAAAAAATATAAATATCCGTCGGATAAACGCGATGAGGCGATAGAGCTGGTTCTTCGGCAGGCTGAAAAATTATCCCACGCTTGGACAGAGTGAGGGGAGATGGCAATTGACAAGAGGTGAAAAGCAGCTACTTCGAGAAAAAATAAGGAAAATCATTTATCTCATGTTGGCCTATCTGAAATTCAAAGCAAAACTGGGTAGTTCCATGCAACAGATGCTTCGTCTCTTGCAACTCAACCTCTTCGCCAGAGATTTGATCGAACTTTTTAAACCGCCATCAATTCAACCTGCTGTTTCTCCACAAATTTTACTGTGGGAAGTTTTATGAGACAGCAGTGACATTTTTTTGGACATTTTTGGAACATAAAAAGCGGGTTCGACTGTTTTGCCCAAAAATAAGATGTAACAAAATCAGTATTATGTGCACAAGAGTCGAAAGTGAAATCTCTTCCCGGCAACTCGGCAAAATTATAGATATTATTGGATAAAAATAGAACATTCAAGCTGGCGGCCCATCTTTGTCCACTCTTGTCATCCACCGCAAGAGGTATGAAGATGGGCTTTTCTGTTTCCAGCACGTCCTCACCAACACCAGAGTATCTGACAAAAAAAAACAAAACGCCAGCGAGAAGGGACAACGCTAGAGTATCTGGCAACATGTATCAGTGCCCATCCGGGTACATCTTCCGGTTGAAATTCCATTGAACCTCAAGCCAATTGTGGGAAAGACCGAATTTATTCCAATTCTAATTCAAAAGTGAACTCATGATCCACGGCCACGCGACGATGGAATGGACTCTTGGTGTATCACATTCCATTGTCCGTAACGAGTCCTCGAGGTGGTCTTCAAGGGC
>NZ_JAVBXR010000046.1 GCF_030824455.1 Desulfobulbus sp.
TCGAATACCAGACGCCCTGATCGCAGCAGTAGTAACTACCGTTGACGAGAAAGACCGCGCTGGCGGAATTCGTGGCGTACTGGACGGTGGTGGATGGAATGGCTTGGAAATTCGGTTGTCCGTTGTAGGCCACCTGCACCTGAGCCGGCGCGTTGACGTCCATTGTGGTGGTGTTGGGGATGGAGGCCAACAGGACCGCGTCTTTCGCGTCAGTTGTGCCCGGCACCGAGGCCTTGACAAAGGCGGCGGGATCGTTGTCCGGGATGTGGGAAAAATCCGAGGGCAAATCGTTGCTGGCGTTCGACCAGGGGCCGTCCAGACTGGCGGCGCGGAACCATCGGCCTGCGGTCAGAAAGAAGTATTTGCCGTCTGCGGAGTTGAGGAACGCCACGCTTTCGGTGTTGTTGATCCGCAGCAGTTTGGTCCCTGGGATGGGGCTGTAGGTCGGTTCCCCTTGGGTCAGGATCATTTCCGCCGGTTCCTTGCTGATCAGGACCACCGGCGGATTTTTGTCCGGTTTGCCGGGAATCTGCTTGCGGACGTCGTCCCAGTTTTCGTTGGCCGGCAGGCTGGACAATCCAACCGGCAGGGAGGTCGTCGAGACCCATGGCCCGTTGACCAAGTCCTTGGTGCTCAGCCAGCTCTCCTGGTTGAGGAGAAAATATTCCTGCAGGGTCGTGTCGTAAAAGAGATCCCAGTTGGTGTTGGCCACGAACATCAGATCGGTTCTGTTGGCTTCAACCGGCTGCAGTTTGGCCTCTCCCAAAATCATCACTAAAATGGCCGGTTTGCGACTGAAGAAGATCTTCGGCGGGTCCATGTTCAACTCGACCGGAGCCTGTTGCCGCTGCTGAGCCGGATCGAGATAGGCCAGGACCCGATCAAGCGAGACGGTCGTCGCCTGACCGAAGGGTTGGATTTCCTCGACCACGCTGCGCAGCGCCGCCGCTTCCGCCTCGGTGGTGTTGGGAAACCGGAGTTCCCGTTTCTTGGGAAGGATCGCCACAACCCGGGCGGCTTGATCGACCACAGTTTCGGCATCCCACTCGGCCACGCCGAACGTTTCTTTTTTCGATTTTCCGTCTTTGACGGCAATCGCGAACCGGGCGTGAATGTTCTTGTAGTCCTGCCAGGAATCGATCTGCGGTTGATAGATGGTCAGTTCCTTGCCGTTTTTCGCGATCACCCGCGGCCAGCCGGGATCATTGGGAGCCGCGGCAGGACCGGGGGCGGCCAACGCCGTCCCGGAGACCATGAGCAACAGCATCAGCAGGATGAGAATGTTAGGCGTTTTCATCTGACTTCTCCTTGCTACCAGGTAAAAAGATTGACCCATTCAAGAGCGTCGTGGGCATGGCGATGTTCACTAACCTCATCTTTCTATTATGATTAAAGGCCGCCTGAAGGCAACTCCTTTCAGGCGGCCGACCGTGAAATTGTGCGCAGGACAGATCGGCATCCTCGGCGTCGAACGCATCCAGGCGCCGCCGCTGCTCTGCCGGGCCAACAATCGCATCAGCCTTACAGGGCTCGTGTTATTTCACCGTTCGGACGGCAATCGCCAGCGCCTCGGTGTAGGTAATCACAATGGTGTCGCCGACCTTGACCTTGTCCAGATTGGCCGGATCCGCAACCTGGACCACCACGACGTCGCCGTCGGGTCCCTTGAGGGTGACGGTCTCTCGCGCCTTGTCCAGATCGAGAATGTCTGCGGTCACGGTTGTTTCGCTTTCCTCGACATATTCCGGCTTCTCGCCCGGTTTCGCCCGGCCGACCATGCCCCTGACCTCGTCCCTGACCTCGCCGGGTTTGGCCATCCGCACCGCAAACGATTCATAATAATCCACCGCCACCTTGTCGCCCACGCGGACTTGCGGCAGATTGACCACTTCCTTGCCAACATGCACTTTCCGGACGTCGCCCTCCGAGCCCCGGATGGTCACCACCCGTTTTTTCAGGTCGATTTTTTGGACAGTGGCCGTCACGGAGGTCACATTGGCTCGTTTTACGTTCAGTTCTTCCTTGGGCGCAGGCTTTGCACAGGCCCAGACGCTCACCGCCACCACCAACATCAGGAACATCGCTTTGTAGTTCTGCATGCTTTTCTCCGTTTACTGTGAATAGTTAAATAGTTAAACCGGTTTTCCGGCATCCCACTTTTTGGGCCGCGCCGTTCCCCGGACGCTTGAACACCATGTTGCTTGCCGCGAGGCTTCAATCCGCCACCGCCGGCACAGGCGTGTCCCCGTCGTCCGCATTCTCCTCCCGCACGACCCTGACGACAAGGGGTTTGACCGTGTCGAGGTGCACGTCGCGCTGCGGGAAGGCCAGGGAGATCTGGGCCTCCCGGAATTTTTGGTCAATCACCTGATGTAAAACGCTTTTTGCCGCCACCCGGTTGTCCACCGAACCGATGAAGCACCGCAGCGTCAGGAGCAGGGCATTGTCGCCGAAGCTGTCAAAGGTGACAACAGGCACGGGTTCTTTGAGCACCAGCGCATTTTCTTCGGCCGCCTGCTTCATCAAGGTCATTGCCGCCTGCACGTCGCTGCCGTAGGCCACGCCGACCGGCAGCAGGATACGGATCACCGGATCGGAAAGCGACCAGTTGAGCAGTTGGCCGGAAATGAATTCCTTGTTGGGGACGAGCAGTTCTTTGCCGTCGAAATCGCGGATGGTGGTGGCCCGAATGCGGATGCGGGTGACCACGCCGTCGGTCGAGCCCACCGTCACCACGTCGCCCACCCGAATAGGACGTTCAAACAGGATGATCAGGCCGCTGATGAAGTTGGCGACGATTTCCTGGAGGCCAAAACCGATGCCGACGCCCAAGGCCGCAACCAGCCATTGAATCTGCGACCAGCTAAACCCGAGGATTTCGGCCATTGCCGTCAAGCCGGCGCCGCCGATCAGGTAGCGGGACAGGGTCGTAATGGTGTACCGGCTGCCGGCGCTCATGCCCAGATGCTGGAGCAGGACAATCTTCAGCAGCGAGGGGAAACGGCGCGTGGCGGTCAAGGTGACGATGCCGATAATGATGGTGAGACCGACGTCGGCCAGGGTGACGGGGATCGAGGTTGCCTGGCCGTTGACCACAGAGGCGTATTTCCAGAGGGTGAATTCATCAAAGACCCGCAGCGCCGGCAAGACGTCGGCCCAGACCAGCCAGAGCGCGCCACAGGCGCTAAGAGCCGTGAGGGTGTCGAGCAATTTGCGGCTCTCGGTGCTCAACTCAACCAGATCCTCGGCCGGTTCTTCAACCAGCTCGGATTTTGTTTCGCCGGCGCGTGGACCGGTTTCCATTTTGGCCTTGGCCTTGGCCTTGGCCGAAGCGCTGTGGCCCTGGGCCTTGTGAAGGGAAAGCCTGCGGCTGGATTGGATCAGCCAGTGCTCAATCAGCTGGTGACAGACCACCAAGCCTAAACAAACCCAGATGCTGTTGATAAGACTGCGGATCAGAGCGCCGACCGCGCCAATGTATCCGGCCAGGACCAGCCCGCTCAACGCCAGCGGGAGGAGCATGATGCAAAAGAAAAAAAGCGGATAGATGCGGGCAAAAAGCTGATGTGAATGCAGGTGTAAAAAGTGCTGGCACACTCCGGTCTTGGGATGGAGAAGACGATAGAAAAAGAAGAGCAGGATGCTCAGGGTCCCGATTAACAGCAGCCGCCCCAGGGGATACCCGCCCCCTGCATGATAATTGGCTAAAAACGTCACCTGCGTAATGAAGACGGCCGGTAGGAAGCTGATCATCAGAAAGCCGGCTTCTCGGCGCAATAAAATCATGGTCCGCTTCGGCCAGTGGAAAAATCCGTCTGCCAGGCCATGGGGCAAAAGCAGCGTCCGCAACCAACGGAGGAGGAAGAAACGGTAGGCCAATCCGATCAGGCCGGTTGCAATCGCCCGGGAAAACTCGGTTGTTTCCTGCAGGGTCTGCACCTCCCCTGCAAGGATTAGGAGCAGCAACGGACCGGGCAGGGCAAGCAAAAACGTCAGGACCACCGCCTGGATGGGCAGAGAAAAAC
Source organism: Desulfobulbus sp. (assembly GCF_030824455.1). Lineage (GTDB taxonomy): Bacteria > Desulfobacterota > Desulfobulbia > Desulfobulbales > Desulfobulbaceae > Desulfobulbus. The sequence continues at coordinate 4,026 of NZ_JAVBXR010000046.1, forward strand.
GATAGGAAGCAGGGTTGCCGGCAAGACCGACGGTTGTTTCGATCCGGGAGAGAAGGCTCTTTCGGAACCAGAGGATGCCCGCTGTTGCCAGGCAGGCCAGAATGAAGATCGGCGAGGTGACGGCCTGGGCAACCAGCAGCTTGCCGGTGGTGAGCCATGGGCCGGGAGTGACCAGCGCGGCGGCTTCGCTCGGCAGATTGTAAAAATCCTTCCATCGCATTGCCGGCGTGCTGCGCATCCAGAGCAGGCGTTCAGCGAGAAAGGCGTCAAACGAGGCAACCGTGACCATAAACTGACGGTAGAGGGTTTCAAGCTCGGCGAGCAGGCCAAGGGAGCTTTGATTGGCGATGATTATCTTGTCGAGGAGCTCCCTTCGACTGGTCAGGAGCGTTTTCAGTTCCTCCGAAGTCGTGCCGAGTTCGTCCGGAGCAATGCCCTCGGCCAGCTCGGCGGCATACCGGTCAACATCGTCGAGCTTCTGCCGCTCTTCGCTCAGCTGCACCTGCAACAGGCCAGCCTCTGCGATTGCGGTTTGATTGCCGGCGACTTTTTTGCGCAGAAAACGTGCGCTGGGAAGCGTTCGTCGCAGGTCGTGCAACATCAGGCCAAGGGCTTGATTCAAACCGGCCAGTTCAATTTTTTGCTTGGTGGTTTTAAAGTTCTCTTCGAGTCTTTTCGACTCTTTGTCGAGGGCGTCTTTTTCCGCGGCAAGGTGTTCCTGGGCTGCGGTCACGGTCTGCAGGTTGTCGCCCAACTCGGCGTTTCTCGCCGCCGCCTGTTGCAGCACCGGTGAACTGTCAGCCACCTGCCGCATCGCTTCTTTGGCCGCATCCATGCTTTGGGTCGCTTCCGCCTGTCGTTTGCGGTTGACCTGCGCCTCCAGCTCTTGCATCTGGGAGCGGGCGCGTTCCAGGCGGGCCGCCGCTTCCTCGCGTTGGATGTTTGCCAACTCCACCAACACCGGCATGCTCACCAGTTCCTGGTTCAGCATGTTGGTTTCGCTGTGCAACGCTTGGATCTGCGTCTGTTGCAGCCAGGTTCGGGCTTCCGTTGTCTGCGGGGATTCGTTGTCCGGGGCAGGCGCTTTGAGCGCGGCGAGCAATGCGGACTCGTTTGTTTTTATTTCGGCAAGCCGTTGCCCCGCCTTGACAGGTCGTTCATTCTGGGCGGCAAGTTGACGGGTCAAGGCGGCGGCCTCCGCCTCGGTGGCGGTGTAACTGGCCTTGGCTTTCAACAGCTGCTGCTCGATCTCCTTGAGAGGAACGCTGTCAAAACGATCCTCCGCCTGTTCTTGCGCCGGGGGCTGAGGGTCCGGCTTGTCCAGCGTCGCTCTGATTTTTTTGATTTCCGCCGGCGTTGTCTCGATGGATTGCACAAATTTCTTTGCCAGTCCGTCGTGGGCTGCCGCGGTCGCCAAATTGTCGAGGCTCTTGCGGTAGTATTCAAGGAGGGCGTTTTTTGCACTCTCTTCAAGGCCGGGCGCCTTGGCGGTTTCCTCGATTTTGGCCTTGAGGACCTCAGGGGCAACGAGCAATTGCACGTCTGTTGCGGTTTGCGCATTCTCTGCCGTCTGCCCTTCCCAGGCCCAGCCGCACAGGACGACCAGCAACAGCAGGGCGAGGCGGGCAAGGGTGATGAGGTTGTTTCTCAAGGTCGGCATATGCTCCATCTGCTCACAGCAAAGAACAAGGGACAGGCCAAGATGCGGCTGAAACGCGCCAGGCGTCTGAGGATTTTGCGCAGTCGTCTGGGATAACGGTCAACGCTCCCGTCGCTGCATTTCCGTGCGCCCTCAATGCGTCTTCTCCGGCGACTGTTGATTCGCCTGCAGATGGGCCAGCAGAATGCGGCGGACCTCTTCAATCACCAGCGGATGGCCCTGGCAGGAGTGACCGGACCGCACCAGAAATTCCGATTCCACATAGTCCACATGGGCGCTGGCGTATGTGACCACGCCGTCGTCGCCCTCAGGCGGGATGTCGTCGCCGTCGATGGCCACGATGGAATTGCCTTTGACTCCCGGGGCGAGGGGGATCTCCGCCATTGTCTTGATCGTCGGGTTGTCAGGCGACATGGCGTCGAGGCTGGTGGTGGCGATGAATTGCTGCGCCTGGGCCTCGGGAATGCCCATTTGAGCAACGGTTTTCATGAGGTTGGCCGTTGATTGCAGCACCCCCTTAGGGAGGGTGATCATCTTGAGCACCAGGGTGCGGACCCAGTTTTTGGAGAGAAAGCTGCCCCGGTGGGGGGTGGAGATGAAGATCACCCGCTTGACAAAGGGCAAGGCCGTAAAGACGGCCTCTTTTTCGAGACGAGTGCGCTCTTCGTCCGTAACGTCGAGTTGGGCCAGCGTTTTCCCGGTGGCCATTTTCACGAAGGCGTCGCCGGTGTTGGTGGCGGTCAGCTTGGTGAGCAATCCCCCTTGGCTGTGGCCAATAATCACCATTTGGCGCAAAGCGGCGTTGGTGCCCTTGGGATCGACCTGCTGCACCTGTGCGCTCAGCGCCTCGCGCAGCTCTTGCGCCGAGATGCCGATCCGCTTGCCGCTGTCGTAGAAAAAATTCCAGAACTGATATTTTCGATTGATGACGGTATCGGCGCGGAGGGTGTTGGCCAATTCCGCCCAGGCAACGGGACTGCTGAAGGTGCCGTGAACAAGGACAATCGGGATCTTGTCCGGCTCATAAGGCTGCATGTAGAACAGGCCGGATTTAATATAGCCCGTTCCGTGGAGAAATTCGTTGAACCCCAAACCCTGGACATACGGCTGGTCGATGGTGTACGCAAGTTGCGCGGTAACATCCCTTTCCAGCGGAATTTTTTGGCCGCCTACCGTGGTCTCGGTTTGGTTGTAGGCCGAGTACAATTCCAACGCGCCGGTGCAGGCGCCTGTGTCGATCTCCTGCAAGGTGCAGTTAAACCGCAGGAAAAGGGTTCCGGGGCTGGAACGGAACATGGGCGCCTCTGCCGGTTTCTTTTCAACGGCAATGATCGGCGCACCCATTCCCGCTTCCCGGTTTCTGCGGCTTAACCCCCTGACGCCGAACTTGTCGGTGGAGACAAATTTTTCGAACTGATCGAGATGTTGGTGGAATGGCCTGGCGTCTACGGAAAAGGCAAAACGGCCGACCGGCAAATCTACTTGGGCGGGAGCAATCTGGAGATTGCCGTCGGCGTCGGTCAGGGCTTGGGCCAGACTGTTGTTGTACAGATCGCAGGCAATCCGGAATCGTCGATCAAAGGGACTGGGGGGCTCCAGCCAATCCTTGCCCAACAGATACAAATAGGCGTAGAGCGCCGAGGCAAAGAAGTGGGGACGCGCCTTCTCAACCCCGCCTTGCCGTTGCCGCATGGCGATGAAATAATTGAGCTCGGCCAGGGCAAAGAGCAGGTCGTTGCGGTAATCCTTCTCTGCCTCGTGATGGAGAAAGGCGAGGACTTGCAAGGGGGCTTCGCCAAAGGCCTGCACCTTGTCGTAGCGGGTCAGGACATCTTGGGAGAATCGGCTGTAGTCGTCGGCGCTGACCGCGCTCACCGCGATCTGGGCGTAGGTCTCGCGGGGGTCGTTTTGTTGCACCCCCACGATGGTCGCGCAGCCGGCGAGGCCGAAAGCGGCAACGACCAACAGCAACAGCCCTGCCCAGGGCAACCTGGCAAGACGCCTCATTGGTTGACGCCATGGCGTTTGCATCTGCTGCAACACCGGGTGTATGGGTCGCACAAGGAAAGCTCTTGCCATTGTTGCCGCTCCTTCTAGCGTGGTTCGATCAGGTCAACAGCCTGTATTGGAGAAAAATCACCACAGGATGTAGCCCACGCCGATGCCGCCGATCCACTGGGTCGAATCTCCCTGCTGGTCGACAATCGGGCTGTCGCCTGGATCGCCGGCGATGGTGGAGGCGCGAAGGCCGACGCTCATCAGCCAGTTCTTGCTCAGATAGATATTGGCGCCGACAATGGCATAGTATTCGTTCAGCCCGCCGTCCGCGGTAAAGAAGGGCAGCCCGGACGTACCGACGTTGTCGGCGTCGACCCCAAAGTAGTGATCAGCGTATTTGTCGTCCTGATAGACAATGCCGGCGCTGAGGCTCAGATCAACGGGTTTCGCCACTGGTTGCCAATACCGGGCGCCGAGGTTGGCCCGGAAACCGTCGCTTTCGTCCCCGACATCCTGATAGACTTTCGCCCCGAGGATGAACCGCTGGCGTTTCTCGGTGGCGCTGACCCAGACGATGTCGGCAAAGGCGCCTGCTTCCACGGTGTCGTCGATCTCTTTCATCCGGCTGACCATCGGGTCGTCGATGCTGTCGTCACGGCCAAAACGATAGTTCAGCAAGGGGCCGAAACGAAACATCTCGTCGTCGAGGACATTGACGGTCAACTCGTTGGCGATGAGTTGGACATAGCGCTCCTGTCCTTTGAAGGTATAGCGGAAAAATGGGGCCACGCCGAAGGTGTAATCGTCGGAGCCGGTGTAATCGGGCACCATGCCCACGCCCAAACCGATCACGGAGGGGGTGTTCTCGAAATCAAGATCGATGAACCCGGCGGCCTGAACCGACGGGCAGGAAAGAATCGCGGTGGATCCTGCAAGGACGCCGACGAGCGCCAGTTCCTTGATGTGCAATGCTCTTCTCATTGTTTGCTCCTTTTTTGGTGTGGAACGCAACCATTCTCATGGTTTGCAAAATTTGACTTCTTGTGTGCTCTTCCCTTGGCCTGCTATTGCCGCAGGCCCATCCCTGGCAGTCCCTCGCGGATGCGCAAGGAGAAATCGGGGTCCTGGTCCGCCGCTCTGGCCTTGGGGTTGATGACGCTTCGTTGTTTCAGCTCCGCAAAAGGCAATGACGCGTCCAGCGTGCCCTTTTCGTAGGCCAGCTCGTCGGCATAGCCGTTGGCCAGCAGCCGCCAGTCCCAGAAAACTTTGCGGAAATACGGTCGGGTGTGGCCGCGCAGCACCGAGGTGCAATTGGAGAGCAGGGCGTTGTACCATGCCGGCCTGTCGTGCAATCGGTTGATGGCCCGGAAATAGTCGAGGAACACTTCGCGGAACAGTTGCTTGTCGCCCTGAATCCGGTACAGATACGTGGTTTCTCCCTGCCGGTAATTGGTCCGCAGCCGCACCACATCCCGCTCGTCCGCCACCACGTAGGTCAATTCATACTGGCGAAAAAAGCCTCGCAGGGTGGAATACCCCTCGCCTCGCTCCTTCCGGGCTTCAATCGAGATCGCGACATAATCGCGGTTGTTGAAACCAAAACTGAGCATGGTGTGCACCACGCTCTTCAATCCCCAATCCACCAGGTAGAGATCGACGCTGGTCAGCGCATTGAGATCAAAGGTTTTGTCGTAATGGCGAACAGTGAAGTCGGTTTCGCTGCGATAGTCGCAGTTGCGGATATTATGAATGGTAATTCTGTCGCCCTCGATGGAGGCAGAAGGCAACAGCGCCAGGTCCGGTTGCCAGTCGCGACTATTCGAAGGGGCTCTCAGCAAAAAAGCGGCCAGCGCCAGGACGAACAGCGCCGCAAAGCCGGCCGCCGCCTTTTTCCAGGTGGGGGCAAGGAAAAAAACAGCAAGCGACGCCGCCGTAAAACCAACGGCCGCCACCATGCGCCAAGGACTCGGGAGCGGCCCGTAGTATAAGGACAATCCTCCCCAGCCTATCAAGGGCAAGGCAAAGAGCAGGGCAATGAGCGCGCGGCGGTCACACATGTTGGAAATTCATGTTTATCTGCGAGATGGATACAAGCAACCACTGGAAAGATGGACATCCATCTTTCCAGTGCTCCTTTGTTCCCCAAGCGAGCGCTCTCGCTTTTGGCCTGCGAACGGCAATTACTTGGCTACCCCGTGGGCGTTGTCCAAGGTCACCCGCAGCCTTTTGGCCCAGAACTCGAAGGCCTCCTTGGTGGCGCCGAGTTTGGAAAAGCCGCTCATCTTCGAACCGTTGAAGGTGTCGACGCCGGCGGCGAGCCGCTCGTTGGTGGTGGAATCAAGGAATTCCACTTCCATGCTGGCGCCGCCCACTCCCGTATAGGCGCCGGTGGTCGCTTTTTTAGCCACGCTGACCGCCAGACCGATCGGCAGCACCGTGGTGATCCCGCTCATGGCCGGATTGCTGGTCTCGACGTTGGTGACCGCCAAGCGAATCCGGAGCACATCCGGCCCTGGTTCGGTGACCAGCGGATAGGCCGTTCCCAGAGCCTCGAACACGGCGCGGTGGAAGGTGTCGGACAACTCCTTCAATTCGCTGGCCTGCAGCCCCTGGCTGGCGGCGTCCTTCTTGAGGTAGAACTGCGCCTCGTCCAGCATCACCCGCTTGTATTTTTTCAGATCCATCCCCGGCTTGGTGTAGACCTGATCAATGCCCTCAGCCGGTCCAGGCTGGAACTGCGGATATTCTTTGAGGAAACCGGTTGGAGCGTCTTTGGGCGCCGCAGCGCAGCCGGAAAGAAAAAAACCTGCCAGTACAATGACCAACCCCTTGGTTATACAATGCGTCTTGTTCATCGTTCACCTGTTTGAAAGCAAATGTTGTCGGGTAATTGCGGCTCTGCTGCAAGGCTGATTCCGCGGACGGTGCCACACGGTCCGCAGATCGCGGTACAGTCCTTTTATTTGTCCGGGGTAATCTGGGTAATCTTGCTGCCCTGAATGCCAATGCCGGCCATCAGCCCCTTTTGCTGAAAGATAAAGGCGTAAATGCCGGATTTGGCGGTGGTGGTTGTGAGCGAGCGGGCGACTCCTTCATCGACGACGACAATGCTCGGGCCGACGCCGATTTCCCACCCGTTACTTTTCTTGAGATATTGCAGCCCTTCATTGTCGACGAAAAACAGGGCGTAGCCAAAAGACTGTGCCCCTGCCTGCAAGCCGTATGAGGCGGCCACTGTTCTATAGTAGCCCGTGGTTTTGTTGCCGACGCGGAGCGCGCCCTCGCCGTATTGGCCGCCGACGATCAGCCCGGCCTTGACCACGTCGGGGAAAACCAGGATGCCTTTGGCGATTTTGGCCATGTTTTTTGCGGCGGGAGTGGTCCGGTAGAGGGCCT
>NZ_JAVBXR010000052.1 GCF_030824455.1 Desulfobulbus sp.
CACAACAAGTTACGCTGTGGTTGGCGTTGCGGGACGCGGTAACGCGTCCCGCGTTTTGACGTTTCCACCGGAAAGGAGGCGCAGGGTCTTTACTCCTTGTGACCCTGCGCCTCTGATCCGATTCCAACCAAAAGCAACCATTTCGTACAAGTGTTGACAGAGATAAAAAACCGAGCTAAATTTTTCGGCAACTTCTTGATTTTTTGTTTTTCCATCAAGGCCCCCAACTGTCGTCTTTAACGAGTGCCGGTTCCCGACGGAGCCCGGCTATTCTCTTTTTTGCATAGGAGTCATCGCATGGCTGATAGAATTTTTCGAGTGAACATGTCGGACCTGAGCGCCAAGGTCGAATCTGTACCCGAGGGATGGATGGGCCTGGGCGGTCGCGGCCTGACCTCGACCATCGTTGCCGCCGAAGTCAAGCCCACCTGTCATCCGCTGGGCAAGAACAACAAACTGGTTTTTGCCCCTGGCCTGCTCTCCGGCACCCCGGCAGCCAACTCCGGCCGCCTCTCCTGCGGCGCCAAAAGCCCGTTGACCGGCACCATCAAAGAGGCCAACGCCGGCGGCACTTCGGCGCAGATGCTGGCCAAGCTGGGCGTCAAGGCCCTGATCATCGAAGGCAAACCTGCCGACGACTCCAAGTGGTACAGCCTGCACGTCAACGCCGACGGCGCGACCATCAAAGAAGAGACTGAAGTCGTCGGCATGGGCAACTTTGCCGTGGTCCAGACCCTGAACCAACGCCTTGGCGACAAGGTCGGCGTCATCACCATCGGCCCGGCCGGCGAGATGAAAATGCTGGGCGCCAACATCTCGATCAAAGATCCGGACAGCCACATGCGTTCGCACGGTCGCGGCGGTCTAGGCGCGGTCATGGGCTCCAAGCGAATCAAATTCATCTCGGTTGAACCGACCGACCAGAAAGTGGCCATTGCCAATCCCGACGCCTTCAAGGCCGCCAACCGCACCTTTGCCAAGGCCCTGGTCGACAACCCCATCAGCAAGGCCCTGGGGCAGTACGGCACCAATGTCCTGGTCAACATCATCAACGAATCCGGCGGCCTGCCCACCAAAAACTTCACGGCAGGACAGTTTGAAGGCCACGAAGCGGTTTCCGGCGAAACCATGTACGACACCATTGTCGCCCGCGGAGGCAAGCCGAGGCACAATTGTCACCCCGGCTGCGTTATCCAGTGTTCCCAGATCTACGCCGACGCCAAAGGGCAGTACAAAACCTCGGGCTTTGAGTATGAGACCATCTGGGCCTTAGGTGCGGACTGCGGCATCGACAACCTTGATTATGTGGCCGAAGCCGACAACGTGATGGACGACCTCGGACTCGATTCCATCGAGATTCCGGTGGCCTTTGGCGTGGCCATGGAGGCCGGCGTGCTCAAATTCGGCGACGGCGCCGAGCTGTGCCGCATTCTCAAGGAAGACGTGGCCAAGGGAACCCCGCTGGGACGGATCATCGGCAACGGCGCCGGTTTCGTGGGCAAGGCCTTTGGCGTCACTCGCGTGCCGGTGGTCAAGAATCAGGCCATTCCGGCCTACGATCCCCGCGCCATCAAAGGCATCGGCATCACCTACGCCACCTCCACCCAAGGCGCTGATCACACCATGGGCTACACCATTGCCACCAACATCCTCGGCGTCGGCGGCAAGGTTGACCCGCTCAGCAAGGAAGGCCAGGTGGAATTGTCGCGCAACCTGCAGATCGCCACCGCAGCCATCGATTCCACCGGCATGTGCCTGTTCATCGCCTTTGCCGCCCTCGACGACGCCACCTGTCTGCCGGCCCTGATCGACCTGATCAATGCCCGCTACGGCATTAACCTGGTTGCAAACGACGTCACCAACCTCGGCATGACCATCCTCAAAACCGAACGCGCCTTCAACCTGGCCGCCGGTTTCACCAACAAGGACGACCGGCTGCCCGAATTTTTCTCCGAGGAGCCGATTGCGCCGCACAACGTGGTGTGGGACATCACCGACGAGGCCATCGACTCGTTCTGGAACTTCTAACCAGCACGGATTCATGCAGCTCACGGTTAAACTGTTCGCCTATTTCCGGGACAACCGCTTCAAGCAGCAACGCATGGAATTCCCCGAGGGAACCACGGTTGAAGACATCATCCGCTCCCTCGGGGTGCCGCTTGACGAGGTTGGCGTGACCATGATCAATTCACGCCACTGCGAACTGCGGCAGGTTCCGGCTGAAGACGATCAGCTGGCTGTCTTTCCGGCCATCGGCGGAGGATGATCACCCCGCCGCTGGCCGCCTTTTCCTCCTTCCCTTCTTGTCGGCAAATTCTCTGCTCCAGATCGCCGCATCCATGCTATACTTGAACGCATGAATGCGGCCTCCGTTCTTGTGCCGCCGCCGGCAGCTTTTTGAATTCCGGCAACCCTTTTCTCGCCCCCTCTGCCCCGTAACGAGGCCTTGCACAGGCAAAACAGCATGAACGATTTTTTCAAACTGATCCGCCCTTCTGATTTTGTTGCTTTGTTGAGCGACTTCGCGCCCCTTGATGCCGAATTTGTGGCGCTGACCGCAGCCAGGGGACGCATCCTTGCCCAGGAACAGACCTGCCGCGAGTCCCTGCCCCCCTTTTCCCGTTCCACCATGGACGGTTTTGCAGTGCGCGCGGCCGACACCTTTGGCTGCTCCGAGTCGGAAACCGCCCTGTTGACGATCATCGGCGAGATCGCCATGGGGACCTCCGGCCAGGCGCTGAGCCTGCGACCCGGTCAGGCGGCGCGCATCTGGACCGGCGGCGAACTGCCGCAAAAGGCTGACGCCGTGGTCATGGTCGAATACACCCAGCTGCTTGACGAAGAAACCGTGGCCGTGTTCCGGCCGGTGGCGCCGGGAGAAAACGTGATCCGCGCCGGCGAGGATTACGCGCCGGGCGCGCCGGTGCTCGGCTGCGGCAGCAGATTGCGGCCCCAAGATCTGGGCGTGCTCTCGGGTCTGGGCGTCACCTCGGTTCCGGTGTATCGCCGGCCCAGGGTGGCAATACTTTCCACCGGCGACGAACTGGTGCCTACCGAGCAGACGCCGCCGCCGGGCAAGATCCGCGACATCAACTCCACCACCCTGGCGGCGCTGGTCGAGGAAGCCGGCGGCATTGCCGTCTCCCACGGCATCTGCGGCGACGATTTTGACCAAATGCTCGCAGTCTGCACCGAGGCCCTGGCCGACGCCGACGTGCTGCTGCTCTCCGGCGGCAGTTCGGTGGGCAAGCGCGATTTCACCCACCGGGTGTTCGCCGCCGTCCCGGAGAGCCGCATGCTGGTGCACGGGGTTTCGGTCCGCCCCGGCAAACCCACCATCCTCGCCCGCCAGGGCAACAAGGCCCTGTTTGGCCTGCCCGGCCACGCCGCCTCGGCCCTGGTGATTTTTTACTGCTTTGTCCGCCCGCTGTTGCGGCAATACAGCGGACTGGGGGCGACACTCGGTTTGCAGGCCATTCGCGCCGTCACCGCCCAGCAAATGCCCTCGGTGATCGGCCGGGAGGATTACGTCCGGGTGCGCCTGACCCCGCAAGACAACGGCGCGCCGCCTCTAGCCGTGCCGGTCTACGGCAAATCCGGTCTGCTCAACCCGCTGGTGCGCGCCGACGGCCTCCTGCCCATCGGCCGCGACGTCGAGGGCCTGGACAAAGGGGTGGAATGCCCGGTGCTGTTGTTTCCATGAGAGGATGACGCTGCACGCCGCCGAGATTGTCCAGCAACCATTGCCGCAATTGCCGGGAGAGAAATGAATCAGGAAATCAAAGCATTGCAAAACAGAATCGAACTACTGGAAAACACCTTGGTTACGATTACACAAAGACTGGTCGAGACAACCAATGCATTCTATTCCACAAAAGCAATCCAGGACGTCATCAACATCGCCCTGCTGGACAATGATCAACAAGCAAAGAACACAACCATCGAATACCTGGAACATCTCTCCCCGAAAAACACCACCTCCGCTGTGAACAAAAAAATTTCCGATGATATCCAAGAAATGATCAATTACCTTCGACATGGCAAACCGCTGTCTCCAGAAGAGAGAAGACAACGATTATATCTGGTTGGCCATCAAAACGACTCCCCCCTAATCCCCTGACGCCGCCATGCAACGAAAAATCTATCTCAACATGCATTCACGGGAAGAGGCCCAGCAGCTGTTCTGGTCCCGTTTCAGCAACCATTGCCCGGGCGAGGAGACCATCCCCTCGCATCTGGCCTGCGGCCGGGTGACCGCTGGTCCGGTCCACGCCCGCTTCTCGTCGCCGTCGTTCCACTCGGCCGCCATGGACGGCCTGGCGGTGCGGGCCGAGGACACCTTCGGCGCGAGCGACGACGCGCCCCTGACCCTGCGGATTGACGCCGGCGAGGCGGTGATGATCAACACCGGTTATCCGCTGCCTGCGGACAAAAACGCTGTGATCATGATCGAAAACGTTCTGCTCGACGAAGACGGCGCAACCGGCGTGATCCGCGCCCCGGTCTATCCCTGGCAGCATGTGCGCAAAGTGGGCGAGGACATTGTCGCCACCGAATTGCTGTTCCCCACCGGCCACCAACTCCGCCCGGCCGATCTCGGGGCGCTGCTCACCGGCGGCTGCGCTGCGGTGCGGGTGCGCAAACGACCCAAGGTGGCGATCATCCCCACCGGCAGCGAGCTTGTGCGCCTGGAAGACTGCCCAGACGCGCCGCCTGCGGGCAAAACGGTTGAATCCAACGCCACAGTCCTTGCCGGCCTCGCCCGGCAGGCCGGGGCCGAGGTCGAGATTACGCCGATCATCAGCGACGACTTTGCATCGATCACCCGCCACGTCCAGGCCATGGTCGCCTCCGACGCCGACCTGGTGATCGTCAACGCCGGCTCCTCAGCCGGCAGCGCCGACTACACCGTACGAATCATCGAGCAACTGGGCGAGACGCTGGTGCACGGCGTCACCATCATGCCGGGCAAGCCGACCATTCTCGGGGTGATCGACAACAAACCGGTGGTCGGCCTGCCCGGCTATCCGGTGTCGGCGATCATTGCCATGGAGCAGTTGGTGCTCCCGCTCCTGGCCCGGATGCAGGGCGTGTACATGCCGCCGCCGACCGCGATTCGGGCGGTCTTGGCCAAGGATTTGCCCTCGCGCGCAGGCATTGAGGAGTTTCGACGGATGATTGTCGGCCGCATCGGCGTCGACTTTGTTGCCGTGCCGCTCAAACAGGGCGCCGGGGCGATCACCACCCTGACTCGGGCCAACGCCATCCTCCGCATTGACGCCTCCTCGGAAGGCGAAATCCACGGCCGCGAAGTGGACATCGATCTGCTGGCGCCGCTGCCGCAGGTCGAGCGCACCATGCTCTGCACCGGCAGCCACGACCTCTGCCTGGACGTGCTGGGCGATTTTCTTCGCCAACAGGACCCGGCCTATCCCCTGGCCTCGACCCACGTCGGCAGCCTGGGCGGTATCATGGCGTTAAAACAGGGCATGTGCCACATCGCCGGCTCGCACCTGCTCGACCCCACGGACGGCTCCTACAACACCAGCTATGTCCGCAAACACCTGGCCGACCGCGACATCCGCATCGTCACTCTGGTGCACCGCGCCCAGGGGTTCATTGTGCCCAAGGGCAACCCCAAGGGAATCGCCTCCATCCGCGACCTGACGACCGACGGCGTGCGCTTTATCAACCGTCAGGCCGGGTCCGGCACCCGGGTGCTGCTCGACTTCGAATTGAGCCGCAACGACCTCGACCCCGACGCCATTTCCGGCTACGACCAGGATGAATACACCCACATGGCGGTGGCGGTGGCGGTGCTTTCCGGCAAGGTGGACGTGGGACTGGGGATCAAAAGCGCGGCCAAGGCCCTGGGGCTTGATTTCGTGCCGCTGATAGAGGAGCGCTACGACCTGCTGATTCCTGGCGCGGTGTTTGAAACAGAGATGATGCAGACGGTGTTGCGGGTGATTGCCACGCCGCTGTTTCAGCAGACGGTGGAGGCCATGGGCGGTTATTCCACCCGGGAAACCGGGCAGCTGGTTCAGCTGGATTGACAAGACGCTCCACCGGACGAGGCAGGGGCGGACAGTGGCGCGGTTATTCGGCCCGGAGGAAATCGCCGTCCTTGAGGTCGATGTGCATCCAGCTGTTGTGCAGCGACGACGACTGCCCCAGCAGGAGTTTGATTGCCTCGGCAACCTGGAGGCTGGCAATGACAGCCACGGTGAAGGAAAGCACCGACGGCGCAGGACCGGCAGCCGCGCGCTGCGGATACAGGCGTTTGATCAGATCAAAGCCGGGCAACTGCACCCCGACCTGACCGTACCAGCCGCTGACCGCGCCATGCACCAGAGGCACCCCCCGACGGTTGCACAGATTGGCCAGGTCACGCCGGGCCTGGACGTCGTCGAGGCAGTCGACCATTGCGTCGACCTGCAGGGCCGCCTGGTCTGCCGCCCGAAAATCCTGGGGATAGGCGACCACGGCGCTGAAAGGGTGGATGTCGGCCGCCCGATCCGCCGCCGCCTCAGCCTTGTTGCGGCCCTGGGTGGACTGGAGAGCGTTGAGTTGGCGGTTGCAGTTGCTGGGAGAAAAGACGTCGGGGTCAAAGAGATGCAGCCGCCCGACTCCGATGCGGACCAGTTCCTCGACCACATAGCCGCCAAGGCCGCCGCAGCCGATCACCGCCACCCGCTTTTCCTGGAGAAGACGTTGCTCGGCGTCGCTGAGCGCGCCCTGGTTGCGGGCAAAGGTGTCGGCAAAAGACGGCATGGTCGAGGCCCCGAGAAAGAGATGATTGTTGATTGCTTTCCGCACGATACCTGCGCCACGGGCCGCTGTCAATTGCTCTGCGGCCCGGGCGCCATTGACGACGAACGCACGGATCGTCAGGAAACACACTGGAACATCCCATGCAGCCCACCGAACATCCCGCAACAGCGCCGCCCACGCCGTCATTGAAGACGCCTGCCCGCCAGACCGCCGCCCAACCGTCTGCGACCATGCGCTGGCTCGGCATTGCAGCGCGCACCGGCCATATCGGCGCCGCCGCCCTGCTCTTTGGAGGCTTGTTGCTGGCCGTGCCCTTTGTCCGCCTGACGCCCTGGCATCACCTGACCATCGCCACCGGCGGCTTCCTGCTGCTGCTGGAGTGGCGCCACGACCGGCGCTGGCCGCACCGGGGCAAGGGGCTTCTGGCCCTGCTCCACCTTGGCCTCTGCCTGCTGATCCATTGGGCGCCGGCCCTGACCGCGCCGCTGCTGTGGATGATTCTGATCAGCGGCTCCGTCGGCAGCCACATGCCGCGAAAATTCCGCCACTGGTCGATCTTCCAGGGCTGGGAGATCCGGGACAGATGATTGCAACCGAAGCGCAGTGAGGCTCCAGCTGTTGTTTTTGGTAGGAATGAGTTGGTAATGGAAAAAGAAATCGCGAATAAAGAAATAATATTGACGGAAAGCGACCAAAAAAGCCATCTTTCCGGGGCAACTACTGATCTATCTCACTCTGCCCCAGGATTGTCCATGAAACGCTTGATGACCACCAAAGAAGTCGCTGAACTGCTCAACATCCATGAAAAAATGGTCTACACCCTGGTCTCGGAAAAGGCCATGCCCGCCACCAAAATTGCCGGCAAATGGCTTTTTCCCCAGTATCTGATCGAGCAATGGGTGGAAAACAACACCATCAACTTCCCTGAAAACATCCGCCCCCTGACCTCGAACCAGCGACTGGTGGTGCTCGCCGGCAGCAACGACCTGCTCCTCGACAAGACCATCACCCTGTTCAACCGCTCGTTTTCCGGTCATCTGGCGGTGTTCGGCAACCTTGGCAGCCTCGGCGGGGTCCAGGCCCTGCGCAACAACCTCTGCCACATTGCCGCCAGCCACCTCGTCCAGGACGACGACGAGGAGTACAATTTCCAGTTCGCAGCCCAGGAGTTCGACAAAATGCCGGTGGTGGTCAATTTTTGCCGCCGCCTGCAGGGCCTGCTGTTCAAGAAGAACAATCCAAAGGATATCATGTCCGTGGCCGATCTTGGGCGACCGGGGCTGCGAATGGTCAACCGTTCGCTGGGCACCGGCACCCGGCTGCTGCTGGACCGGGAACTGCAGAAGGCCGGCGTCCGGGCCGACAAGATCGTCGGTTACGACTACGAAGTGGCGCGGCACATGGACGTGGGCCTGGAGATCCTGGCCGGGCGGGCTGACGTCGGTCCCGGCATCGAGGCGGTGGCGGGCGCGCTGGACCTTGGCTTTCTACCCCTGCGCTGGGAGCGGTTCGATCTGCTGGTGTCCAAGGAGGTCTTTTTCGAGCAGGCCATCCAGGCCTTTTTCGGCCTGCTCCAGTCCGAACCGTTCAAGGAGGCCGGCCGCGCGATCAAGGGCTACGACCTGAGCATGGCTGGAAAAATCGTCTTTCAGGAAGGTCAGTAATTTTTACAGGGCAGGTGTGAATGTCTGCCTGCAATCAAGCAAAGAGGAGGAAATTATGAAAGGTGTAAAAGCGTTGTGCTGCGGTCTGATTCTCGCGGCCCTGGCCGGCGGTTCTGCTATTGCCGAGGAAAAAGTCATCAAGATGTCAACCACCACCTCCACCCAGGAATCCGGCCTGCTGGACGTGCTACTGCCGGCCCTGGAAAAAGACACCGGGATCGCGGTCAAGGTGATTGCCAAGGGCACGGGCGCGGCCATCCGCGACGGCGTTGACGGCAACGTCGACGTCATTTTCGTCCACGACCGGGCGCGGGAAGACGCCTTTGTCAAGGACGGCTTTGGGACCAAGCGATACGCGGTGATGCACAACGATTTCATCATCGTTGGCCCGGCGAGCGACAAGGCCGCCGTCAAAGGCGTGGCCGAGGGCGCGGACGCGGTCAAGAAAATCGCGGCCGCCAAGGCGACCTTCATCTCGCGCGGTGACGATTCCGGCACCCACGCCAAGGAACAGGAGCTGTGGAAGGCTTCAGGCCTGAGCCTGGAAAACAGCGTCTCCACCATGGAAAAAGACGGCAAGCAGGTGGAAATCAAGTCCGTGCATCCGGCGGCCAGCAGCGACTGGTACCTCTCCGTTGGCCAGGGCATGGGCAAAACCCTGACCATTGCCGACGAAAAACAGGCCTACACCATCGCTGATCGCGGCACCTACATCAAATACAAATTCGGCCGGGAAGTGCCGGTCAACCTGGAAATCCTCTGCGAAGGCGGCAGCCAGCTGGCCAACCCCTACGGCGTTATTCCGGTCAATCCGCAGAAGCATCCCCATGTGAAGGCTGAACTGGCCGAGCAGATGGCCCAATGGCTGGTTTCCGCCAAGGGGCAGCAGGTGATTGCCGATTACAAACTGCACGGCAAGCAACTGTTCTTCCCCGACGCCACCAAATAAGGGCTCAGGGTTTGCCCCTGCTGCCCCCTGCCGGGCGGATTGAATCCAGGATTCTTTCCGCCCGTTGCGTTTCCTTTCACGCCCAATCGATCCATGTCCTTTTTCCTTGAAAGCTTTGTCGCCGCCTGCCGCCTGGCCTGGTCGCTCGACCCGGAACTGCTGAGAGTTGTCCAGGTGTCGCTGACCACCAGCTGCCTGGCCACGGCGCTGGCGTCGCTGGTCGGCGTCCCCGCCGGCTTTGCCATCGCCCACAGCCGCATGCCCGGCAAGCGGCTCGTCGTCACCTTGCTCAACACCCTGCTCGCCCTGCCCACGGTGGTGATCGGCCTGTTCGTCTACGTCTTTATCTCGCGGCGCGGGATTTTTGGCCCCCTGGACCTGCTCTACACCCAACAGGCGATGATTATTGGTCAGTTCATCCTGATTGCGCCCCTGGTCACGGCCCTGACCATCGCCGCAGTAAGCCGGGTGGACGCGCGCTACCGCAAGACCGCCAGGACGCTCGGCGCCGGCGACTGGCAGACCGCGCTGGTGGTGCTGCGCGAGGGCCGTTTCGGCATTGGCGCGGCGGTGATCTCCGCCTTTGGCCGGGTGATCTCCGAAATCGGCATATCGATGATGCTCGGCGGCAACATCAAGGGCTTCACCCGCACCATGACCACGGCCATGGCCCTGGAATACGACAAGGGCTCCTTCACCCTGGCCGTGGCCCTGGGGCTGGTGCTGATGGCGATCAGCCTGGGGGTCAACATCCTGTTCAACCTCATCCAAGGGAGGAGCGGGCGATGACCCTCTATTCGCTGCGATCAATCGTCCAACGCTACAATGGGCGGGTGGTGCTGGACATTGACCGTCTGGACCTCGAGGCCGGGCGCATCCACGCCCTGCTTGGCCCCAACGGCGCCGGCAAGACCACGCTGCTCGACATTCTCGCCTTTCTGGAAACGCCGGCAAGCGGGACGATGACCTTTTGCGGCGAACTGGTGGAGCCCTCGCCCCAAAGGCTGCTGCAGCTGCGGCGGCAGGTGGTGCTGGTGGATCAGCATCCGATCATGTTCTCGGCCACGGTCAGCAGCAACATTGAATTTGGCTTGAAAATCAGAAAGATCGACCCGACCGTCCGCAGGCGGAAAGTGGACGAGGCCCTGGAGACCGTGGGGTTGAGCCGCTACAAATCAGCGGCCGCCCACGAACTCTCCGGCGGCGAAACCCAGCGGCTGGCCCTGGCGCGGGCCTTGGCGCTGTCGCCCATGGTGCTGCTCTGCGACGAACCCACCGCCAGCGTCGACGCCGAAAACCAGGCGATCATCGTCGGCCTGCTCCAGCAGATCAACCGCGAACAGGGCACGACCATCGTTTTCACCACCCACGACCGTCTGCAGGCCGCAGCCCTGGCCCAGCACACCCTGGTGCTGGAAAACGGCCGCCTGGCCGAGGTGGCCTACGAAAACTCGTTTGCCTGCACCTTCCGCCGGGACAACCAGGAGCACAACGCGCCGCTGCACTGCATCCTCCACGGCGCGGTCGACCTTGCCCTGCCCGC
>NZ_JAVBXR010000091.1 GCF_030824455.1 Desulfobulbus sp.
GCCGTAGACTGTAAACCTTTCATTGACACTATTTTCAAGAATAAGGCGGTCCGCATGGGACAGGTTGAAACTTCAGAATGGTTGAAAATGCTAAGACGTATGATCCGAGCGGCAGGCCGTCGGGTAGCCAACGCCGATGAACACGAGTTAGCCGACTTGGTCAGTATTCGCGACCAACTCGACCAATCAATCAAGCACGCCATTCAAGGGCAACGCTCTGCCGGCCGCTCCTGGGCGCACATTGGCCAAGCTCTCGGCCTGTCCCGGCAGGGTGCTTTTCAACGGTATGGCGACCTCGACAAAGAACTATGAAAACCAGCATCTTCAAGACGCCGCGCCGTGGCTGGCTTGGCAACAAACCGCTTGGCGCTGACTACATGCCCTCCGTGAACGAACGCGCCCGCCGGATGAAAGCCGCCGTTCGCGAGCAGGACCAGCCCGCCGACAAACGGCAACCACGCTTGCCCGGCTTTTGATTCAATTGAATTTTACCCAAAATAACGAACAGCAGCGAAGAGGATGTATAAACCAATGATGCAAACGCACTTCACACCAAAACAACTGGCGGAACGGCTTCAGATATCGGAATACACCTTGGCAAGTTGGAGATGTAAAGGCGAAGGTCCCCAATTTATGAAATTTGGGAAGGCGGTGAGGTATTCGGTTGAGTCGGTGAACGAATGGGAAATTGAAAAAACGCGATCCAATACTTCGCAATAAAGGCCATGCATTGCGACCAATACGCGACCAGCAACAAAAAAGGGTTTAGCAATGAAGATGCTAAACCCTTGATTTTACTGGTCGGAATGAGAGGATTTGAACCTCCGGCCCCCTGAACCCCATTCAGGTGCGCTACCAGGCTGCGCTACATTCCGAAAATTTGTGAAGGGTTATTTAGCACTTAACCCTATCTACTGTCAACCTTTATCAACCTGTCCCAACGAGCCGTCAATCTTTACAGGTGCAAGCAAGACAACAATATCAAGCAACTCCCCTTTGATCTCGGCAAGAAGAGACGCCATGTTGTTTTGGGAACTCGTAACCTTCAGCTCATCCAGATTGGAGATGTCAGAGTGGCGCTTATCCAACGCCTTGAGATAATTGCGGGCACCGTTGATAGTAAATCCCTGCCGATGGAGCAATTCTCGAATCTGAAGTAAATTTTCTACATCTTGCTGGCGGTACAACCGTTGCTTTGATTTGCCTCGAAACGGTTTGATTAACGAGAATTCTGTTTCCCAGTAACGCAACACGTGGGCGTCCACTCCCACAAGTTGGCTGACTTCACCGATCCGGAAGTACACCTTGTCCGGTATGGCGGAGGACGCTGGGATTGCTCGCTTCACATCACATCAATGACGCTGAAGAGATGGAAAAAGGCGCGCTCTATTCATATGGCCTGCACGTTATCATAAGCAAGAACCGCTGGCTGCCTATTTATTGAGGCGCTCGCGAAGTCTTTTACTGGGACGAAACGAAACCATCTGTCGCTTGGTGATGGTCATGGACTCGCCGGTGCGGGGGTTTCTCCCACGACGTGGGGATTTGTCCCGAACGGTCAAGGTGCCGAATTGCACCAGTTTGATCGATTCGCCGGCCACCATGGTGTCTTTCATCGCCGCAAAAACGGTGTCAACGATTTCTGCGGCGTTGCGCTGGGATACGCCCAATTTTTCATTTACGGAGATGGCTAATTCTTTGCGGGTCACATTCTTCTTTTTCATACTTCAGATCCTTCGCGATAACGGGCATTAAAATCTGCCATCAATGATTTCACAATTTTCTCATGCACCTTGTCGACCGACTGGTCGTCCAGCGTGGAGGTTGCAGAGCGATAGGTGAGGGAAAGGGCGACGCTTTTGCATCCTTCTCGGATGGGTTTGCCACGATATACATCAAAGATCTCCACCGACTCAAGATGTTTGTGCGACTGGGAGCGGACTGCCTGAAGCAAATTGCCGGCAGGAACAGCATCCGGCACAACCAGACTAATGTCGCGTTTCACCGAAGGATATTTAGGCAATGCAACAAATTGCTTGGCCTTTTTTTCCAGGGTCAGGAGTTTGTGAAGATTGATTTCGACAAAATACACAGGCTGTTTGACGCCAAAGCCCTTGAGCGTCTCAGGATGAACCGCGCCGAGCGAGCCTACCACCGTGTCGTCGGTCATGATGACGACCGCGCAGGCGGGATCGCAATACGGTTGCACCAGTTCAGGCTTCACCTGAAACAACGACTCGCCGCTGACTGCAGTCCGGCGCAGGGTTTGAAGCAAATTGACAGCCACACCTTTGACGTCTAAAAAATCGCTTTCCAGGCCGGAATAATACAATGATTCGCCTTCCGGAAAGCGAAGGCCCGTCAGCACGGCGCACAGATACATCTGTTCTTCGGGCAGAGCCCCTTCTTGCTCCTGCAGGAAAGTTTTTCCTGTTTCGAACAGGCGAACGTCCGGCCGTTGAAAATTAATATTCCGCCGCACATTCTCCAGCAATCCGGGCAAAAGCATAGAACGCATCACGGCCTGTTCCTCGGAAAGCGGGTTGAGCAACCGAGTTACCCGACGTCTGGGATCATCTGCGGATAACCGACAGAGATTGAGATGGCTTTCCGCGACGAAACTGTAATTAATCGCCTCAAAAAAGCCTTGGGCCAAGAGAATTCGAGCAGCTTCCTGGCGCAACTCGCGCAACTCGTCCCGTTTGGGATAGTCCATACGTATAGAGGGGAGCGAGGTTGGGATTTCGTTGTAACCGACCAATCGCGCCACTTCTTCAATCAGGTCAATTTCCCGCTCTATGTCAACCCGAAAACTCGGAACGGTTACTTCCAAGGTCGCCTCGTCAATCGCAACGACATGAAATTCAATGCTTTCCAGGAAACCCGCAACTTGATCGCGGCTCAAAGTCATGCCCAGCAGGCTGCAAACCTTGCCTATTCGGAGTTGCAGCTTCACGGCGGTTATATTTCCAGGATAGACGTCGACGCCGTCGGGGTCGGCCGTCGCTCCGGCGTAGAGCGCCATCAGATTCACTGCGCGTTCCAAGGCCGCGTCGGCAAGATTGGGATCAACCCCACGCTCAAACCGATACGATGCCTCGGAAGGAATGCCAAGTTTACGGGCGGTCCGACGAATCGACACCGGGTTGAAACAAGCCGATTCGATCAGGATCGTTGTGGTTGAGTCGGCAATTTCCGTCTCCAATCCACCCATAACGCCAGCCACGGCGATCGGCCTTTCCGCGTCGCAGATGAGCAGCATGTCCGGATCGAGCTGACGCTGGCTGCCGTCAAGGGTTGCGATGCTGGTTTCACCATTCTCCGGCCGGCGAACAATGATTTTCCCGCCCTTTAGGGTGGTGAAGTCAAAGGCGTGCAACGGCTGCCCGGATTCAAGCATGACGTAGTTGGTGATGTCGACAATGTTGTTGATTGGGCGCATGCCGACCGCAGTCAACTGCTGCTGCATCCACATCGGCGAAGGCCCAATAACCACATTGGATAATTTACGCGCCGTGTAGCGAGGGCAAAGCTCCGGATCACGAATAACAACCTCGTAGCCGACCTCGCGTCCGCTTAATGGAGTAATGCGATCAACAAGTGACTTAACCGTACCGCCGACAAAGCTGGACACCTCGCGAGCGATGCCGCGCACGCTGGCGCAATCGGGTCGATTGGGCGTCAAATCCACTTCGATGACGGTGTCGCGCAGTCCAAGGGCGTCAATCAGCGGCAGACCAGCGGCGGTTTGTCCTTCTAAATCAAGGATTCCGCTGTGGTCGCTGTTCAGTCCCAATTCCCGCGCCGAACACAGCATGCCCGCTGAAACCACGCCACGAACTTTCGATTTCTTAATTTTTGTGCCGTCAGGCAATTTTACGCCCGGCTGGGCAATGGCTGTCCACATCCCGGCACGCACATTGGGAGCTCCACACACTACCTGAACCACTTCTTCGCCGTTGTCCACGGAACAGACGGTCAGTTTGTCGGCGTCCGGGTGTTTGCTGACTTCCGTCACCCGCGCAACGACAATCGGTATAAGATCCACGAACAGTTCCTCGACGCTGTCCACTTCCAGGCCCAGCATGGTCAGCCTGTCGGAAATTTGCGCCGCCGTGTAACCCTCGGTGGATATAAATTGATTCAACCAACTCAGCGTGAATTTCATGGCAATCCTATCAGCAACAACTCTCTCATAATGGGCGCACAGCGCGCGCCTTCATTGATTTGCGCCCGCAAAGACCGCGATTCTCGGACATACCCCTCGCTAACAAGCCGCAACGAAGCGCAAAGGCCCGTCATGGAGGTCAAAGCTCTCCAATTGGGGGCGTGTGATTGACGCGCAGGCAACAGCCACGCGACAAGGATCGAAACTCGAACCTTCTGTGGGCCGACGAACAGCGATGTTAAAACTGGGAAAGAAACCGGAGGTCGTTTTCGTAATACAAACGGATGTCGTCGATGCCGTACTTCAGCATGGCAATCCGCTCAACCCCAAGACCAAAGGCGAAGCCGGAATAGACGTCAGGGTCGTAGCCAACCATTTTCAGCACCTCAGGATCAATGAGGCCTGAACCAAGTATCTCGAGCCAACCGGTTCGCTTGCACACCCGGCAACCACTGCCTCCGCAGATAACGCAGGCAATGTCGACCTCAGCGCTGGGTTCGGTGAACGGAAAAAAGCTCGGCCGGAACCGAAGCGCCAGTTCCTTTTCGAACATCTTGTGGGTAAAACTGGTCAGCACCCCTTTGAGATCGGCAAACGAGACCTCCTTGTCCACGAGGAAACCTTCCACCTGATGGAACATCGGAGTGTGGGTGATGTCGGAATCGCAACGGTACACCTTGCCCGGGGCGATGTAGCGCAAAGGTGGGTCCTGCTTTTCCATGATCCTGGCCTGCATCGGCGAGGTGTGGGTGCGGAGCAGAATCGAGTCCGTGACGTAAAAGGTGTCGTGCATATCGCGGGCGGGATGGTGTTTGGGAATGTTAAGCGCCTCGAAATTGTAGTAGTCGCTCTCAACATCCGGCCCTTCGGCCACGGCAAAACCGAGTCCTTCAAAAATGGAGCAAATCTCTTCCATCACCTGAGTAACGGGATGCAATTTGCCAAACGGCAGAAAACGCCCCGGTAGACTCAGGTCCACAGCGCCGGAGGCGCCTGCCTGGAGTGCGGAGCCTAACAGTTCTTTTTTTTCATCAAACCGGCCTTCGATCGCCTGTTTGATGTCGTTGGCCAGTTGGCCCAAGCGGGGACGGTCCTCAGGGGAGACGGCGCCAAGCTGACGCAAAACGCCTGTCAGCAGGCCGCCTTTCCGCCCAAGATATTTGACGCGAAAGGCTTCAAGCTGGGCGGGGTTTTGAACCCCGCCTAAAGCCTCTTCGGCCTCCTGCTTGAGTCTAAGCAGCTCGTTTTCCATGACGTGACGACGCGTGATCAGGAAGCCTGTCCAGCGGAGGCCCTGACAACTGCGGTGAAGGCGTTGGGGTCGACAATGGCCAAATTGGACAGCACCTTGCGATCAAGCGCAATCGAGTTCTTGGTCAGGCCGTTGATCAACCGGCTGTAGCTGACGCCGTTCTGTTTGGCTGCGGCGTTGATGCGGGCGATCCACAACTGGCGGAACTCCCGTTTTTTGACGCGGCGATCACGATAGGCGTAGCACAGCGCGCGATCAACCGCTTCGGCTGCTGTTTTGAAAAGCCGATGTTTGCCGCCACGAAAACCTTTTGCGAGCGTCAGCACTTTATTTCTTCTGCGGCGTGCTTTAAAACCGCGGGTTACACGAGGCATGGTATTCTCCGTTCAAGCTAATATATTAAGCGCCATCCTGAATTTAGATGCTTTTTCAGGCAGGTACAACAGTGTTCAGCGCAGGCAAGCGCCGGAAGACTGCTCTGTTTACATATACGGCAACATCCGCCGTACGGCTTTTGCATCCACCTCGGCAATCAAGGCGGACTTGCGCAGATTCCGTTTCCGTTTGGTCGACTTCTTGGTCAAAATATGCGAGGAAAACGCCTTGGCGCGACGAATGCGACCGCCGCCAGTGGCTTTGAACCGTTTAGCGGCCCCTCTGTTGGTTTTCATTTTCGGCATAATGTACGCTCCTTACATCTCAACCGGTGCAACGCGCAACCGGAATGCTTGGTTTTAAAGGTAGATATTTTGCACTCTCAGGCTTTCGGACCAACAAACATTACGAGCTGCCGACCTTCCATCTTAGGTTCCTGAATAATCACGCAGTCTTCTCGCAGCGTATCGGCAATCTTGGTCAACGCGTCAAGGCCGATGGTCTGGGCATAGATAATTTCACGACCACGAAAACGCATGGTCACCTTGACCTTGTTTTTTTCCGCCAGGAATTCTTTGATTTTCCGTATTTTGAAACTGAGATCGTGCTCTTCGGTTTTGGGCCGAAACTTAATTTCTCTGGTCTCAATAACGGTCTGTTTTTTCTTGGCTTCCTGCTGCTTCTTTTTCAGCTCATAACGGAACTTGTCAAAGTTCATAATCCGACATACAGGCGGATCAGCCTTGTCGGACACTTCAACCAGATCAAGTCCCTGTTCCTGGGCTATTTCGAGAGCAGCCCTGGCGCTGACGACGCCGCGCTGTGATCCATCGGAATCAACGAGTCGCACCTCGCGGTAGTCGATGTCTTCGTTGATTTTGATTTTCAGATCCTGCTGTGGGGAAAGTTTTCTGCTGCCTCGTTTTTTAATGTTCGTTCCTCCAGGTGAATTTTGGGTTCAGGCAATGCGGCGACTGCATTCCTCAATAACGAGATCAACGAATGCTTCCGGGGTCATTGCCGGCAGATTTTGTCCGTCTCTTTGGCGCACAGTCACGGTTCCCTCCTCTCTTTCACGCTCGCCGACGATGAGCATATAGGGAACCTTCATCAACTGGGCTTCACGGATTTTGTAGTTCAGCTTCTCGTTGCGGACGTCTTTTTCAATGCGCACCCCCAACGCGCGCAATCGAGCATAGACCTGCTCGCAATACTCGCCCTGGTCGTCGGTGATGTTCATGATCCGGGCCTGCTCGGGCGCGAGCCATAGGGGAAACGCACCGGCGTAGTGCTCAATCAGCACGCCTATGAAGCGCTCAAGCGAACCCATCAGGGCTCGGTGAATCATGATCGGCTGATGTTCGCCGCCGTCTTCGCCGGTGTAGCCCATCTGAAACCGCTCGGGCAGGTTAAAATCAACCTGAATGGTTGAGCATTGCCAGGAACGGCCCAGCTGATCCTTGATTTTAATGTCGATTTTGGGCCCGTAAAAGACGCCCTCGCCAGGATCAATCTGATATTGCAGCCCTTTCTTGTCCAGCGCGTGCTTCAACGCCTGGGTCGACAACTCCCAGTGCTCGTCGGACCCGACATATTTTGCAGGGCGGGTGGAGAGATAGACGTCGTATTGATCAAACCCAAAGGTTTTAAGAATGTGCAGATTCAGATCGATAATATTAAATATTTCATCTTCCAGCTGATCCGGACGACAAAAAATGTGAGCGTCGTCCTGGGTAAACCCCCTGACCCGCATCAGCCCGTGCAACGCGCCGGTCCGCTCGTAGCGGTACACCGTGCCCAACTCGCACCAACGGATGGGAAATTCTCGGTAGCTGTGCTTGTCGGCGTTGTACACCCCGATGTGAAACGGGCAATTCATCGGTTTCAGCTGGTACATCACCTCATCGATTTCCATGGCGGAATACATGTTCTCGCCGTAAAAATCAAGATGCCCCGATGTTTTCCATAGATCCTGCCGGGCTATGTGCGGGGTGTACAGCAGCTGATAATCGTGCCGATAATGCTCATCCTTCCAGTAATCTTCAATCAGGCGACGAAGCAAGGCGCCGCGCGGCTGCCAAAGGATCAGACCAGGGCCGATCTGGTCCTGAATAGTGAACAGACTCAGCTGCTTGCCAAGTTTGCGATGGTCCCGCTTACGCGCCTCTTCGAGGCGGGTGAGATATTGCTGCAGATCCTTTTTATCGGCAAAAGCGGCGCCATAGATCCGGGTGAGCATCTGCCGCTTCTCATCGCCGCGCCAATACGACCCGGCAACGCGCAGCAGCTTGAACACCTTGATCCAGGAGGCATCGGGGACATGCGGACCACGACACAAATCGACAAAGGAGCCGTGGGTGTAGGTGCTGACGGTCTCAGCTTCTATTTCCCGCAACAGCTCAACCTTGTACATTTCGCCCTGCTGCTCAAAGAATCGAATCGCCTCGTCCTTGCTCATCTCCTGACGAACAAAGGGCAGTCGGGCACTGGCCAACTCGGTCATCTTGGCCTCGATCTGCTCAAAATCGTCCGGCGTGAACGGAGTTTTTCGATCAAAATCGTAATAAAAACCGTCTTCGATGGCCGGCCCAATGGCGACCTTAACCTGCTCGCCATACAACTCTTTGACCGCTAAAGCCATGATGTGCGCAGTCGAATGGCGCAGAATTTCAGCGCCGGCTTCAGAAGTTGCGAGAACAGGTTCAAGAACGGCGTCCTCAAGCAGCGGCGTCGCCAAGTCAACCAGACGACCGTTGCACTTCACCGCCACCGTCTGCTTGCGCTGCTTGCCGGAAACCAGCTCCTTCAGCATTTCCGCCGCAACGGTTCCCTGCGGAAACAACTTACTTTCACCGTCTTGTAAGGAAACTGATATCTCTGCCATTATGCCTGTAAAAAGGAAAGGCTAACGAGCAGATAAATCTGCATCCTAGCCTTTATAAAGTTGGTAGGCACGGACGGGGTCGAACCGACGACATCTACCACGTCAAGGTAGCGCTCTCCCACTGAGCTACGCGCCTACAGCAATTGCTTGTTTGGCTGATTTTTATACAGCATGCTGCGAAAAACCGCAAGTCAAATACCAGCAAACATTGAGAGTGTCAACACAAATGAGCCTTACTCGCTTGCAATCGCCGCCGCCGTCCGCATCAAAACGACGATTGACTTCCCTTTAATTTCCCTGTTATTCCATGATAATAGCCCAACAGAGCAACTGTCGATAAACACAAAAGGCGCCCGGATCCGCCAATAAATTTTACGGCGGCTCACTTCCCCCCTGCAACGGGCATACGATCCGAAACCCATCCTTGAGCAATAGACGCCTTGATTGTCAGATCGCCCCTGCAACTCCTTGATTAAATTCGTCCTCCCGTAAAGAGCATGAGCGGAACACCCCATACTATGCTATAGGAAAAATTTTGTTCTTATCATCCGCTCTTTATTCATGAAACCTAGCTGAAACACCAAGCCCGGTCATGTCAAAACCCCTCGCCAAAACGCTTAATGCTATTCTGAACTCCGCAGATCTCCCCACGCTGCCGGTTGTGGCCTCCAAGATTTTGGAGCTGACCGCGCGTGAGGACGCCTCCCTGAACGACATCGTCTCACTTGTCACCCAGGACGTGGCGCTGTCGGCCAAGATCCTTAAAATCGCCAACTCCGCTTTTTACAATTTTCCCCAGCAGATTGCTTCGATCAGCCAAGCGGTCTCGCTGCTTGGCATCAACGCGGTGCGCAGCCTGGTGTTAAGCTTTACCTTTCTAACCATGGGAAGCAAAGCGGAGTGCGGCCTATTTGACCTGGCCCAATTCTGGGAACGTTCGCTGGTTGGCGCGGCCGCGGCGCGATTGATTGCTGAACAAACCGGACAGGCCGATCCCGAGGAGCTCTTCACTGTCGGCTTATTGCAAAACATCGGCCACCTGGTGTTTGCCCTCACCCTTCCCTCCCGTTACGACCTGTTGTTGCGGCAACAGACCGCAAGCGGTCCTGAAACCGGCCAAGTTGCGTTTGAAGAGGAGTTCCTCGGTATCCCCCACACCCTTTCTGGATTTGAAGTCGCCCGATTTTGGGGCCTCCCCGCCACCATTCTCACCGCCATACTCCACCACCATGCGCCGCACGGCTATTGCGGCGAAGACCAGCAGCAGCTCTTGATCATCAGGATCGTCTACCTTTCCAACCTGGCCGCCAAAATTTTCTTCTCCGCCCAGCCCGAGCTGTACCGCCGCCGATTCGAGGAAGAGGCGCGCCAACTCCTCGGCCTCGACCACCTGGAGATTACGACTATCCTCAGAATCATCAATCGGGAGATCGAAAAGACGGCCCAATTTTTTGGCGTCGCCATGGCCCCGATCCGTCCGGTGGCCGAAATCATTCAGGAAGCCAACATCAGGCTCAGCCTTTTGCACCTGAGCTATGAAGAAATCCATCGGGAACTGACCGCAGCCAAATCAGCGCTGGAAGAACTGCGGCGGCAATTAACGGAAAGAAACCGGCTCCTGGAGAAACTGGCCCACCTTGACGGCCTGACAGAGATCAACAACCACCGTTTTTTCCAGAATTTTCTTCATGCCGAGATCAACCGGGCCAGCCAAAACAATGCCCCCCTGTCGCTGCTGATTGCGGACATTGATTACTTCAAGAAATTCAACGACACCCACGGCCACCAGACCGGCGACTTTATTCTCAGGGAGCTATGCCGTGCCGCTCAAACAGTCATTCGCGAATACGATCTGATGGCGCGCTATGGCGGCGAAGAATTTGCCTTTGTCCTGCCCGAGACCAACGCCGACGGGGCAATGACCGTGGCGTACAAGCTTTGCCGAGCCATTGCCGAGCACGATTTTTTCGACGGCGCGAAGCATTACCAGGTAACGGTCAGCATCGGCGCCGCCACCGCCCTGCCCGCCGCCGTCGGTTTCAGTAAAAACAGCCTGATCGACATGGCCGACGAGGCCCTCTACGAAGCAAAAAAACGCGGCCGCAACCAGGTGGCCGCCTACAATCCCCGCAAAATCAGCAGATGGTTGC
>NZ_JAVBXR010000089.1 GCF_030824455.1 Desulfobulbus sp.
ATTCGACGCTGCCGACATGGGCGGTGCGGCGGTTGTTTTTCACCAGATAGACCGAGGCGCTGTAGGCCCCGGCGGGCGCGGTTTCGCTGCTGACAAAATCGAGGCCGTCCAAGCCGCTGGCAGTGCATTTGCGCCGCAGATTCAGGGCCACCGCGCCCCTGGGATCGGTGATCTCAATCTCTACCGGCATGCCTTCAATCGCGGTGTTCCAGTCGGCGGCCCGCAGGATGTAGCCGATGTGGGCGGTTTCTCCCGGCCGATACAGGCCGCGGTCGGTGAACAGCGCCGCCGACACCTGATCCGGGCCGCTCTCGTTGGCGGCGCCGCCGATGTCAAAGCGCGAAAAATCAATCTGATGTTCCTCGCGGCCGAGGGGCAGAAACGACAGATCATTGCCCAGCGAGGCCACCACCATGATCGGGGTTTTCTCGCGCTTGAGTTCGTTGGTCTGGGAAAATCGGGCGTGCCCGGCGTCGTCGGTCACGCTCTCGGCCACCGCCAGACCGTTGCGGCCGACAATCTCCACCTTGGCCCCGGCCACCGGCGCGCCGTCGGCAATCGATTGAATAAACACATCCTGGCCGCCGTCGAGGGTGCGCTTGCCGATCAGGCCCAGATCGGTCACCAGGATAAAGCGGCGGTCGCCGCTCTCCGCGCCCTGGGGATAATCGCTGTATTCGCGTTTGGGTTGGGCCGGGTCATAGGGGGTGAGACGAAGCACAAACACGCCGCGCCGGCCGCCCTCGGCGTCCAGGTAGGCGCTGAGATCAACGGCGTCATAGATGGGTTTGGCCGGGTCCACGTCGTCGAATGCACGGATAAATTCCATCCGCTCCACCAGCCGGTCAAAGGTTTCGCCGTACACCGACGGCCGGGCAAAGGCGTCGTAATTCTGATCCACAATCTGGTGCAGCTGGCCAGGGAGCAGGCGGGCAATCTCCACCTTGACCCCGGGCATGCCCTGGGCCATGAACCCCACCTTTTTCTCGCCGTTTAAGCTCAGCAGGGCGCCGTCGCCCATCAGCTTCAGCACCTTGGGGTACTCGCCGGTGTCGAGCAGGGCGGTTTCCGGATTTTTCGAGAGATAGCCGCCGATGGCCTCAATTTTTTCGTCGATCTGCACCCAAATCTGCCGTTTGACCGGGGCGCGGAAGGTGAAGCTGTGGCGTTTGTTGAGCGGCTCGGCGCTGGCAATCTGGGTCAGGGGCAGCGGTTGCGACTGCTTGAGATGGTCCTCGCTGAGGCGCGACATGTCCCAGCCGTTGCGTTTCTCCGGCAGCAGCCAAGCGCGGACATGCTTGGCGATTACTTCGTCGCTCACTGGAAACGAGCTGTCAAACATCAGCACCTGCTGGGGCTCGCCCTGCGGGGTGTTGACGTAGCGGGTTTCAATGCCGGTGAAGCTCAGCTGATAGCGGCCGGGCACGGTCACCGTTCGTTCCATGGCCTGCGGGGTTGGGGCGCCGCCTTGCATGGCGCCGACGCCCTTGTCGACAATCAGGGTGACGGAGGACGATTCCAGAGGCACGGCCAGCGGCGCGGAATGGACGTAGGCGTGCAGCCCGGTTTTGTCGACGGTCATGGTCCAGGGGTCCTTGCCCTGGTCGCGGAAGGCCAGCCCCTCGCCCAGTTTAAGGTTGACGGCCTTGCGCAGACTGGCCTCGTTCACCGGATGGGAGAAGTCGACTGCGGCCACCAGTTTCTTGAGCGATCCGTCCACCGGATCCTGATAGAGTTCGCCCGCACTAACGGCGGCGGTGAACGGCGCAGACCCGAAACCGGTTTCGTAGGTTTGCAGCAGCACGCCAGGGGCAAAAAAATCCTTCTTGGCAAAGGCTAGGGTAAAGGAACCGCCCACCGGCCAATCCGCCTCGGGCTTGAACTCCAGGGTGCGGTCGTCGAGCCAGCGCCAGGCGCCGGGTTGGGCGGGATCAAGGCGCAGGCCGGAAACGACCGGTTTGCCCACCAGGGCCAGCGGCGCGGCCGACTCGGCAAAACGCACCCGCAGCGGCGCAATCACCACCGGGGTTTTTTCGTATGCAGTGAGCGCGGGCGGCTCCACCTGATAGGCAACGGTGTGGGGCAGGGGCCGATGGCTGTACCACTGCCAGCCATACCAACCGCCGGCCGCCGATGCCGCCAGCGCCAGAATCAGCGCCGCAGCCGCCAGGGGATGGTGAAGCAGCCAGGAACCAAACCGGGCCAGCCGGTTGCCGATCCAGGAGAGCCAGCGGGGCGGCTGCCAGCCGATACGGCCGAAAACAGCGGTGAGCAGGGCGCGGATGCCTCGCAGCAGCAGAACAACGGGTGCGAACAGGGAGGTGGGTTTCATGGGACACCGTTGGGTGAAATTGGTTTCCGAATAGGGTTGGTCTGGACGATCTCAGGGTGGCGACGCCTTGTTGTTAGCATGCGGTGAAAATCAGCCGCAGCGCGGATGGATTGGGGGGGGCAGGGGTTGGGCTGGTCGTTGATTACGGTTTGGTCAATGTTGACAGGAAAGATCGAAACTTCTATCGCATTAATAAAACCGTCCCCTTTTTCCTTAAAAGGGTACATCATCACCAAAAAAGCTTGGGGAAGTGAGTTCTGTTTGCTCTATAAATGCATCCACCCTATTAATTATGTGTTTTAATTTTTCTTTTTCATGATTTGACAAGGATGACTGCTCTAACAGTTGCTTGATTTGATCATCAGTAACGACACCCCAACTGTCTAATGTTTCGAAAAAATCTATTTTCTCTTTTGAGTCTAATTTTGAAAATGATTTTGGCATTGCTCTAAGCAGTTTATCTCGATGCTTAGGCTTTTTCATAAGGAGATTACTTATTTCATCAGCGACTTTTTCAGGTAATTTTCCCTTTGCTTGAATCCCTTGGTATTTTCCAAAAAAACCAAATGGATCCAAACCTGCCCTTATCGGAATTATATCTATTTTTTTCCCTAAAGCATAACCAACTTCTTGAGAACACCAGTCAGATTCTTTAAACCCAGGCTCAACTACTGCTGCTATAACTTCCATCGTATCTAAACCTGCCTCAACTTCGTCTCTCCATTCTTTTGAAGGCTCTATATCTTCATGAGCTATAAATGAAGAAATTCCCCATTTTGAAAGTCTTCTTTTTATGTGTGACATTCGGTTTTTGTTTGATGAAAGATGACTTATAAAGAGCTTTAAATAACCATCATTCCAAAACTCTGCTTTAGCTATTTGATTTTCTATAAAAATTCTTTGATATTTTTCAGGATATTTTTGCTCATACCATAGATCTATATCGAAATGGTCAATAATTTCATCTATCAAATCTGGCTCTGAATCAAATATGTCACTTATAACTTCAGCTGCACAATAACTGTAATCTTCATCGCCAAAGCTTAATGACCTTAGTAGCCTTGAGTGATCGTTAATAAGCCGTATTTTTCCCGTAAGTTGGCCGATGGTGTACCAGTCACCTTCATGAAAGTTTTCTACAGCGTATTTCGTAATTACAGATATTTTTTTCCTTTGTGTTGCATCCATTTGTTATGAGCCCAACGGTTTGGGGTTTCTCCGCAGAATTTGTGGGCGGACAGATGATCGCCATTACGGCAACATCTTGATATATGCAGATTTTAGCGCGTAGGTTGGGGTGAGGAACGAACCCCAACGTCATCATGATTGCCGGCCATGGCCCCTTGTATCGATTTCGCAGCCGCCCGCGTCCTGGTCGCGGCCAATGATCTCCGCCTCGATATGTCGGTGGATGCTCGAATGCGGCCAATCAACCGTACCAGGAACATTGTGCAGCACCGTGTTGGGGTTCGTTCCTCACCCCAACCTACGCGCTGAGTTGGCATACTGATTACTTTCCATCTTTGTCATTGGTTGCTAGGGTCAGATCTTGAATCTTGAATCGCACTGGAGCTCGGTTGGGTGTGTGATGTTCATCATGATCGCCTGCCATGGCCCCTTGTATCGATTTCGCAGCCGCCCGCGTCCTGGTCGCGGCCAATCATCCCCGCCTAGATATGCCGGTGGATGCTCGAATGCAGCCAATCCACCACACCGGGAACATTGTGCAGACACCGTGTTGGGGTTCGTTCCTCACCCCAACGTCATCATGATCACCAGCCATGGCCTCTTGTACCGATTTCGCAACCGCCCGCACCCCGGTCGCGGCCAATGATCTCCGCCTCGATATGCCGGTGGATGCTCGAATGCGGCCAATCCACCGCACCGGGAACATTGTGCAGACACCGTGTTGGGGGTTCGTTCCTCACCCCAACCGTTCTTGACTGAGGGCGGCATTGTTTGCAAGGCTACAGGAGGTTGTAGTTCTGCTTCATCTCCTCGTACACCAGGCTGGAAAAACCGCGAATGACTCCGCCGCCAGTCTCCATCCACCGCTTGTAATCCTTGGCCGCAGTGGGACGCTCAACAATGCCGACCACCGCATAGGGCACTTTCTGGCCGTTCTTGCTGTGAGTGACCAAAATTCCCATGTCGCCGCAGAGATAGGAGGTGGTGCCGGTCTTGTTATAGACTAGGGTTCCCGGAGGAACCTCAGTGCCCCAGAAGATGCGGTCGCGGCCGGGCAGCGACATCACCCGCAGCATTTCCTGGGAACGGGGCAACTGGTTGTTCCACAGGGCCCGCAAAAACTGGACATAATCCTGGGGGAGGGCGCTGTTTTTGTAGGTTTTGCC
This sequence comes from Desulfobulbus sp., assembly GCF_030824455.1. Lineage (GTDB taxonomy): Bacteria > Desulfobacterota > Desulfobulbia > Desulfobulbales > Desulfobulbaceae > Desulfobulbus. The sequence continues at coordinate 4,687 of NZ_JAVBXR010000089.1, forward strand.
GCCGGGCGGGATGTACTCCAGAATACGCACCTTGCTAAAGGTGCGACCGTATTGGCCGTTAATCACCGCATTGCACCGCGCCGGCCCACCGACCTGGCGAATGAACCAGTTGGTGGCTTCATTGTCGCTGTGCTGGATCATCTCTTCCATCATCTGGCGGTGGGTGGAGGTATATTTCAGTTTGCCTCTTTCCACCTGATCAAAGAAGGCCAGGGCCACAAAGGGCTTGATCATGCTGGCGGCCTGGAAGGAACGCTGGGCGTTGAGGCTGGCCAGATAGGTGTTGTTGGTCAGGTCGAAGGCAACCATCGCCGCCATATCCCGCTGTTGCAGACGGCCTTTGGCGCGCTGTTCCTTTAAAAACATCTGGATCTTGCTGTTGATCCCAGCCGCGCGACTCTTGCTTATTTTCTGGTCGTTGCCAGCCTGGTTGTCTTTTTTTGCAGGCAGAACCGCCAGCCGGCACGACTTTGCCTGTTGGGAAAGGGGCGGGTCAGCACCGATCCTTGCAGGATTGATCGCATTGACCAACCCTGGCCGTTCAAGGGCAGTGATCAGGGTGGGCGACTGTTTGCCCTGCAGGCGCGACCGCTGCTGCTTGGCAATCTTGATCGCCTCGGCCTTGTCGGCCCAGCAACGGAAGACCAGCGCGTAGCTGCGGGCGCCGGTTTGTTCAATCTGCAGCTTGGCGCGGTCATCCGGCGACAGACGGGCGGCAATCCGTTGGTAGTCTGGTTGCAATGCTTTTGGGGCGCTGCCGATGGCCAATTGCAGGTGGTAGAGGGAACTGTACGTCCCTTCCGGGAGAATATCCGCTGGGGTAAATCCTGCCGAGGACAGGGCATGGGACTGCTTGACGGCCAACTGTCGCGCTTGGCCCAGGGAGCCTCGCAGGGGATAGACCACCCCATACGCCCCATTCCTGCCGACGATCAGCAGTTGGCGGTTGGCGGGTGGAGAGAGCGTGCGGGCCAGTTTGCTCCGGTCGTCCAGCGCCTGCCGGACCTCCTGGTTCCAGGTGTAGACCAAGGCGTACCGCTTGGCGGGAGCGGCCACGGCGGAGGTCGCCAGCGTCAGGAGCAACAAGCAGAGCGGAAAAAATAATCGCGATAGTTTTACTCGAGTAATCGACGTCATGAGCTTGTATTTTTTATGTATAATTATTTTAAAAACAAGAGGTTGATGGCGTTTCCGCATGCCCGGCCAACGCCTCGGCGGCAAATAAAGCAGAGAAAAGGCTGCGCATCGATTCAACACGGTTCCAATACATCATGACCCATCGTATCACCAAAATCCTTTGCAGTCGAAAAAACACTGTGCATTCTTTTTTCCACAACGGATCTTCTTCTTTAAACAGGCCCTCACCTACTTGATTTCCCGATCTTCCCAGGTCCGTCTGAGCTTTCCTGAGATAACAACACGAGAGCGCCGATATGTTACATCACAAAAACGTAGATCGCACTCACAAGGAGCACGAGAATGTGCAGGCCATAATAGTTCCTATTCGGGATCATGCCTGCAAAGTCGCGAGTATTGAAAAGATGGAGCACGTAATTGCCGGAAACCGTGCCGATGCCCATCAAGACCAGGCCTAGCCAGTGAATCGTTGCGGCGGAAATCGAAAAGGACAGGTGCTCGAGATGAAATCCGAACTGTCTTCCGAATGTGGGGACGACATCGCCGATATTGGCGAGGAAATAATCGAGGCGATAGGCCAATTCACCGGTAAAGGCGAGCGGCACCAGGACCGGGACCATGGGCGAGAATTTTCCGAAGGAGGGGTCTTCAGTGGTTGTGAAGAGTGAGGCGCCAAAGCGAATCACCAGCGCGGCGCAACCAAAGCCCAGCGCCAGCAAGAGGGTGAAGGCAAGGGCGTTGGAGCCGAACAGCCAATGTTCAATCACGGTATAGGGATCGGTATGCTGGATGAACCGCGCCCATTGTGAACCAATCAGGAAGGGGATGATCAAGGAGCAGGTGAGATGGCGACCTTTGTTGATGATCAGCTCGACAAAGGGATTCCGCAGATTCAAACGTGGGCTGTCCTGGTCGCAGAGCGAGATGCAGCGCCCGCAGAGCAGGCAGTCGATGTTGTTTTTGATGTTGAAAGCGCCCAAGTATACCGGGCAACCCGCCGCGCTCTCCGTTCCTTTCTTGCAGGGAAAGGTGCGGCAGGTTCTGCATTTGCCCAGGTCGGGCCGCAGTTCGATCATTGACAGGGTGGCCGCCGCGCCGATGATTTTCCCCATGGGGCAGAGATAGCGGCACCAGGACTGGCCACGGAAAAGGGTGGCCATGATCGAGGCCCCGAGGAGGATGCTCAGGAGAAGCAGGGCGGTGCCGAGCGGCCACTGCTTCATCTCGGTCACCGATTCAGTCCAGATGATCAGGGCAAAAAAGATCAGGGCAAAGGAGGTGCAATGCTTGGTCAGGAAAAAGGGCGGTTCGCGGTTGAGGCTCAGCCCCAGCGCCTGCAGGATGCGGCCGACACCGGGGAAAGGGCAGATGCCGCACCAGAACCTGCCCAGGAAAAACCAGCTCATCACGATGCTGACCCACCAGATTCCCCAGGCCAGGAAGAGCGAGACGTTGCGGTTTGGATCCTCGGGACCGAACAGACCCAGGAGAATAATGAGGGTAAAGGCGATGTCGCCAAAGCTGCGAAGATATAAAAGGTTGTGGCGATGTTGATAGAATCGTTTGATCCCTGGAAAACGGGCAAACAGATCGACACGCGCGTTTTCGTCGAAAACAAACAAAACCTTGATGATCTCTTTGATGCGTTCTAATCGCGGCATGTTTGTCCACCCATTGCGGCGCCTGATCCGTCTATGATCTGAAAAAAATTCCCAAATGGAAAAGTCGGGAGTGATCCTGGTTCAGCTCGTTGGGGTTCGTTCCTCACCCCAACCTACGAGCTAAGGGCATCTTTTTGCTGCAAAGAATTCAATCATTCCTAGCAGCATGAACGCCCTGGTCAGCGACGAGAAAAAAATAACATAGGTGATGAGCAGCGGAATTTCCGCAAAGAGCTTGCGAGGATCGCCGCTTCCCCATCCCCAGGGTTCCCAGGCATATTCACGATAGACTTGATGCAGGACAAGGTAGGCGAGAAGTGAAAAAACGCCTATCGCCAAGGCGAACCAAGCCTGGCGGAGCAGGGCGCTTCTTTTTCTGGGGTTGGAAAAGCGACTGCGGCCGGCAAAAGTAGCCAGGACGACAAACAGGGTGACGACCGTTGCGGTGGTGGTGATCAGCGCTGGGGAAACTTGGTCAAAGACGCCATCCTCAAGCCCATAGGCACGCAACGGCAGGGCGTTGAGGAGAACATTGGAGAGGGGGAATAAAATTGAAACGCCGGCCAGAATGCCCCAAAGTCTTCGCAAAAAGGTCAGGAATTGCTGGAGTTCCTTCAGATAGTCCGTGTGCGGTTCCGGGCGGTTCATGGCCGTATTCGCCTCGCTGAAAGCAATGGGAAAGCATGGAGGACAGGCATTTAAAAAAAATCAGACAGCGTCAGTTACCGCGTTTCTGCGGCGCGCAATTCTCGCATCATCTCTGCCGGGCTTTGCCCAAAGTAGCGCTTGAATTCACGACTGAACTGCGATGCGCTTTCATATCCTACCTTGTCAGCAGCAAGGTTGGCTTTGAAACTTTCCTGCATCATTAAATCCCTTGCTTTGGTCAATCTGATTTTTTTCAAATACTGCATGGGAGAATCCGACGTAATCTCTTTAAAGGCCCGATGGAACGCAGAAACGCTCAAGTGAGCCGTTTTGGCCAACTGTTCCACATCGAGTTTCCCTGCATAGTCGCTTTGCATGATTTTTAGGACGCGCGCCACCTGGGAAAACGTGCCGCTATGCACGGCCAGCGAATAGAGCACTGGCGCCTGGGCGCCGCACAGAGCCCGATAAAGAATTTCCCGCACTATTCCTGGCCCTAAAATTTGTGCTTCTGTTGCTGAACGCAAACATTTGACCAGCCGCGTCGTTGCATCCAGCATCTCCTCATCCATGACGGCCGGGCCGATTCCGCGAGGCAATATCCGTTCGCTGCCAGTGCCGATCCCGGTTTGCACATCAATTCGGCCGATCAGGTCATGCAACTGGCCCATGTCAATATCTATGTAGAGACCCCGCAATGGTTCCGCAGGGGTGGCAAAGGTCTCGCATTCGAACGGCATGGTTACCGAGGTCACCAGATAATGGTTGGCGTCATATCGAAATTTCTGGTCGCCCAGGTAGCCAATCTTGTGGCCTTGCACAACGATACAAAGCCCCGGGTTATACACCATTGGTTTTCTGGGGATGTGGCGCGTTTCCTTAAATAACAGCACCCCGTTAAGTCGGGACGCAGAAGGTCCGTCATCAATTTCCGGAAAGCTCTGCAACAGTTCAGCCATCTTTGCCATGCGAAATCCCCTGTGTTCCCAATGCCATCTTTAGACAATCTAGTTAGCAGTAATGCATCATAAAATCAATGCTCAGGCAGAAACAGGCAAGGTTTAGAGAGGAACAGGTATTCCAAATCCGTTTGCAGGGTATTACGTTCATCCGCAAGCTAATCAGCAACTCAACACCAGGAGGTTTCGCATGAACTTTGAATTTCACAATCCCACCCATCTTATCTTTGGCGCCGGCGCCCTTGCACGGCTTGGTGAAGCGGTCAGCAAGCATGGCACAAAGGCCTTGATTGTCACCGGAGGGGGCAGCGTCAAGCGGAACGGAACATTCGACCGGGCCGTGGCAAACCTCAAGGCTGCAGGGGTTGCGTACGTCGAATGTGACGGCGTTGAACCCAACCCAAGAATCACCACCGTCAGGCGCGGCGCCCAGATCGCGCGGGACGAACACTGCGACGTGATCATCGCCCTGGGAGGCGGCAGCGCCATGGACGCGTCCAAGGTGATGGCCGCTGCGTTTTACTACGACGGCGATCCCTGGGACATGATCTATCACGGTCAGCCCGATCCGTATATTCCGACCCGCGCACTACCGATCATCACCGTTCCGACCCTGGCGGCCACCGGTTCCGAGATGAACATGGGTGCGGTTATTTCTAACGAGGCAACCACAGAGAAATCCTTTGTCCAGGCCGAATGCCTGTACCCCAAAGTCGCGCTGGCGGACCCCGAACTCACAATGAGTGTGCCGAAAGATCAGACCGCCTATGGGGTGTGCGACCTGATCACCCATGTGACTGAAGGGTATTTTAACGGCGTTGACTCCACCCCCATTCAGGACCGGTTCGCCGAAGGCGTCATCCTCACGGCCATTGAGTGGGGTCCCAAAGCCATTGCCGATGGCAACGACCTCGAGGCACGAGCCCAGGTGCAATGGGCATCCATTGTCGCCCTCAATGGCTGGGTGAACGCAGGCACCAACGGTGGCTACCCGGTGCACATGATCGAGCATACCCTGTCCGCCTATCACGACATCACCCACGCGGCAGGCCTGGCTGTGGTCAATCCTTCCTGGATGCGTTTTGCCGCCAGACACCGGCCGCAAAAGTTCGTGCAGTTCGCTGAACGCATTTTCGGCCTTCAGGCCAAAGGTCCCGATGACTTGGATTGCGCCCTTCAGGGCATTGACCGCTTTGAAGCCTTTCTCAAGGGTATTGGTTGCCCTACGCGCCTGTCCGAGCTGCATATCGATGATGCGCTGATCACACGATACGCCCAGGATACCCTGCGTATCATCCACGACGAGAACGGCAACCTGCCTGGACGTCCAGCGATGAGCGAGACGGATATCGTCGCGGTGCTCAAGGCCGCCCTGTAATTCCATTTCTATTTCAAAAGTAAAGCGCGCCGCTTCGTCATCGACGAGCACAGCGAGGAGAAATCTCGCGAAGGAAAACCTCGTGAAGGCGCGAGATTTCTCCCTGCGGTCGAAATGCCCGTTAAAGGGAATTGTCAAGCCGTAACCTGAAAAGCCTTTGAATAAACGAAGGTTTTCTGATGCACGATGAGTGTGTGCATAATGCTCAACAATTTTTTGGCCATTAT
>NZ_JAVBXR010000081.1 GCF_030824455.1 Desulfobulbus sp.
CCCCTGCCCCTTGCTGATTACCTCACCGTCTTCGGCGCACGCGCCCTCGGCGACCACCACAATCGAGTAGTGTTTGTTGTGCAGTTCGTTGTCGGCGATTTTTTCGCAGATCGCATCGAGCTTGAACGGTATTTCCGGAATAAGAATCACATCGGCGCCGCCGGAGATGCCCGAATAGAGGGCAATCCAGCCGGAATCGCGCCCCATGACCTCGACCACCATCACCCGGTCGTGGGACTTGGCGGTGGAGTGCAGCTTGTCGATGGCGTCGGTGGCGGTGGAAACGGCGGTGTCAAAACCGAAGGTCCGGTCCGTTGCCTCCAGGTCGTTGTCAATGGTTTTGGGCACGCCAATCACCGGCATCCCCTTCTGGGCAAAGCGATGGGCGATCTCCAGACTGCCGTCGCCGCCCACCGCAATATGGCAAAAGAAACCCATCCGGTTGAAATTGGCCAGGATCTTGTCGGAAATGTCGATAATTTGAATTTCGCCGGCAAGATTTTCCACCGGCTTGGCAAAGGGGTTGCCCTTGTTGGTCGAGCCCAGGATGGTCCCGCCTTGGGAAAGAATGCCCTCCACATCCTCGGGGGTGAGGCGGATCAAATCGTCTCGATCCAGCAAACCGCCGTACCCTGACCTACTGCCGTAGACCTCCCATCCTTTCCTGGTTGCTGAATTGACCACGGCAAAAATAACCGCATTCAGACCCGGCGCGTCGCCGCCGCCGGTGGATATAAGCAATTTTTCTCGCATAATGAGGCCCTCGCCCGTGAAGGTTTTCTTTACTGCTCTAGAAGCATTGTTCTGAATTGTAGAAAGCCCCATGCGGATTGACAATCTTTTTCCATTCAATAAACCGATTTTATAATAATTTCCTGCGGATTGGCCAATTGCCACAGAGCCCTTTCTCGCCCTGCTTTGGCCTGGGCCGGCGGGTTGCCGCCCTGGCCGCGCGCCTGCCACATTGAAGCGCCCCGAGCGAGATCCTCATTTTTTTTAGGCGCACATGATCTTTTCCACCGCTATCTTTATTGACGCGAACCGGTTTGCAGCTTACTCTTGAGCCATACCCAAACACTTCTTCCCCTCTGGGGAAGGAGGCTTTTTTTACTTTTAAGGAGGCAGAATGTTCGAAGTAACAGCGATTGCTGTAGACAATCTGAAAGCCTACCTCGAGCAGAACAAAATTAGTTCTGCTGTTCGCATCGCACTGATGCAGGGTGGCTGAAGTGGCCCATCACTGGGTTTGGCTCTGGATGAGCCAAAAGATAGCGATAAGGTCTACGAGGAAGGCGGCCTGAAGTTTCTTGTTGATGCAGATCTGCAGGAAAAATGCGGGGCCGTCAAAGTTGATTTCATGGAGGCCGGATATCGATCCGGGTTTTCCATCACCTCCGCCAACCCTTTAGGCGGTGGCGGCAGCTGCAGTTCCGGCTCCTGTGGCGGATCGTGCGGCTGAAGTCGAATCGATCTCCGGAAAATCATCCCCTTTGCCGCCAGCGGCAAAGGGGATTTGTTTTTACAGGGGTGTGAAAAGCCCCTCTCTTTTGTGCCAAAATCTTGACACTGCTATTTTCCGCCTTATCGTCTCTTGTTAATAAACCCATTAACATCCTGTTTTTAAAAATAAACAGAACAGGCAAGGAGAGAAGATATGCAACTTGACAAATTCACCCTTAAATCCCAGGAAGCCATCCAGGCCGCGCAACAGCTGGCCCAGAACAGCGGCAACCAGGAACTGCAACCCGAGCACCTGCTCAAGGCCATCCTTGAACAGCCCGAGGGTGTGGTGGTTCCGGTGCTGCAGAAAATGGGCGTCACCCCAAGCGTGGTCCTGAATGAGACCAACCAACTGATCAACAACCTGCCCAAGGTCAGCGGCGCCGGGGCCGGCCAGACCTACGCCTCGCAGCAGTTCAGAAATCTGCTCGACCAATCCTTCAAGACTGCGGCCAACATGCAGGACGAGTACGTCAGCCAGGAGCACCTGTTCCTGACCATTCTGGCCGACCGCTCACTCAAGGCAACCGCCATGTTGAGTCGCCTGGGCGTGACCAGCGAGGCTTTTCTCAATGCCTTGAAGACGGTGCGCGGCAACCAGCGGGTCACCGATCCCTATCCGGAAGACAAATACCAGGCCCTGGAAAAATACGCCCGCAACCTCACCGACGTGGCCCGCAAGGGCAAGCTCGACCCGGTGGTCGGCCGGGACGAGGAAATCCGCCGGGTGATCCAGGTGCTGTCCCGCCGCACCAAGAACAACCCGGTGCTGATCGGCGAGCCAGGCGTCGGCAAGACCGCGATTGTTGAAGGCTTGGCGCAGCGGATCGTCAACGGCGACATCCCTTCGACCCTGGAGGGCAAGCAGGTCATTTCCCTTGACCTGGGCTCCCTGGTGGCCGGCGCCAAATACCGGGGCGAGTTTGAAGACCGGCTCAAGGCGGTGCTCAAGGAGGTAGAGAAAAAGGCAGGCGAAATCATCCTGTTCATCGACGAAATCCACACCCTGGTCGGAGCCGGCGCGGCTGAAGGCTCGATGGACGCCTCCAACATGCTCAAACCCGCCCTGGCCCGGGGCGAACTGCACTGCGTCGGGGCCACCACCCTGGACGAATACCGCAAATACATCGAGAAGGACGCCGCCCTGGAGCGCCGCTTTCAGCCGGTGCTGGTGCAGGAACCCAGCGAGGAAGACACCATTGCCATCCTGCGCGGCATCAAGGAAAAATACGAGGTCCATCACGGCGTGCGCATCCAGGATGCGGCCACGGTTGCGGCGGTCACCCTGTCCAGCCGGTACATCACCGACCGCTTCCTGCCGGACAAGGCCATCGACCTGATCGACGAGGCGGCCTCGCGGCTGCGGATCGAAATCGACTCCATGCCCACCGAAATCGACCAGTTGGAACGTAAAAAAATCAAACTGGAGATTGAAAAAGAGGCCCTGAAAAAAGAAAAAGATCCCGCGTCGCTCGAACGGCTGGACAAAGTCCAGGAGGATCTGGCCAATCTCGACGACTCGCTCAAGGGCATGAAAGGGCAGTGGACCCTGGAGAAGGACATCATTCAGTCGATCCGCGACATCAAGGCCAGGATCGATCAGGCCCACATGGAAGAGCAGCGGGCCGAACGGGCCGGGGAACTGAGCAAGGTGGCGGAACTCCGCTACGGCAAGATCGTACAGCTGACCAAAGAACTGGACGCCGCCAACGCCCGGCTCAGCGAAATCCAGGAAAAACACCAGATGCTCAAGGAGGAGGTTTCCTCCGAAGATATCGCTGCGGTGGTGGCCAAGTGGACCGGCATTCCAGTGGACCGGCTCCTGGAAGGTGAAAAAGAAAAGCTGGTGCAGGCCGAAACGGCCCTTGGCTCCCGGGTGATCGGCCAAAAGGAGGCCATTGTTGCGGTCGCCAACGCGGTGCGGCGGGCGCGGGCCGGATTGCAGGACCCCGACCGCCCCCTGGGCAGTTTCATTTTCTTGGGCCCCACCGGCGTGGGCAAGACCGAACTGGCCCGGAGCCTGGCCGATTTCCTGTTTGACTCGGAACAAGCCATGATCCGGATTGATATGTCCGAATACATGGAAAAGCACTCGGTGGCCCGGCTGATCGGCGCCCCTCCAGGCTATGTCGGCTACGACGAGGGCGGCATGCTCACCGAAGCGGTGCGGAGACGGCCCTACTCGGTCATCCTGTTGGATGAAATCGAAAAGGCCCATCCCGACGTCTTCAACGTGCTGTTGCAGGTGCTCGACGACGGCCGCATGACCGACGGCAAGGGACGGACCGTGGATTTTAAGAACACGATCCTGATCATGACCTCAAACCTCGGCAGCAACATCATCATGGAGTTGGCGCAAACCGATCCCGAGACCATGCGGCGGCAGATCGACGATCTGTTGCATCGCCAGTTCAAGCCGGAATTTCTCAACCGCGTCGACGAGATCATCACCTTCCATGGCCTGACCCGTGACAACCTTGCCCAGATTGTCGACATCCAGATCAAACGGATGGCCAAACGGCTGGCCGCGCACAAGTACAAGGTAACGCTCACCAAGGAGGCCAAGCAATTTCTGGTCGACATTGGATACGACCCCTCGTTTGGCGCACGGCCGTTGAAACGGGCGATCCAGCGGCACATCGAAGACCCGCTGGCCATGGAAATTCTGGAAGGCCGCTTTGCCGAAGGCGACCACATCCTTATCGACCGGGGCCAGGACAATCGCCTGACCTTTGCCAAACAGTAATCTCCCCTCATCTCCCCCTTCCGTTGCGCCAGGAAGGGGGAGAGCCTTGCCTGTCTCTCTGCTCCCCATGAAAACAATGCTTTCAAAAGAGGGAATAGCGGAGTAAATTCATCAGCATACTCAACGAAGTACAGAGGTCGCCCCTCAGGGGGTTCCACGATCCCATCATCGGTTGCGCCAGGGACCTCCGGCATGCCCAATCCCCTGTTCACCCTTTTCTCCCTCGCCTCGCTCTGGTTGCGGCCACGCCGACGACGATGCATCTGCAGGGCGCATCGTCCTTTCGTCCGCCTGATCTTCCTCGTCTTCTGCCTATTGGCAACCGAATTTGCAAGCCCGGTGTTCGCCCAACCCGCCGTTGTTGTCGCCATTTCCGGCGATCTCACCGAGAGCCAACGCAACAACATCCGCAGTTTTCTTTCCCTGGTGAGAATTGGGGACAAGGAAACCCTCACCGAGGCGATGTTCAACCGTCTCTACAACAAAGCGCCCAAGGAGGCCGCCAAGGCCTTGGAGCCTTTTGGCTATTATTCCCCAGAAATAACCTTATCGCACACGCGACAAGGGGCCGGACGCCAGGTGGACGTGAAGGTTGCGACTGGGCTGCCGGTCACCGTTGGAGAGCTGGAGATCGCGTTGACCGGCGCAGGAGAGCAGGACAACGCGCTGCGGGAGGCGGTCAAACGTTTCCCGCTCCACCGAGGCGAGGTCCTTGATCATCAACTCTACGAAGGCGGCAAAGACATGCTGATCGCCGTTGCCCTGGAAAGCGGCTATCACCAAGCCGTTTTTCGCCAGAGCCGGGCGGAAGTCAGCCGAAAATCACGCAGCGCCGTAATACGCCTGCACCTTGACACCGGCCCCCAATATCTTTTTGGGCCGCTCACCTTTGACGCGGATTTCATCGATCACGCTCTCCTGCGCAAAATCACCCCGGTGCGCGAAGGCGATCCCTTTTCCCCCAAAGCCCTGACCCGATTGCGCCAGTCCCTGTTTGGCGCTGATTATTTCGACACCGTGGAGGTGCAATACGACCTTGATAAAACGACCGCCTTCAAGGTGCCCGTCAAGGTCGTGCTTACCCCCAATATCGCCCATAAATACGGCATTGGGCTGGGATACGGCACCGACACCGGGATGCGCGGGACACTGGAATACGTCAACCGCCACATCAACAGCATGGGCCACCAGCTGAACCTGCAATTGCAGCCCTCGGAGCGAAAAAGCAATCTCAGCGGGGTGTACACCATCCCCATTGGCGATCCCAAGCGAGACCGCCTGAGCTTGGCGGGAAAATACGAAACCGAACAGCTTGACGCCACCGACATCAACACCCTGAGCGCCGTCGTCAGCCACGATCACTTTCGGGAAAAAGGGGAATATTCCACCTATGTGCAATTCCTTGACGAGCAGTACACCGTTGGTTCGGATTCCGGACAGGCGTCCCTGCTCATCCCCGGCCTCAAGGGCAGCGTCTTCTGGGCGGACGACCGCATTGTCGCCAAACGGGGCATCCGCATCACGGCGAGCGCCATTGGCAGCCAAGAAACGCTTTTTGCCGACGCCGCTTTTCTCCAGACCTCCTTGCGAACCAAGGCGATCTATTCGTTCTTTGATCAGTGGCGGGTCATCGGTCGAGCCGACGTCGGGTCCACCCTGGTCAACGACGTGTTTGACCTGCCGCCGTCGCTCCGCTACTACGCGGGCGGCGATCAGAGCGTTCGGGGCTACGGCTATAAAACCATTGGTCCAACCGATGCGGACGGCACTGTGCTCGGCGGCAAAGACCTGCTCACCTACAGCATGGAACTGGAGCGGTCGATCTTTGACGAATGGAGCGGCGCGGTGTTTTACGACAGCGGCGCGGCGATGAACACCTTTTCAAACATCGATCTTCATTCAGGCGCCGGCGTTGGCGTTCGCTGGAACGGCGTGTTTGGCCAAATCCGCCTGGATCTGGCCAAGGCGCTCGATGAAGGAGGCTCCTGGCGCATCCATTTCACCATGGGAGCCGATCTCTGATGCACAAATGGCTGCGCCGACTGTCGGCCGCTGGGGCGCTGTTGCTTGCGCTGCTCGCGGCCGCCTTGTTTTTTCTTGCCGGCACAGAGGCCGGCTTGCGCTGCCTGGCGGCAATCTGCAATCGCCTGAGCGCCAACATTGTCACCATCGGGGCCGCCTCGGGTTCGCTGTTCAGCACGCTGCACCTCCGCAATATTCGCTACGACGACGGGGTTGACGTCGTTGTCGTCGACGCGCTTGACCTGACCTGGGATCCTTCGCACCTGTTGGATGGCCACATCCAGGTGCCCGCCGTCCACGGATCAGGCGTTCAAGTGCGCCTTGGCGACAGCGTTGGCGAAACCGTGCTCGCGCCTTTTTCTTTTCCTGGACGCCTGATGGTCGAGCACGTCTCTGTGGACGGCATTACCATTTTCTCTGACCAGGCGGAAATCTGGCGACTCGACACGGCAACGCTTGCCAACCTAATCTATCACGGTCAAGCTTTGACCTTTGACGACTTGGCGCTCATCGGCAAGGAAAGCACGATCAGGGCCAAGGGCGGGCTGCAAACCGGCAACGACTATCCGGTGCAATCGACCATCGAGGCACTCATCCGCCCGGAGGGGTACCAGCCCATTGCCGGACGCGGCACGATTTCCGGCCCCGTCAATGGATTGCAGATCGACGCTGATCTCCACAGCCCGTTCCCTACCCATCTCAGCGGCCGGCTCAACAAGCTCCTGGGAGCAACCACCTGGGAAGCGCAGGTGCACTGTCCGACGGCGGCTCTGCCGGCAATCCATCACGACTGGCCCGAGCAACGGTTTGCCGATGTTGTCGTTACAGGCCTGGGAACCTTGGATGATTACCGTCTTGCCATTCAATCGTCCGCCGGATTGCCTGGCCTCAAAGAAGCAACCGCGCTTTCCGCTGACCTTGAGGGCGATTTCGACGGGATCCGCATCCAAAGCCTTCAGCTCGCGCAGGGAAAATCTTCGCTGGCCGCCAAGGGGCGCCTGGCCTGGAACCCAGCGTTGTCCTGGGAAGCGGAGGTCCACGGCGCCCATATTAACCCCGCCCTGATGTTTGCCGACTGGCCCGGTGATGTTTCCTGCACACTGAACACTGAGGGGCGCCTTGACGGCGACGACGTCCGCGCCTCCTTCCGCCTGCCCCAACTGCAGGGAACCTTACGCGGCTTCCCCCTGGCCGGCAAAGGCGAAGCGCTCCTCCGGGGCCGGCAGGTTCGCATTCCCCTTTTCGCCCTGACCAGCGCCGGCTCCGGATTGCAGATCCAGGGCCAGGTTGCCGACACTGTAGACCTTTCCGTCAAGCTGCAATCCGGCAATCTGGGCGAACTGTGGCCAAACGCACGGGGCAAGATCGACCTCAACGCCAAAGTCACGGGGCCTTCCGCCAAACCCGAATTCACCCTCAAAATCACTAGTTCCCGCGTTGGCCTCGGGGGCGACCGCATCGAATCCATCAATCTGGAAACCAAGGGGACGCTTGCCGCGGAAGGTTCCCTTGCCGCAACAGTCACGGCCAAACAAGCGCAACTTGCAGGCGTCAATCTCACTCAGGCCAAAGCGCAGTGGAAAGGCTCGCTCAAGGATCACACCTTGGTCGCCGAGGCGCGAACTCCAGAGTATTCGGCTGGGTTCGCCGCCCAAGGATCTTTTATGGATCGCCACTGGCAAGGAACGCTCCGGGAGACCCGCTTGACCCAACTGACCGGCGGCCCATTGGGCGACTGGCGCCAGCAACAACCTGCGGCATTTTCCGCCTCCGCGGAGAAGGTGGAACTGAAACCGGCCTGCCTTGCCTCGTCTTCTTCCGCCCGCTTGTGCATCAACGGCTCATGGCTGCCGCCGACCAGTGTCTGGCAAATGCACGGTACGCTTGCCGCTTTGCCTCTGCAGGCCGCAAGCGAGTTCTTCCAAACGCCGCGCCCGCTTGAAGGGCAGCTCGACGCTGTACTGGACGTAACCGGTCAACGCGCCAGGATCATCGCCGGCACACTCAACTGTGACGGAACCGATGTGGCTATGCGCCTGCCCATTGCAGACGGCGGCGAGCGTCGCCTGCGGTGGCGGAAAAACACGGTGCGGGCCGACTACGCCAACAACCGACTGCAGGCAACGTTGAGCAGCGAACTCTCTGACAACAGCAGCATCCAGGCCGGATTCAAACTTACCGCGGCCGATCTATTGGCAGCCAACCTCAGCCAGTCTCCTTTACAGGGCTCCCTCCAGGTTCACGTGGAGGATCTCTCTCCGGTCGCCTTATTGACCGACAATGCAGCGAACCTTTCCGGCGCGATGCAGGGGCAAGCCACAGTCAGCGGCTCGGCGACCGCCCCGCTGATCACCGGTAAAATCGAACTGGTCAACGGCCAGGCCGAGATACCGGCCTTGGGGATCACCCTGGTGCCGCTCTTCGTCACCCTCCAAGGGGATGCCACGACCGTTCGCCTCGAGGCCACGGCTCGCTCAGGCAAGGGCGAGCTTCAGGCGGCCAGCACGATTCAGTTGCGCCAATCGACCTCGCAATTCGTCTCCGTGCATCTGACTGGTCAAAATTTCCAAGCCGTCCGCCTGCCAGGGTTGGAACTGGAAGCTTCGCCGGATCTGCAGCTTGTTTTCAACAAACAGCAAAGAGAAATACGCGGGGAAATCAATATTCCCAGCGCAAAAATCACCTCCATAGACATCAATCGCGCCACCCCTCCATCCAGCGACATCATCGTGGTCGACGACGAACAACCTGCGGCGACGACCACGACGACCGCCACCCTGCCCCTTTACACGACTGTAAACATGACAGCAGGCGACGATGTCCAGCTCGACGCCTACGGATTGCGCGGCGCCGTCACCGGCAATTTACACATTGCAGGCCAACCAGGACGACCGCACGTCGGCAACGGGACCCTCAACATTCGCGACGGTTCGTTTACGATCTACGGCAGACGCTTAAAAATAGATGTGGGCCGCTTGCTGTTCTCCGGAGGCCCCTTAACCAATCCCGGGATTGAACTGCGCAGTGAAAACAAAAACGAAAAAGTGACGACCGGCGTCATCGTCGACGGTTTTCTCCAACACCCAAACATTTCCTTTTACTCAACTCCAGCCATGGAGCAATCCGCCATCGTCAGCAATCTGCTCGAGAACACCGCGATTGGCGGCGAGACCAGGCATGACGTCGGATTCATAGGGAAAGCAGCAGACAAGGCAGGGTTAGGCGGTCTAGTGCCCTACCTGCAGAGCATCAAGACGCTTTCCATGATTGATGAGATTAAACTCGAAACAGGCGATAATTATGACGACTTTTCATTGGTGTTCGGCAGCTGGATCACTCCGGATTTTTATGTTGGTTACGGGAAAGATCTGGTTAAGGAATCTGGAAGCTTCACCACTCGCTACACTCTCGGCGCGGGTTTTTACTTTCTAACGGAAACCGGGGCTTCGCAAAGCGGCGGCGATCTCCTCTATGAATTTGAGCAGTAGCGGCGTCAAATCACGACCCAGTGCACGGATGGTGTTCCGCTTGCAGAGGCAGAAGGGAACCCGATTGCCTTTTTGCCGGTGTTGCGGTACGTTCGTCCGCTCTCCCACAACTCAATGTCAACCATACCAACCAAGGACTTATCATGGCGGAAACGATAGAGGATTTAACGGTAAATTACGAAGAAGAGGGCGTGCTGATCGTCAAGGAAATCGACAAGGAAGTTCTTTCCAAAGGCGCATGGACAACCATCCTTTTCCGTTATCAAGATTACGACAAGAACACCCAGGAATACAGCGCCGATAAATTCACCATCCGTCGCTACCAGAAAAGAAACGGCCAATACCAGACAAAATCAAAATTCAACATCTCGAGCGTGGCGCAGGCGCAGAAAATCATTGAAACGCTGACCCACTGGACAGCCGCCGCCGAGAGCAATCAATAGCAACATCAGCCTATAATTACGCCCAAATCTGCAGCGTCTCAACCAGGGGGCGTTGCAGGTTCCATTTTCTCGATCTCAATAGACATTTCCCCTTGACGTCCCCTGCAGACTTGGGTTATATTCACGCCTCGTTGCTTCGCAGGTGCAACTGCAGAGTGGTAATTCGCTGGCGGCCAAAAAGAAAGTGGTTGACACGGAAAACAAAACGAGTTAAGTTAGCAAACGCAGC
>NZ_JAVBXR010000126.1 GCF_030824455.1 Desulfobulbus sp.
GGGTTTGACGTCAAAAAAAGCGAGGTCCACGGCATGGCGCAGCGCGGCGGCTCGGTGGAGGCCCATCTGCGCTACGGCGAGAAGGTCTACTCGCCGCTGATCGAACTGGGTACGGCCGATATCCTGGTGGCCTTCGAGATTTTGGAGGCGGTCCGTTATCTGCCCTACCTGCACAAGGACAGCGCCGTTGTGGTCAACACCCAGAAGATCCTGCCGCCGTCGGTGGCGCTGGGCAAGGCCAGCTATCCGGAAAACATCCTCGACGAGCTGAAAAACCGCCACATCAAGGTAGTGGCCATCGACGCCTTTGCCGTGGCCGAGTCGGTGGGCGAACTGCGCACCGCCAACGTCGCCATGGTCGGGGCCATGTCCAATTTCCTCGCGGTCAGCCCGGACGTCTTTCTTGGGGTGATTGACGCGACGGTCAAGGAGCGGTTCCGCGAGGTCAACAAACAAGCCTTTGCCGCTGGTCGGGCGGCGGTCTACGCCTGAACCGGCGGCAACCGGGCAGACAGCGCCAAAGCTGAGCAAGAGGTGAAACGATGATGTGGGTGGAAGAAATCGAGACGTTGCCGCGGGCCGGGCTGGAATCGATCCAGTTGAAACGGCTGCAGGCCCTGGTGCGCCGGATGTACGACAAGGTGCTGCCCTATCGGGCAAAGATGGACGCGGCCGGGGTCAAGCCGGGCGACATCCAGTCGCTGGCTGATCTGCGCAAACTGCCCTTTACCACCAAGGACGATCTGCGCGACAACTATCCCTTCGGCTTGTTCGCCACGCCCATGGACGACGTCATCCGGGTGCACGCCTCTTCCGGCACCACCGGCAAGTCGACCGTGGTCGGCTATACGGCGGCGGACATCGGCCTGTGGGCCTCGGTCATGGCCCGTTGTCTGACCATGGCCGGGGTCACCAAGGGCGACATGGTGCACAACGCCTACGGTTACGGCCTGTTCACCGGCGGTCTTGGCGCCCATTACGGCATTGAGGCCCTCGGGGCCACGGTCATTCCGGTGTCCGGCGGCAACTCGAAACGCCAGATCACCATCATGCGCGATTTCGGCTCCACCGTGCTGCTGTCCACCCCCTCCTACGCCCTCAATCTGGCCGATGCCATGATCGACTCCGGCGTCTCGCCCGAGGAATTGAAGCTGCGGGTCGGCATCCACGGCGCCGAGCCGTGGAGCGAGAACATGCGCGAAGAGGTCGAGCGCAAGCTGGGCATCCGGGCGGTGGACATCTACGGCCTCTCCGAGATCATCGGTCCCGGCGTGGCCATGGAGTGTCTCCACTCCGATCACGGCATGCACATCCTGGAAGACAACTTCCTGCCCGAGATCGTTGATCCCGACACCCTGGAGCCGTTGCCCTACGGCGAAACCGGCGAACTGGTCTTCACCACCCTGACCAAGGAGGCCTTTCCCCTGATCCGCTACCGGACCAAGGACATCTCGCGTCTGTTCCTGGAGCCCTGCGGCTGCGGACGCACCCTGATCCGGATGGAGAAGGTCACCGGCCGCACCGACGACATGCTGATCATTCGCGGGGTCAACGTCTTCCCCTCCCAGGTGGAACACGTGCTGGTCGGCATCGAGGGCGTCGAACCCCACTACCAGATCGAGGTCACCCGCGACGGCAACCTCGACGTCATGGCGGTGCTGGTTGAGGTCAGCGACCACATCTTCTCCGACGAAATCAAGGTGCTCGAAAAGCTGAGCAAAAAGATCCAGGCGGAGATCAAGGACATGCTCGGCGTCACCTGCAAGGTCAAACTGGTCGAACCCCGCTCCATCCAGCGTTCCGAAGGCAAGGCGCAGCGAGTGATTGATCGCAGGAAAATGTAGTCGTTTAGCTTTTCAGGTTGTTTAGTCTGTAGCTTGTTAGCGAAAATAGGCATTTTTTTATCGTTTTTAGCTGACAGACTAAACGCCTACAGGCTATCAACCTAAAACCTATCCACCTACCCCATGGAGGATCGTATGCGTGTCGAACAGATTGCGGTTTTTCTCGAGAATAAATCCGGTCGTCTGGCGGAAATCACCCGGATCCTGGCTGAAAACGACATCAACATCCGCGCCCTGTCCGTGGCCGACACCGCCGACTTCGGCATCCTGCGCCTGATCGTCGACAAGGTCGATCTGGCCAAGGAGGCCCTGCGCGCCGGAGGATTCACCGTCGGCAAGACCAACGTGGTGGCGGTCGAGGTGCCGGATCGCTCCGGCGGGCTGGCCAGCGTGCTCAAGGTGGTCAACGAGGCCGGGTTGAACGTCGAATACATGTACGCCTTTGTCAACAAGAGCGGCGCCAACGCGGTGCTGATCTTCCGTTTCGACGAGATGGACAAGGCGATTGAAATGTTGCAGGCCAACAGTTTTACCCTGCTGACCGGCACCCAGATTTGCGCCCTGTAGGATTCCAGGGGTTTGCATCGTCCTCGCCGGTCTCGGTCGGGCGATGTTTTTTATTCAAGTGCATTTTGTGAAAAGGGGGGGAAAGATGAAAAGCGGTATCAGACGATGGGCTTTGGGGTGCGCCGCCGGGTGCCTGGTGTTGGCGTCGGCGCTGTCGACGGCGACGGCGGGCACGGTCAAGGTCGGCGCGATTTTTGCGGTGACCGGCCCGGCCTCCTTCCTGGGCGGGCCAGAGGCGCGGAGCGCCGAGATGGTGGTCGAGAAAATCAACAAGGCCGGCGGCATCAACGGCGACACGGTTGAACTGATCGTCAAGGATTCGGCCGGCAGCTCGGAGAAGGCGGTTTCCTTTGCCAAACAGCTGATCGAGGAGGAGAAGGTGGTGGCGATCATCGGCCCCTCGACCTCCGGCGAGTCGCTAGCGGTGAAGAAGGTGGCCGAGGACGGTCAGACCACGTTGATCTCCTGCGCCGCCGCCGAGGTGATCGTTGATCCGGTGGCCCGGTATGTATTCAAGACGCCGCAGAAAGACAGCTTTGCCGCCCAGATGATCTTTGAGGAGATGCAGCGCCTCAAAATCAACACCATCGCCATTGCCGCCGGCAACGACGGGTTCGGCAAGGCCGGCAAGGAGCAGCTGGAGAAAATGGCCCCGAGCTTCGGCATCAAGGTGGCGGCCTCCGAGACCTACGACAGCAAGGCCACCGATCTCAGCGCCCTGGTGGCCAAGCTGAAGGCCGACGCCTTCATTCAGGCGGTGGTCAACTGGTCGGTGGTCCCGGCCCAGGCGATCATTGCCAAGAATATGCGCCAGGTGGGCTGGCAGGCGCCGCTGTTCCAAAGCCACGGCTTTGGCAACATCAAGTACGCCCAGGCCGCCGGGGCTGCCGCCGAGGGGATCATCTTCCCCTGCGGCCGCCTGCTGGTGGCGGACGCGCTAGAGGCCGCTCATCCCCAGAAGGCGCTGCTCACCCAGTATAAAAACGACTATGAGGCCAAGTACAAGGAAGACGCCTCCGCCTTTGGCGGCTACGCCTTTGACGCCATGAACATGGTGGCCGCGGCAATCAAGCAGGCCGGCAACGACCGGGCCAAGGTGCGCGACGCGGTCGAGGGCCTGCAAAAATTTGCCGGCGTTGGCGGCGTGTTTTCCTTTACGCCGCAGGATCACAACGGGTTGGCTATTGACTCTTTTGCCATGATGACGGTCAAAGACGGGAAATTTATCCTCTATCAGGGCCGATAAGGTCTGCGTCGGCGGGCGTCGAGCGGCGCCCGCCGCACAGTGTTCACTTGCATGAGTCTGGATCTTTTTTTTCAATACCTCTTTGCCGGCATCACCTACGGCGCCATTTACGCCGTTGTCGCCATTGGGTTCAACATCATTTACAACGCCACCGGCATCATCAATTTCGCCCAGGGCGAATTTGTGATGCTCGGCGGCATGATCTCCATCTCCCTGCTGCCGTTCATGCCGCTGTGGTGCGCGATTGCGGCGGCAACGGCGTTGACCATGCTGATCGGCGCCGCCATTGAAATGCTGTTCATCCGCTGGCTGCAGAGTCCTTCGGTGCTGCGATTGATCATCATCACCATCGGCATCTCCATCCTGTTGCGCGAATCGGCCCTGCACATCTGGGGCGAATCCATCCGCAGCCTGCCCTATTTCTACGGCAACGAGATCACCACCTTTTCTGTGGGCAGCGTCCACATTTCGCCCCAGGTGGTGTGGGTGATCGCGGCTTCCGGGGTGATGATGGGCGGACTGAGCCTCTTTTTCAAGAGCACGCCGATTGGCCGGGAAATGCGGGCCTGCGCCGCCAACCGGACGGCGGCCCTGCTCTGCGGGATTAACGCCCGCAACATGGTGACCCTGTCGTTCATGCTCAGCGCCGGCATCGGTGCCCTGGCCGGCTGCGTGATGTCGCCGATCACCTACACCCAGTACGATTCCGGAACTTCGCTGGCGATCAAGGGGTTCACCGTGGCCATTCTCGGCGGTCTGGGCAACTCCATGGCCGCTGTGGCAGCCGGCATCCTGCTTGGAATCATCGAGGCCTTTTCCGTGTCCGTGGTGCCGCTGGCCTTTCAGGACGCCATTTCCATCGCCATTCTCCTGATCATCCTCTTTGTCAAACCCCACGGACTGTTCGGCTCCAGTGAGGCGGCGCGGTTGAAGGACTTCTGATGCTGACCCGGAAAAACTACTCGCTGGCCGGGCTCTGTCTGGCGACCGTGGGACTGCATCTGCTGACCGTGCTCGCCGACGCCCCTTTTTATCTGACCCAGCTGACCATGGCCGCCTATTACGGGCTGGTGATCATCGGCCTGGGCGTGCTCATGGGCTACGCTGGCCAGATTTCCATTGGCCACGCCGGATTTTTTGCCATCGGCGGCTATGTCTCCGCCGCCCTGACCACCCGCAATCTGGCCCCGTTTGAGGCGTCGTGGCCGGTTCGGCTCCTGGACGGCCTGGGGCTGCTGGTTCCCGGCCAGGACGTCTACGGCGCCCATCTGCTGACCGTGTCGCCGTGGGCCGCCTGCGGCTGCGCGGTAACCGCCGCCGCCGTGATCGCCCTGATCATCGGCGTGCCGGTGCTCAAGCTCAAGGGGCATTACCTGGCCATGGCCACCCTGGGCTTTGGCACCATCATCTATCGCATCCTGCTGGCCTCTCCCTATTTTGGCGAGGCCGACGGCATTTCCGAGACGCCCGGCTTTACCTTGCTGCCGGCCCTGGGCAGTTGGGGGCCGCTGGTGATCAGCGGCGACGTCGAACATCGGGTGGCCAATTTTTATCTGGCCTGGGGTGTGCTCATCGTCGGGGCCTGGCTGCTGCTCAACTTGATCGGCTCGCGGGTCGGTCGGGCCCTGCGTTCGCTGCACAGCTCCGAAGAGGCGGCCGAGGCCTCGGGCGTTGACACTGCCCGGTTCAAGCTGCAGGTCTTTATTCTCAGCGCCGTTTACGCCGCCGTCGCCGGCGCGCTGCTCACCCACTTCAACGGCGGCATCGGTCCCAGCGAGGCCTCGGTGATGAAGTCGGTGCGCTATGTGGCCCTGGTGGCGGTGGGCGGCATGACCAACCTCTGGGGCGCGCTGATCATGGGCGTGGGGCTGACCTTTCTGTCCCTGCGCGGCGTGTTCGGGGCCTTTGACGACGCGGTTTTTGGCCTGATTCTGATTTTCGTCATGCTCTTTGCCCCGGACGGCATCCTCAGTCTGCGCCTGAAACCGCTGCTGCGCCGCATGTTCCTTGGGGGCCCGTCATGAGCGGTGTGCAGGATTTGAACACGCCGATGCTGGCGCTGCAAGGGGTGCACAAGCGGTTTGGCGGACTCCACGCGGTCAACGACGTCAGTTTCCAGGTGGCCGCCGGCAGCATCAAGGCGGTGATCGGTCCCAACGGGGCCGGCAAGACCACCCTGTTCAACCTGATCGCCGGCAATCTGCCGGTCAGCGCCGGAACCATCGTTTTTCAAGGCCAGGAAATCCAGGGCAAAAAGACGCATCAGGTCGCCCGGCTGGGCATGGCGCGGACCTTCCAGAACATCAAACTGTTCCACGGCATGACCGCGCTGGAATGCGTCATGGTCGGACGGCACGTGCAAAGCCGGAGCGGTTTTTTTGCCGGCATGTTCAATCTGCCCTCCACCTGGAAGGAGGAGCGGGCCATCCGCGCCCGGTCCCTTGAGCTGCTGGAGCTGATGCAGATTGCCGATTTGGCCGGGGTCGAGGCCACCAGTCTGGCCTTTGGCCAGCAACGGGCGGTGGAGATGGCGCGCGCCCTGGCGAGCGAACCCAAGCTGCTCCTGCTCGACGAACCGGCCGCCGGGCTGAACATCTATGAAACCGCCGAGGTGGCCAGATTGATTTGCGCCATCCGGGACATGGGAGTCACCGTGCTGCTGGTGGAGCACGACATGTCGCTGGTGATGGACATCTCCGACGAGATCGTGGTGTTGAGTTTCGGCTCCAAGCTGGCTGAGGACACGCCGGCCAACATCCAGAAGGACGCTGAAGTCATTAAAATTTATCTGGGAGAGGACGATGCCGGCTGAGTGCTTGCGCCAGTCGAGCCGACCCTCCTTCGCACGTGTCGCATGCTGAAGATCCGCAACCTTGACGCCGGCTACGGCAAATTACGGGTGTTGAAAAACATCTCCCTGCATGTCGACGCCGGCGAGATCGTGGCCATGATCGGCGCCAACGGGGCCGGCAAAACTACGTTGCTGCACACCGTCATTGGCCTGATCAAACCGATGCAGGGCGAGATCAGTTTTCTTGGCCGCTCCTGCGCTCGGACCTCGGTGGGGCAGATCGTCGCCTCCGGATGCGTGCTGGTGCCGGAAGGACGCCAAGTGTTCGCGCCGATGTCGGTGGAGGAGAACCTGCTGCTCGGCGGCCATGTGCTCCAGAAAACCCAGGGTCGGGTGGCCGTGCTCAAGGAACTGGAACATCAATACGAATTGTTCCCCATCCTGCGCGAGCGGCGGCGGCAACTGGCCGGAACGCTCTCCGGCGGCGAGCAGCAGATGCTGGCCATGGGCCGGGCGCTGATGTCCAAACCCCGGCTAGTGATGATGGACGAGCCTTCCACCGGGCTGGCGCCCTTGATCGTCCGCGACATTTTTCAGATTATTCTGCGGCTCCGGGCGGAGGGCAACACGGTGCTGCTGATCGAGCAGAACGCCAAGGCCGCCCTGGGCATTGCCGATCGCGGTTATGTGCTGGAGGTCGGCAAGGTCATTGTCCAGGGGCCGTCTGCCGACCTGCTGGCCAACTCGGATGTGCAGCGGGCCTATCTGGGTCGGGAAAAGATTGATGAGGTCGCTTAGACTGTATCTGTCGGACAATGGAAACAACCGAACGACCTGACAGACGCACCACCTAAACGCCTACAGACTAAACACCTACAGACTGAAATCTCATTATGTACTGGGAACCGGAACGAGAATGCATGGCAAGGGAAGACCTGGAGCAACTCCAGTTGGAGCGGTTGCAGTCGACGCTCTATCGGGTGGGCACCCACGTCCCCTTTTACAAAAAGAAATTTGAGCAGCTGAAGTTCAACTACGACGACATCCGTTCTCTGGACGACCTGCGGCGGCTGCCGTTCACCGAAAAACAGGATCTGCGCGCCAACTACCCCTATGGTCTGTTCGCGGTGCCGTTGCGCGACGTGGTCCGGGTGCATTCCTCCTCCGGCACCTCGGGGCAGGCCACCGTGGTCGGCTACACCCGCAACGACATCAAAACCTGGTCCAACCTGGTGGCGCGGGTGATCACCGCCGCTGGGGTGACCAAGAACGACGTCATCCAGATCGCCTTTGGCTACGGCCTGTTTACCGGCGGCTTTGGCCTCCATTACGGGGCGGAGTTGATCGGGGCCTCGGTCATCCCGATTTCAGCCGGCAACACCAAGCGGCAGATCCAGATCATGCAGGATTTCAAAACCACGGCCTTGGTCTGCACCCCCTCTTACGCCCTGGTGCTGGCCGACGCCATGATGGAGATGGGCATCAACCCCAACGGGCTTTCCCTGCGCTTTGGCCTGTTTGGCGGCGAGCCCTGGTCCGAGGGCATGCGCAAGGAAATCCACCAGAAACTGGGCATTGTCGCCACCGACAACTACGGTCTGTCCGAGGTCATGGGGCCGGGGGTTGCCGGCGAATGCAGCGAATGCAACGGCCTGCACATCAACGAAGACCACTTTTTGTTGGAGATTCTTGACCCCAAAACCTTTGAGCCGGTTCCGGAAGGCGAGGTCGGGGAACTGGTGATCACCACCCTGACCAAGGAAGCCTTTCCCATGATCCGTTATCGAACCAGGGATTTAACCCGGTTCATCCCCGGCGCCTGCCCCTGCGGGCGGACGCTGAAACGGATGGAGCGGGTGATGGGCCGCACCGACGACATGCTGATCATCAAAGGCGTCAACGTCTTCCCCATGCAGATCGAGAAGGTGCTGTTCGAGGTCGAGGGAGTCGAGCCCCATTATCAGATCATTGTTGAGCGCGAGAACCATGCCGACAAAATCACGGTGCTGGTCGAGGTGATGGAGTCGATCTTTTTTGACGAGATGAAGAAGCAGCGCATGGTGGTGGACCGCATCAAAAGTCGCCTTGCCTCTGAAGTCGGCGTCAGCGTCGACGTCAAACTGGTTGAGGAGAAAACCCTGGAGCGGTCGGAAGGCAAGGCCAAGCGGGTTGTTGATCGAAGGAAATTATAAAAAATTGCCGCCAGTTGCGAAAGTAGTGGACACCATGCGGGCAAGGGTGATTAGCTTTACTCAGCGTTTGCCTGAATGGTGGCGAAGGCGGCCTCTCCGGCGAGGCAAGACGGCAGTTCGCGGCAGATTTTTCGCTGTTGCGCAATGATGTGAAATTTGGCGCAGCGATCCCGATGGCCTGTGCCTGCCGACGGGATCGCCAACGCTTCCTGTTACCCCCCCCAATCACCGTAAAAAGGAGAACTGTATGAAATTGTATGTGTCTGGTCTGCTTGTCCTGCTGCTCATGGCGGGAACGGCTTTCGCGGCCGATCAGCCGATGGAGTTGAAAAATGACGAGCAGAAATTGAGCTACGCCATGGGCCTTGATCTTGGCGAGTATTTCAAAGGCCTTGAGGACAAGTTTGACCTCAACGTGCTGCAGCAGGGCATTGTTGACGGTTACAACGGCAACAAGCCGCTGCTTTCCGCCGCCGACGCCGCTGCAATTCAACAGGCCTTTGCCAAACGTCAGCAGGAAAAACAGATCCAGAAGACGGTGGCCATGGTCCAGAAGAACCGCAAGGCTGCCGAGGATTTCCTGAAGGCGAACAAGGGCAAGGAAGGGGTGACCGAGACCAAGTCGGGTCTGCAGTACAAGGTGGTGAAAAAAGGGCAGGGCGCCAAACCGGCCCCGACCGACACCGTCAAGGTGCAGTACAAGGGAACTCTGCTGGACGGCAAGGAGTTCGACAGCTCCTACAAACGCAACGAGCCGGCGGTGTTCCAGGTCAATCAGGTGATTGCCGGCTGGCAGGAAGCCCTGCCGTTGATGGAAGTCGGTTCGACCTACGAGTTGTACATTCCGCCGGATCTTGCCTATGGCGACCGTGGGGCTCCTCCTGTGATCGAGCCCGGCTCAATGCTGGTGTTCCAGGTTGAATTGATGGAGATCCAAGCGCCGGCCAAGGAAAAAGAGAAAGAAAAAGAGAAAAAGGAATAATCCCCTTTTCATCCCCTGACGCTGGTCATACCTTTTGTTCTCAGGCTGCAGAGTCGTGATGTGGAACGGCGGGCGTTGCACGATCCTTGGCAAACGGAAGGAGGCGCACCATGGGTAAAGACAAAAAAAAGGACAAGTGCTGTGAAGGTTATCTGAAGAAAGGCAAGATGTGCGGCAGTTGTCCTTTGAAGGACAAAGACAAAGAGAAGAAAAAGGACAAAAAGAAGGACAAAAAGAAAGAGAAGAAAAAAGACAAGAAGGGTTGATTGCTTCTTTGTCCTGGAATGATTGCAAGCCGGGCGTCTCTTTTGAGGCGGCCGGCTTTTTTTATTTGACCAACGGCGTAAAGGCCCGCAGAGCCGAGTTGTCGCCAAGGGTGGCGCGCAAACCCTCCAGCAGCACAAAGCGGCCCAGGGGATGCACCTGACAGGGAAAACTGGCGACAAACAGCGGATTGTCGCAGAGTCCGCCGGAAAGAAACAATTCTTCCGGTTCGTGGGCGAAACGGTAGGCGTTCAGGGCAATGCCGCGCACAAATTTCGCCACCGCCTCGGCTTCGGAGGCTCCGGAAACCACGGCGTCGAAGATGTGGCTCATGCCGAGCACGCCGCAGGTGATGGAAAAGCCGGAGGTCGGCGCCGGGATGGCGGCGTAGTCGAGCCGGTAGTAGGCGGCCAACAGTTCGATGGTGAAGCCCATGGAGGCGCCGCATTCAGCGTTCCAGCCCATGTCCGCCACCTCGCCCTGATGAAAACGGACAAACTTGATGTCGCGGCTGCCGCAATCAAGCAGCACGA
>NZ_JAVBXR010000063.1 GCF_030824455.1 Desulfobulbus sp.
TCATAATGGCCAAAAAATTGTTGAGCATTATGCACACACTCATCGTGCATCAGAAAACCTTCGATTATTCAAAGGCTTTTCAGGTTACGGCTTGACAATTCCCTTTAACGGGCATTTTGACCAGAGGGAAAAATCTCAAAAATGTTGATCACTCCCGGTCGAAATGACGATGCGGAGAGCCCTGACGGATGCCGGACCACAGGGCAGTACAGAGGCGCATTTCACAGATTGGCCAAATAATCACAGCTGCGCTGCTCAGCAAAACCAAGATGATTGAGCATCGCTTGGCGTGCGGCGTCGGCGTCTCTGTCGCAGATTGCAACCACAATGGCCACGTGGTGCTTGTATAGCAATCGATAGTCTTTTTTTGTGCGATACACCACTCGCCACACCCCTCCCTGAAACTCCTTCATCGCTTCAAAAAGGCTTTGTATCATGTGCAACCAAATGACGTTGTGACTGGCTCGGGCAATGCAGACATGCAGACGCGCGTCTAAGTCTTCCGAGGATTGCATGTCGATCAAATTGTCTTTCATCAGTGAGAGCACCTCTTCCATCTTGCGCAAATCCTCCGGAAGAGCTCGCTGGGCAGCGTAAAATGCAGCCCATGATTCGAGGCATTTACGCACTTCAATAACCTCGATGGCCCGATCAAGCGTTGTGCGGATCAGATCTCTGAGGGCTTTGCCCTGCTGTGAATCGATCAGTGACCGGACAACAGTGCCGCCTCCCTGATGCGACGCAACCAACCCCATTGCAGCCAACAGATTGAGCGCGTCGCGGACGGAAGGCCGCGAGACGCCGAACGCTCTGATTAATTCTCGCTCGGGAGGCAATTTTTCCCCTGGTGCAAATTCTCCCGCAAGAATGGACTCCCGTATCTGGTCGGCAATTTGACTTGAAATTTTTTTAGGCGTTACCGGTTTAAAAGGCATAAGAAAACCAGGACAGATCACATTTAACTTATTGGAATAAAATTAAAATATCCACGGTGTCGAATTTGCGAACATGTGCATGTTGACAACATGTAATACCAATCTGACGATTGCTTAGGGCTTTTTGCGGCAGTAAGGTCATTTACAACACTCAAACGAGATGTGCAGCTTGATGGATGTTTGTATCATTTTCTAACCATTGAGGCAAGAAATTGTATTAACAAAAACAGACAAATAAAATGAAACATCAACAATGAGCCTATCTTATGAAAAAGAATCCGATGATCATGATTTTTGTTATTGTACTTTTTTCATTTTTTACCCTTGGATGCTTAAACGTATCATCACACAACAATCAAAATTTTGAAAACAATGCAACTATCCAGTCGTTGATAGCCGAGCAAACAGGAATGATTGTTACTTTTCAATAAATCAGCATGATCTTTTAAACGGGTGCGGAGGGCCCTGCTTGTTATTTTTCCATTGACTCCCTGAGTCGAGCTGATACAGTCCCCCCATGCCACGTTGAGCCAAATTTGCGGTTGCCGGATTGCGACAGCGCGTCATCGCTCGCGGCGGTGTGGATTTTTTTTATTGACGATGTCGACCTGCGCAATCTTGCGGATCGCATGGTCGCCCCGCCTGCTGCCAACCCGGCGAACTTTGCTCTGCCCGATCAATTTTACCCAATATTTCTCACCTGTTGCTAACGAATACCGCCTTACCGTCGTCCTCCACCACGCGCCGGTTGCCAACCGGATACGCTATGTCGTTCAATCGCTGGCACAACCGCTCTTTTGTCCCCCACCAACACATAGCTATGCCAAACGAAAAGGAAAATCTGGAGGGGCTGAAGGCTCAAGCCCGATTTCTTGGGGCCACGGATGCGGCGATTATTCCGGCTCACAGCCTGAAAGTTGAGGACCGTTTTGCCGAGATGTGCGCCGCGCCCACCCGATGCGCCAGCTACGGACTGGCCCCCGGCTGTCCGCCGCATGCAATCAAGCCCGCAATTTTCCGCGAGCAGCTGGCAGGCTATCGCTACATTCTGGTTTTCAAAATCGACGCGCCCATTGCCGACCTGATGAACGAGCGGCGCTTGACCATTGCCCGCGAAATCCATCGCATTGCCGCCACCCTGGAACGGGCGGCCGCAAGCCGAGGCTGGGCGCAAGCGCGCGGATTGGCCGCCGGATCGTGTAAAGAATTGTTTTGCGGAGCGGAAGCAAGCTGTGCGGTGCTGGCCAATCAACTGCCCTGCCTGCGTCCGGACGTGGCTCGGCCTTCGCTTTCGGCGATGGGGGTGGACTTTGCGGCCCTGGCGCAGAGCGTGGGCTGGCGGTTTGGCCGGATCGATCCGGCGACCGCCCCCGAGCAATCAACAGACAGCGAACCAGCCATGGGCTTAATGGGCTTAATGGCCGGGCTGGTGCTGCTGGCGTAATCAACAACAGGAGGCATCTCCTCCGTTTGTCCAATCAAGGAAACAACGATGCACACCGACGAATACGAAATCTCCATCACCCGCGAACGCAACCACTGCCAGCAGGTAGTCAAGAAAACCCTGGCCAAACTTGCAGAGCGACGGCAGACATACGGCATGGACTATCCCGAGGCCGTGCTTGCCTGCGCCGAAGGTCGGCTCGCCATCAGTGAAAAGGAAATGGCCCTATGGCATGACGACGTCGAGGCGCTGCCCCAATGGGAACAGCGCCTCGAAGAATACCGAGAGGCCTTAGCCATGATGCGAATCTCGGCCTCACATTTTTAGCGTTTTTGTATCTCAGTGGCCGGCAGGGAAAAGCCACTTACTGAGGTAGTAGAGGAAAAACAACGAGCCAACGCCGATGCCGATGCTCCAGCGAATCAGGGACAATTCAACCGGCAGCAGAGGCTCGTACTCCATTTTTTTCATTTCTTCAGCCAGTTTGGGCTGTTCTTTCTTCTGTTCCATGTTGATCTCTCCTTAGATAATTGGCGGCTTGACGCCATGGAAAAAGAGCCATGAGATGAACAGGCCCACCCAGATAATAAAGCCAAACAGGCTGATGCAGTAGACCAGCGCCAGCTTGCCCAACCCCTCTTCCATCAGTTTCTTGAAGTTGGACACCAACCCGATGGTGAAGAAGCAGAGCAGGAAGAACAATCCCCGGAAGACGTCGCCCTGGCCGGATGAAGCCTTGGCCTTGCTCAGGAAGCTTTTCGGCTCCTTCATGGTGTCGTTGACCGCCTTCTGCTCGGCCTTGACCCCGTCCAGTTGGGCTTTGAGACCAGCCAGCGCCGTGGCGTCGGTGGTCGCCTTCATCTTGGTTTCAATCGAGGTGACCGAGGCCTTCAATTCAGCGGCCTGTTTCTCGGCCGGACCCATGATCTTGGCCGACGGCCAGCACATCACCACCAGGATGACAAAGGTCAGCACATAGCCAATGACGAATTTGGGGAAACGATGCCAGATCTCGCCGGCGTCGACCTTCTGCCCCGGTTTGACGTCGATCTTGGCGCACCAGATATAGGCCAGGATAAAGGCCCAAACGCCGATGAAGATGTCGATGAACATCTTGACCGTGGTGGCGGTCATGGTGACCCAGCCCTCGGCATAGTTAATGTTGGCCAGATCGAGCGCTTGGGCGCGAATCAGGGCGTCGGTGATAGCGCCGCTGGCAATGGCGCCGCCGTCGGATTTCACCGCCAGTCCCATCCAGGCGCCGGCGACCAGGGGTTCGGTCCAGAGGAAATACTTGGCCAACAGGGGCAAAATCACCATCTCCACGGCCACGAAAATAACCACCAGGGAAGAGACCATGATCGGCACGATGGGCCGGGCGCGGATGGCGCCGCCTGTGGCGATGGAAGCGGACACGCCGCAGATTGAGATGCCGGAAGCCAGAGGGGCTGACCACTCGCGGCTGAACTTAAAGTATTTGCGGGCAATGTAATAGACCACCGCCCAGTAAATGAGATAGGCCTCGACAATGGCGCAGAAGCCCCGGAACATGATGTTCGAGGCCAGACCAAAGGATTCGGCCGCCTTGATGCCCAGGCCGGCGCCCATGATGACGATGCCGGTTTTAATGTACAGCTCGGGCCGGGCCGCCTCTTTCATCATGTTGGCCAGGCCGGGGAAAAAGTTGCCGATGATCAGGCCGAGAATCAACGCAAAGATGAAGCCAAACTCGCCGCTCATGCTCATTGACCAGGGGATGCCGAACTTGGCGGCCTGATCCTTGGTGGCGGCGATGTAGGCGAAATGGCCCATGAACCAGCAGAGATAGCTGAGCCAGAAGGCCAGGGTGAAGCCAAACATGAACTTCGGCACGTTGGCCCCGAGGGCGACCGCGCCCAGGGTCATGATCACCAGGGCAAAGAGATAGGTGAGCGTGACCGACATGATCGAGGACATGCCCTTTTTCTCGTACTTCTGGCCAACCTGCAGTTGGGAGACGTCGCCTTCGGCAACGATGGTCGCCTCTTTGCCGTCTTTCTTTTTCACCGTGATCTTCTGACCGTCGATCTTGGTGATGTCGCCCGCCACGGTCTGATATTTGGCCCCAATGGCGGTGATTGCCTTGCCCGGATCAATCCAGACGCCGGTTTTGGCGCCCCAGCCGAGAAGATCCGTTCCCTTGAACGACCCCAGGCTGAGACCGAAAATGATGAGACCCAGGATCAAGGCGAGCCAATCCTCGCTAATCCAGCCTCCTCCCTCTCCCGTTTTGTGCGTGCTTTCTTGCGCCATACAACCTCCTCCTGTTTAGGTTTGTTTATGCAAGCGTGGAACCGGTCCTGGCTTCCACGAATTCAAACGATGTTTTCGCTGGTTATCAAGGGGCGCCATCGTCGGGCGATTTGGCGTCGCGAGCGTCGCCAGCCTCTAGAGCGCCGAGAGCGCGGAAAGTGGCGGCGTGTTCGCCCATCCGCGACAGCATTTTCTGCAGGGCCACCCGCGACAGCCCGGATATGCGCGCGGCCTCGGACACATTGCCTCGGGTCTGGGTCAGCAGATCCCGGACGTATTCCAGGGTAAAGGCGTTGACCACTTCGGCCTTGGCCTCCTTGTAGGCGGCCGGCGGGATTTTCGGCCCCCTGCCCCGCTCTGGGGCGAGATTGGCCCGACCGGAACCCTCTAGCACGGTGCGCACCAAGGCCATGTCCATCCGCGCGCCGGCGCAGAACACGGTCATCCGGCGGACAAAATTCTGCAATTCTCGCACGTTGCCCGGCCAGGGGCAGGACGACATCCACTGCAGGACCTCCGGTTCCATCTCCTTTTCAGCCAACCCCATTTCCACGCAGGTTCTCTGGAGAAAATGGCGGGCCAGCAAGGGGATGTCCTCGGCACGTTCCCGCAACGGCGGCACAGTCACGGTGAGCACGTTGAGGCGATAATACAGGTCCTCGCGAAAGGTTTTGTTGTGCAGGCAGGCCTCCAGATCCTGGTTAGTGGAGGCGATGACCCGAACGTCCACATTCCTGGATTCGCTTGAGCCCACCGGCCGGATTTCGCCGTTTTGCAGGCAGCGCAGCAATTTGGTCTGCACCGCCAGGCTGATGTCGCCGATCTCATCGAGATGCACCGCCCCGGTGTGGGCGGCGGCAAACAAGCCCTGGTGATCCTTGTCGGCGCCGGTGAAGGCCCCCTTGACGTAGCCAAAAAGCTCGCTCTCCAGCAGGTTTTCCGGAATCGAGGGGCAGTTGATCGCCAGAAACGGTCGCGCGGCCCGGGTTCCCAGCCGGTGGATCAGGCGGGCGGCCAGTTCCTTGCCCACTCCGGATTCGCCTCGGATCAGGACGGTGTAATCCGACTGGGCCACGGCGGCAATGCTCTGCCGCAGCTTGTGCATGGCCGGTCCTTCGCCCACCATCTCGCCCTGATCCTGTTGCGACAGGATCTGCCGCAGCCGGTTGTTTTCCTCCAGCAGTCGGCTGCGCTCCAACCCCTTGGCCGCCACCCGGAACAACTGCTCGGGCTCGATGGGTTTGGTGAGGAAATCGTAGGCCCCGGCGTGCAGCGCCTCGACCGCGGTTTCTATAGTGCCGTAAGCGCTGAGCACCACCATGCTCAGATCCGGCTGCAGCTTGAGCGCCTCGGCCAGCAACTGCATCCCGCCCATCTCCGGCATGCGCAGATCGGTGATCATTAGCTGCACCGGACGCGTCGCCAGAATCCGCAGGGCCTCCTTGCCGCTCAGCACCGCCTCGACCTGGGCCTCGGCAAAACGGCTGGCCACCAACCGGGCCAGGCCGCGGGCGAAATCCGGCTCGTCGTCGACAACCACAACGCCGATATGTTTGCCGTTGTCCGGCGCGCTTCCTGGGGTAAATGCAAAGCCGCTCACAGTCCATCCTCCACGTTGTGGACCGCAGGCAAAAGCACCGTGAATCGGGCCCCGCCCAGCTCAATGGATCGCGAGGTCTCGACCGAGCCGCCCACATCGGCGACCATGCCGTAGACCACGGTCAGCCCCAGGCCGGCGCCGGCCCCGATCTCTTTGGTGGAGAAGAAAGGATCAAAAATATGCGGCGCGTCTTCGGCCGCCACGCCCGGCCCGTTGTCGTCGACCTCGACCGCAACCATCTCGCTGTCGGTTGCGCCGCCGGCTGCAGTGTCGGCAGTGTTGGCTGCGGCAGCGACCATGCGGACGTGAACGCGCACGTCGCCGGTCTGCTCGGCTACCGCGTCGAGGGCGTTGATCACCAGATTGCTGATTACCTGTTCCAGTTCGCCCACGCCCATCCGCACTCGCAGCGGCTGGGGAGGACAATCCAAGGTCATGCGCACCCCTTTCTTGACCGCCTGCACCGAGAAGACCTCGGTGATGGTGGCGGCGACGCGGCAGGCGTCGGCTGTGCCCGATCCGGCCGCCTTGGGGCGGGCAAAATTGAGCAGATCCTGCAGCACCCGTTGGGCCTGGCGGGTGTGGCGCTCGATGATTTCCAGGTCCGTGGCCTGCTGCGGATCCGTGATTGTTTGTTTGAGCAGGCCGGCGTAGCAGAGAATCACCCCCAGGGGATTGTTGATCTCATGGGCCAGCCCGGCGGTCAGTTTGCCCACCGTGGCCATCCGCTCCGACTGCCAAACCTGCATCCGCATCCGTTTTTCCATGGTTGTTTCGCGCAGATAGACAACCACCTGGTCGGCAATGCCGTCGCGCCCCTGCACCGGATACAGGGAAAGGGCAAAGGAGCGGCCGCCGGCCAGGGTGACCTCGCGCAGATCGGGCACGCCTCGGCTGATGGTTTCGCGCATCGGGCATTGCTCGGAGCGGAGATCAAAGAACAGAGCCAGGATGTTGCCGTCGGTCCGCTCGCCGTGGGTCAGCTCCAGGGCCAGACTCCGCGCCGCCTGGTTGGCGGTGAGCACGGCGCAGCCGCCGTCCATCAGCACCAGGGGGTCAGAGATGCCCTCGACAATGGTGGTCAGCACGTTCATCTGGCGAAACAGGCTGTCGATGGCGGTGAGGTTCTCGGCGGCAATGCCCAGCTGCCGGCCCAGGGCCTGCAACACGTCGCGGTCGTGGCGCGCGGCCTCGGCCTCGGTCTGCCACAGCAGGATGAGCAAGCCCTCGGCGTTGCCGGTGCTGGACTCGACCGGCACAAACAAGCGATTGTCCACGGCCGCGCAGGCGCTGCCGGTCAGCACCTCGACAAAATTCTCAGGCAACGCGGGCATGTCCGCCGACTCCGGCCAGACAAACGAGCTCTGCGCCCCCATGGTGCAGACGTAGGCGATTCGCTCGGCGGCAAAGCGTTTGCAGATCTGGGGCAGGGCCAGTCGCCACAGCTCGGCCCGCGAGCGGCTCTTGTACATGTCTTCCAGAAGGCGGACAAACAGGCGAACGTCGGCCCGCCGCGCCTCAACCTCGCCGGTCAGGGCGTCGGTGCGTTCGTCCACCATCCGGCGCAGATTTTCGGCGTAATGCTGCAACTGGCCCCTGGCCTCGAACAGATGCTCGCTCATCTGCTCCATGCCTTCGACCAGCTCTTCAATCTCGTCGCCCTGCTCCAGTTGACGCAGCAGCGCCGACCCTTCGGCGTCGTCGACGTTGCGGCGAAACACCGAGTTGAGCCGTTTGAGGTTGTTGACCACCAGCACCTTGAACAGCACATTGGCGGTGAAAAAAACCAGCAGCACCACCAGGGCGAAAAACGCGAAATAGGTGAGGATTGTCCGCTCCACCCGGCCGACGCTGCCGTGCACTGAAATGCCGACAAAATCCACCCCGGCGACATCGCCCTGATGCTTGCCAAAGCCGCGCTGGCCATAGAGATTGAGCAGTTCGACCGGCGCATCCTCTGGGCGGCCGTGGCAGTACATGCACTCCTGCTCAAAACGCACCGGTCGCACCATCAGATAGTATTTTTCGCCGCCCAGCACCTTGTAGCCCTGCCAAAGTTCCTGGGCGCCGTTGTCGCGGAAATACTGAATCAGTTCGCGCTCGTGGCTGTTGGCCTCGTAGTCGGGGTTGCGGGCGCCGATGGCCACCCGACGGAACATGGCGCCGTCGCGGGAGGCGTTGACCGGGGCCATGATCTTGCGCGAGATGTAGGACGACGACATCGCCTGGATGACAAAGGCGGACGGCAACCGCTCATACATGGTCGGCCGGAGTACGTCGCGCACGTAATGCTGCACCGAATCAACGTGGGCCAGGATGAGCTTGGCCTTGTCCTGCACCTCTTCCTCCAGCACGTTGCGCATGTGGAGAAAAAAGCCGAGAGACGAGGCCACGCCAAGCAGCATGGCGGCCAACAACAACCCAGTGATGAATTTGGTCTGAATCTTCTGCGGCTTAGGAAGATGTATGAGATGTTTAGGCAGATGCATGCGGTGTCCAGCGCGCCCGCCGGCAACAGGGGCATCCGAGTCGGGCGCAAAAGCAATGATCAACAACCGGCAACGTTTTCGGCTCCGGTTCCACGCGTCGAGCGCCTGAGCAACGCCCGCTGATTGGTCTATCGCGGTGGTGTGCTGCAAGAGAGCAATCAAAAGCCGTGCCACCCTGTTTTCAATTTAAAATATGCGTAAAAACGATACGTTACATTGAACACACGGCAAGCGATTGCATCGTGACGTTGTCATATGATAACACAAGTTTGCATAGTGGCGAAAACTTGTGTTGTCACAAGCGGGGAATGGTCGGGCAGGCGGAGCGGATGGAGCGGATGGCCGCTATCGGGAGTTATCGAGCGGCTCTCGAACGCATCGAGCGGATGCAGCACATGGAGCGCATAGAACGCCATCGGGCGGATAAGGCCCGATGGCGCGGCGGGAAGGGACGGCTTGGGGGTGAAGCTTTACTTCTTCAGCATGTTCTTCAAATATTCAATCCATTGCTCAAACCCCTCGCCGGTGGTTGCCGAGAGCGAAAGGATCTGTAGGCCGGGCTTGAGCATTTGCGCCTCTTTCACGGCTTCTTCCACCGAGAAATCAAAATAGGGCAGCAGGTCGGTCTTGGTCAGCAGCACCAGGTCGGCGCTGCGAAAGGTGGCTGGATACTTGGCCGGTTTGTCCGAACCTTCGGGGGTGGAGAGGAGCACAACCCGCCGATGCTCGCCCAGGTCAAAGGTGGCCGGGCAGACCAGGTTGCCGACGTTTTCGATGAAGATCAGGTCATAGCCGCCGCCCTTGGCAAAGTGCTCCAGTACGTGCAGGCCGCCGTGGACCATGGGCGCGTCCAGGTGACAGGCGCCGCCGGTGGTCAGCTGCACTGCCGGCACGCCCTTGGCGCGGATGCGGTCGGCGTCGCGCTCGGTTTCGATGTCGCCTTCAATCACGCCAATCCGCACCGTGTCTTTCAAGGCCTCAATGGTCCGTTCCAGCAGGGTGGTTTTGCCGGAGCCGGGGCTGGAGATCAGATTGATCGCCAGGGCGCCCATCTGTTCGATATGGCCCCGGTTGGACTGAGCCTGTTTCTGGTTGGCTTCCAAAAGACTCCGGTTGACCTCAACCACCTTGGCGTCGTGGTGGTGATGGTCGTGCAGTTGACAGCCGCAGGTGTCGCACATGGCATTTACTCCATTTCTACTTGGTTGAGTATGAGTTCGGTCCCGCCTTTGGGGGAAAGCCGGTTGAGGCAGCACCAGGGACATTTCTTAGGGTAGTGGCTGGTCATGGCCAGTTCCAGCCGGTCGCTGGGAAGGGAAAAGGGAATGACCGAGACCTTGCCGCAGTCGAGACAGAGGTAGACCGGGTCCGGGGTTTCCAGTTCCAGCTCGGCCCCCCGGGCTATTTCCAGCGATTGCTTGAGGGCATTAAAGCCAAACTCAAAGGAATCGCGGACCACGCCGGAAAAGGGCCCCAGGGTGACCGACACCCGGTTGATGCGGACGGCGTGGTGTTCCTTGGCCAGATCGATCAGTTGGTCCAGCAGGCTCTGGGCCAGCGACAGTTCATGCACGGCGTTCAGTCTCCCTTCAGTAAAAAATACGCATGGTTAACATATTCGAGGCAGCGGCTGGCCGGTCAACGGTTCCAGCAGCCGCGAGCCGCCGATCCGGGTGGTCAGACTGACCCGACCCGGGTGACGTTCGCTCACCCAGCCGATCAGGGCCGCGTCTCGGCCCTCGGGCATTCGCCGGGCCAGCTGGAGGACATCCTCGGCCCCGTCCCGGTCGCAGATAATCAAACACTTGCCCTCGTTGGCCAGATAGAGCGGATCAAGGCCGATCATTTCGCAGGCCACATTGACGGCGGGCCGAATCGGCAGGCGATCCTCTTCAATCACAATTTCCACCTGCGAGGATTGGGCGATCTCGCACAGGGTGGTGGCCAGACCGCCCCGGGTTGGGTCGCGGAGCACATGTATCCGCCCGGCGTCTTCTTCCAGCAGGGCGCCGACCAGACGGTGCAGGGGCTGGGTGTCGCTGGCGATGTCGCCGCCAATGTCGATTCCGGCCTGGCGGCTCATGATGGTGACGCCGTGGTCGGCAAGGGTTCCCGAGACAATCACCGCGTCGCCCGGTTGCGCCTTCTTGCCCGAGATGTCGTGACGGTGCGAGGCCAGCCCGATGCCCGAGGTGTTGATGAACAGACCGTCCGCCTTGCCCCGGGGCACCACCTTGGTGTCGCCGGTGACCACCGCCACCCCGGCCTCTTCGCAGCAGCGGCCGACGGAGGCGACGATCCGCTCCAGGCTGGCGTAGGCAAAGCCCTCTTCAATGATCAACGCCAGACTCAGCGCCAGAGGGCGGGCGCCGCGCATGGCCAGATCGTTGATGGTGCCGTGCACAGCCAGGGCGCCGATGTCGCCG
Source organism: Desulfobulbus sp. (assembly GCF_030824455.1). GTDB lineage: Bacteria > Desulfobacterota > Desulfobulbia > Desulfobulbales > Desulfobulbaceae > Desulfobulbus. Next base: position 11,187 of record NZ_JAVBXR010000063.1, read on the forward strand.
CCGGGGAAAAACAACGGGTCCACCACGTAGCTGTCGGTGGAGAAGGCGATGCGGCCGGCGTATTCGCCGAGCACCGCGCAGTCTTCCAGGTCCCGCAACTGCGGGCAGGTGAGGTGTTTGAGAATAAGGCCGCTGATCAGATGCTGGCTGGCCAGTCCGCCGCTGCCGTGGTCTAGGCTGATGATCGAGTCTGCTTTCATACCCACACTGGTTGCAGTTGATTAACGAAAATTCACACGTTCTCCGCCCTGGCCGCCCCGACCCTTCTGCCCGCTGTAGCGGTAATAGGCGGCGCAGGTTCCTTCATTGGACACCATGCAGGGGCCGACCGGCTGCAGGGGCGTGCAGGCCGTGCCGTAGAGGGGACATTCCGGCGGCAACAACCTCCCCTTGAGAATCTCGCCGCAGCGGCAGCCCTTGGGGTCGACGGCCGGCTGCACCTTGAGGGCAAGCTGTTGCACGGCGTCGAACCGCTGATATTTTTCCCGCAACACCAGCCCGCTGCCTCCAATCACCCCCAAACCGCGCCACTCGCTGTCGGCGGGTTGAAAAACCTCGGCAATCAGGGCCTGGGCTTTGCGGTTGCCGCCGGCGGTCACGGCCCGGGTGTAGCAGTTGTCGACCTGCGGCTGACCGTGGTTGATCTGCCGGATCAGACTGAGCAGGCCGGCCAGGATGTCGGCGGGCTCAAACCCGGCCACCGCGCAGGCCAGGCCGTACCGCTCGGCAAAAGGCAGGTAGGCGTCGGCGCCGATAATGGCGCTGACGTGGCCGGGGCAGAGCAGGCCGTCCACCTGCAGCTCCGGATCGGCCATCAGCGCCTCCAGGGCCTGGGGCATGGTTTTGGCGGCGGCAATGATCAAGAAATTCTCAATGCCCAGCCGCTCGGCCTGGAGGATGGTGGCGGCAATGGCCGGGGCCGTGGTCTCAAAGCCGATGGACGGGAAAACCACGGTGCGTTCGGGCTCGGCCTGGGCCAGGGTCAGGGCGTCGATGGGCGAGTAGACGATCTCCACCCGGGCGCCCTGGGCTCGGGCTGAGGCCAACGAACCCTCGCTGCCCGGCACCCGGATCAGATCGCCGAAGGTGGCAATAGTCACCTGGGGCAGACGGGCGGCGGCCAGGAAGGCGTTGATGTGGCTGGCCGGGGTGACGCAGACCGGACAGCCGGGGCCGGACAGCAGGGTCAGGCCTGGGGGGAGCAGCGAGCGGACCCCGTGGCGGAAGATCGACATGGTGTGGGTGCCGCAGACCTCCATGATCCGCACCGGCCGGGTCAGGCTGCGGGCGATCTCCTCCACCAGGGGCGCGGTGATTTCGCGGCTGCGGAAGGCGTCGGCGCATTTCATTGCGGCGCTTCAGGCAGACGCCCCTCCCGCTCCAGAACCTCGGCCATCTGCCGCATCAGGCTGAGATTGTATTCGGCCTCCTCCTCGGTCAGGGTGCGGATGGCAAAACCGGCGTGGATGATCACATACTCGCCCACCGCCGGGACCCGGTCGGCCATCTCCAGGCGGATCTGCTTGCGGACCCCGTCGCTTTCGACCAGCGCCACCTCGGGATCAAGCAGCTCGTCGCTGCCGCCCTGGATTGCAACCACCTGCATGGGAATCGCTAAACACATGGAAAACCTCCTATATAAGCCTGCCCCAGGGCAAGGCCGCCGTCGTTCATTGGCACAAGTTCGCCGGCATGCACAGTGAATTGCCGGTCGCGCAAGCGCTCGCTCAGGGTTGTAAACAGTAGTTTGTTCTGCATGCAGCCGCCGGCAAGAACCGCTGTGGTGATGCCGGTTTGCCGCCGCGCCTGCTCAAGGGCCGCGCACAGGGATTCGACCAGCCAGAGGTGAAACCGCAGGGCAATGACCGGAATGGGCAGGCTGGCGGCCAGATCGCTCAGAATCAGCCCGGCCAGCGGGGCCGAATCGATCAGCCACAGGTCGTGCCACTGGTCGTGTTCCTGGCGCAGGGTTGATGGATAGGCCTGGATGGATGCCGCGCTTGCTGCGTTTGCTGCGTCTGTTGCGCTAGCCGCCAGGCTTGCCTGATGCTCGAGCAGCATGGCGGCCTGGCCCTCGTATTCGCTGATCAGACAAAGCCCCAGCAGGGCCGAGACCGCGTCGAAAAGGCGACCGCAGCTTGAGGTGGGCGGACAGTTCAGCCCCTTGGCCATCATCTGGCCGAGCAGCTGCTTCTTCTCCGGGGCAATGGTCAGCAGGCCGGATGGATGGCGCTTTTCCGCAAGGCCGTCGGCGCCCAGCCCCTGATGCAGCAAGGCCAGGGCCATGCGCCAGGGCTCGGTCGCCGCCCGGTCGCCGCCCGGAAGGGGCAGATGCGACAGACGGGCCACCCGGGTGTAGCCGCTTCGGTCGGCCCGGTAGATCTCGCCGCCCAGCACCGCGCCGGCGGCGTCATAACCGGCGCCGTCCAGGACCACCCCCAGCACCGGCCCTGCAATCCCCTGCTCGGCCAGCACCGCGCCGATGTGGGCGTGGTGGTGCTGCACTTCGCGACAAGGAAGGGGCAAGCCGTGGGCGTAGCGGGAACTGAGATAGTCGGGATGCAGGTCGCAGGCCACCCGCTCTGGCCGCGCCTCCAGCACGGCGTGCAGGTGGTCGACGCTTTCCCGGTAAAAATCAAAATTTTCGGTGTTGGTCAGTTCGCCGATGTGCTGACTGAGGTAGGCCTCGTTGTTGCGCACCAGGCAGAAGCTGTTCTTCATCTCGCCGCCGCAGGCCAGGATGTCGGCGGCAGGTTCCTGCAGCAGCACCGGAACCGGCGAATAGCCGCGCGCCCGACGCTGCAGGCGCACCTTGTTGTCCATAATCCGGGCCACCGAGTCGTCGACCCGGGTGACGATTTCCCGGTTGTGGAGCAGGAACCAGTCGGCCAGACCGCGCAGTCGCCGCAGGGCCTCCTCGTTGCCGGTGCAGATCGGCTCGTCGCTGCGGTTGCCGCTGGTCATCACCAGGGCCGCCGGCGTCTCCGGCTGGCGGAGCAGCAGGTGGTGCAACGGGGTATAGGGCAGCATCACCCCGATCACCCCCAGACCGGGGGCAATGCCCGCAGCCAGCCCCGAACCCTGCCGCTGCTTGAGCAGCACAATCGGGTGTTCGGGCGCGCTCAGCAAGGCCGCCTCCTCGGGCGAGCACCAACAGAACCGGGACGCGATTTCCAGATTGCTGACCATCACGGCCAGCGGTTTTCCAGGTCGGTTTTTGCGGGTCCGCAACAGGGCCACGGCAGCCTCGGAACAGCCGTCCACAGCCAGATGCAAGCCCCCCAGCCCCTTGATCGCAACCACCCTGCCCTCGCCCAAAGCTCGGGCGGCGAGAGTCAGGCCGTCGCCGACAATCATTCGCCCCTCGGCATCATGCCAGCTCAGTTGCGGACCGCAGACCGTGCAGGCGTTGGGCTGGGCGTGGAAGCGCCGGTCCAGGGGATCGTGGTACTCGCGGTTGCAGGCCTCGCACATCGGAAAAACCCGCATTGAGGTGTTGGGGCGGTCGTAGGGAACCCGCTCGACAATCGAAAAACGCGGGCCGCAGTTGGTGCAGTTGGTGAAGGGATAGCCGAAACGGCGATTAGAGGGATCAAGAATTTCAGCCAGGCAGTCGTTGCACAGGGCCATGTCCGGGGCGATCTGGGTGCTGGGCCGGTCGGATCGTTGGCTGGGCAGGATGCGAAACGGCGCGTCCTGGGGCAGGGCTTCGGCGGGTTGGACCTCAAGCCTGCTGATGCGGGCCGCCGGCGGCGCCTGTTCGCGCAGGGCGCAGACAAATTGATCGAGCAGGGAGGGAGGACCGGAAATATGGACGGACACGCCCTCGCCGTTGTTGGTCACAGTGCCCGCCAGGCCAAGCCGGTGGGCCAGTCGGTAGACAAAGGGGCGAAACCCGACGCCTTGCACGATCCCATGCACAGAAATACGCAGCGCGCTGGTCAGGATCGGGGCTGGGTGCAGGGCCAAGGGCATGAAATCCTATTGCGGGTTAAATGGTGAACCACCACAAACAGCAACGCAATGCGCACAACCGCAAACGCGCCACATAGATTGCCGCCACTGTAGCAGCAAGCGGTTCTTTGCACCATCTTTTTTTGCGGGCTGAACATCTCGCCCAACTGGCATAACAATCAACACGCTTTCTTCGACGACGCGCGCCTCCTCACCCCTCGGCTTCGGCCTGGCGTTGGATTTCCCGATACCGCTTCGAGTTGACCACCTTTTGTTTCTCCAGATCGTCGATTTCCTCGCGACTGAGGTGAATCAGGCCGCAGACCGGACAGGAGAGGTCCATGTCGTCGTGGGCGGCCCGTTGCTTGAGTTCGTCGGCGGTCATGTGGCCGACGCAGCCGCAGGCGCAGTTGGGCGCCTCGACCCGGACGACTTTCCGTTGTTTTCCTTCAACAAGATCGTTCATAGAGAGTGCTGCTCCGACAATGTAAGGCGATGGGAGAAGAATGGAATCAATGCCGCAGGGTGCGGATCGCATTTCCGCGGTGATCCACAAGGGTAACCGTCAATGGCAGCCCGCCGTCCAGGCGGTGCGTGGCGCAGGAAATTCACGGGTCATAGGCCCGGATGGCCATCTCGATCCGGTTGAGGATGGACTCGCTGACCTCGCCGTCGCAGATCAGGCTTGCGGCCGCCTGACGCACGCTCAGGTTCATCGGCGCGATGTTGTGGGTGGTGCCGACAATCAGGTTGGCGCGGGTGATGCACCCGTTGTCGTCGGTGCTGTAATCGTGAATCAGGGTTCCGCGTGGGGCCTCGACATGGCCAATGCCCCGGCCCGCCTTGGATTCGGCCGGGGTGCGCACCAGGGGGTCGGTGATCCGCTCGTCCGCCAGCAACTCCACGGTGCGTTCGCAGGCGTAGACCAGCTCAATCAGACGAGCCCAATGGTAGAGCAGGGTTCCCTGGGCCGGACGGCCGAATTGGGCGCGAAAGTCTTCCAGCTCGGCCTGGGCGCGGGGGGTGGCAACCTGATCGCAGACATTCAGCCGGGCCAAAGTGTTGACCCGGTACACGCCCATGGGGGCCGCCGGGTTCAGGGAAAATCCCTCGCCCCAGGATTTGGCGTAGACCATTTTGGCGTAGGACCAGGGCTCGACCTGCTCGGCCAGATGGCGCTCGTAGTCGCTGGCCGGAAAATCGACCCAACTGCCGTCGGGACGCATCAGGCGCAGCAGGCCGTCGTAGAGGCGCAGATTGCCCTGCGCGTCGACCGCGCCAAGAAACCCGGTGGTGATTGCGCCCAGGGACTGCAGCTCTTCGCGGAAACGGCTAAACACCGAGCGCTTGGCGTAGTCCAGGGCAAAGGAGGCAAAGTCGAGCAAAACCAACGCGTCGGCCGCCAGCTCGCGCCGCTCGGTCTCAAGCATTGGTTTGGAAAACCCGCCCGCCACCCCGGCCACCGGGTGAATCGACTTGCCGGCAAAGCGCGCCAGCATGGCCTGCCCCAACTGCCGCATGCGCGCCACCCGGGCCGCCAGTTCCGGCTCCTGCCGCACCAGCCCCATGATGTTGCGCACCGAATAGTCGCCGTCCGGACCCAGCACAAAATCCGGGGCGGCGAGAAAAAAGAAATGGAGAATTTTATCGTGGATATGGGCAATTACCTGACAGAGTTCACGCAACAGCTGACCGGTTGGCGGTGGGACCGCGCCAAAGCAGCCGTCCACCGCCTTAACCGCGGCGAGATGGTGCATCCAGGGGCAGATGCCGCAGATGCGGCTGACAATGCGGGGAATTTCCTCGGCCGGCCGGCCAATCACGAACTGCTCAAAGCCGCGCAGAGCGGAGATGGCCACCCGGGCGTCGCTCACCCGGCCGGACTCGTCCAGATGGATGTCGACCCGGGCCTGGCCCTCAATGCGGGTGACTGGATGGATGCTGACAACCTGGGACTTGGGCATGGCTGCTCTCCTCAGCAGGCGAAAAAATGCGACAAACCGCTCAATTGCTTTCCTTTCGATTACGGGCCGGCTTGAGCAGGCCGTGGCCGCCGCTGAACCGAAGCAGGGATTTGCGGTCGACCAGACTGCGGTAGTCGATGCCGTTGCTGGCGAGTCCGTTCATCATGTCCAGCAGCTGATTGCCGCCTGGCCGAACCGGCCCGTAGCAGCCGCGACAGGGGACGCGGGCCCGAATGCACAGCGGCGTTTCCCGGCCGCCGCAGCCGCCGGCGGTCACTGGTCCCATGCACAACAGTCCCTGCTCAAGCAGACAGCGCATCTGGTCGACCGGCTCTTCCGGATCATAGTCGGCGTTGGCAAGAAAGCGCCGCATTGTCCCCTGCCCTTTGCCCTGCCGGATCACCGGACAGGTTTCGCAGACGCTCTTGTGGGCCAGATCCGGAGATTCGCGCCGCAGCAGGGCCTCGATCACCTCCAGCATCATCTCGGGCCGGGGCGGACAGCCGGGCAGTGCGACGTCGACCGCCACCTGCTCGTCAACACTGTACACCCGGTCCAGCAGGGCCGGAACCTCGCCCGGCAGCAAGGCTTTTTCCGGAGAGCCGTAGGCAAACACCGTCTGCAGGGTTGCCTCGCTGGTCCACTGGTTGCGCAGGGCCGGGATGCCGCCGTGGGTAGCGCAGGTCCCCAGGCTGATCAGGGTCCGGCACTGGGCGCGCATGGCCCGCGCCACCTGCAGTTGCTCCGTGTTGGCCACGCCGCCGGACACCAGGCCAATCTCAGCCTCGGGCAGGATGATTTCCCCTTCCCCATCGGAGGCGCCGCTTAAAGGGTTTTGATACTTATGATCCATAAGCAGGGGAAAATGGACGATTTCCACCCGATCGAACAGGCCAAGCAACTGCTCGCCGCAATCCAACAGCGCCATCTCGCAGCCGGAACAGCCGTGCAGGCATTCAAAACTGAGCCGGGGCAGCATGGATCGCCCTTTTACTCGCCAATCCCGGACGGGCTCGCATCGGTTTCCCGCAGGGACGCGAGGCGGGCGCTCATCTCGCGGAAAGCCTCGGCCAGCCGTTCGGGCTCGGCTGAAGAAACCCAGGCAATGCGGAACCGCTCGCTCTCGTAGCCCAGGTCCTCCAGGGTGTCGGCGATCACCTCGGCCCGGGCCAGGGCCATTTCGTTGCCTCTGATGTAATGGCATTCGCCCAGGTGACAGCCGATGATCATTACTCCGTCGGCCCCCTTGTCGAGGGCGTGGATCACCATCTCCGGATGGACCATGCCCGAGCACATCACCCGGATAATGCGGATCGAACCCGGATACTGCAGGCGGGAGATGCCGGCCAGATCGGCCGCCGCATACGAGCACCAGTTGCAGCAAAAGGCGATGATCTTGGCTTCGCGGCTCATGCGTCCTCCTCAAGCACACAGCTCTGGTCCAGGGCCGCGTCAATCTGGGCTTCGATCTGGGCGTAGGTGAAGCCGGCCACGTCCACGCCCCGCTTCGGACAGGCCCCCTGGCAGATGCCGCATCCCTTGCACAACACCTGATCGACGTGCACGGTCTTGAGGGGATTGCCCTCGCCGTCCCGATACTCGACCAGGGTGATCGCCTGATAGGGGCAGACGTCGATGCAGAGCCCGCAGCCGTCGCAGAGAACCGGATCAACCAGGGCGATGTTGGGCTCGAGGTTGATCTCCTTGCGGGCCAGGAGGCGTCCGGCCTTGGCGGCGGCGGCCAGAGCCTGGGAGATCGACTCCTCCAGCGGCTTGGGATAGTGGGCCAGCCCGGCGACAAAGACGCCGTCGACGTTGAACTCCACCGGCCGCAGCTTGACGTGGGCCTCCTGAAAAAAACCGTCGCTGTTGAGCGGCAGCTTGAACAGGGTGGCCAGATCCCCGGCCTCGGGGCTGGCCAGGGTGGCGGCGGCCAGGATAACCACATCGGCCCGAATTTCCAGGGGGCGATGGAGCACATGATCCCAAACCTCCACCAGCACACCGTTGTCGGCCTTTTTGATCCGGGGCGGGCCGTGCATCTCGTAGTTGATGAACACAATGCCCAACTCCCGCGCCTGGTTGTAGATTCGTTCGCGCTGACCGTAGGTGCGGATCTCGCGATACAGGATGTAGATCTGGCGCGACGGCGCCTCCTTTTTCAGCTTGATGGCGCTCTGAATCGAATGGGTGCAGCAGGATTTCGAGCAGTAGGGTCGCTCCTGGTTGCGCGAACCCACGCACTGGATGAACACGAACGATTTACCGTTGGCCACCCGAGTTTCGTTGTGCATGTGCAGCTTGTCAAACTCAATCGAGGCCACCACCTTGGGAATTTTGCCGTACTCGAATTCCTCGGGGATATAGCGCTTGGCCCCGGTGGTGATAATCACCGCGCCGTGTTCAATCACCCGCTTGCGGTTGGCCCCGGTGCGAATGGTGGTAACGAAATTGCCCACATGGCCGCTGACCGCCAGCACCGTGCTGGTGTAGGCCACCTCGATCAGCGGGTGCTGCTGCACCTCCTCCTTCAAGCCCTTGAGGTAGCGCGGCACATGCTCGCCGTTCCAGGTCTGGAAGAGATGGAGGGCGTTGCCGCCCAATTGGGTGGTCTTTTCAACCAAATGAATCTGAAACCCCTGCTGGGCCAGATTGAGCGCCGCGGTCATCCCGGCCACACCGCCGCCAATGACCAGCACCGAGGGCGCGATCGGGATGCGCAGCGGCTTGCGCGCCGTCAGGCTGCTCACCTTGGCCACCGCCATCCGGATCAGATCCTTGGCTTTGGCTGTGGCCACCTCGGGCTGCTGGTTGTGGACCCAGGCGTTCTGATTGCGGATGTTGGCCATCTCAATCAGGTATTCGTTAATCCCGGCCGATTTGAGGGTTTTGCGAAACAGCGGCTCATGGGTGCGGGGGGTGCAAGCGGCGATCACAATCCGGTTGAGGCCCTTGTCGCGAATCTCCTGCACCAGCAGGTCCTGAGTGTCCTGGGCGCAGGTGAACAGGTTGCGGGCCACATGCGCCACCTGCGGCAGGGTGGCGGCATAGGCGGCCACCTCCTCGACGTCGACCACCCCGGCAATGTTGGTGCCGCAATGGCAGACAAAAACGCCGATGCGCGGGGTCTGGCGGCGAACGTCCAGTTCCGGAGGCGGCGGCAGGGTGCGAGTGAGGGTGTGCCGGGCCGGGGCGAGCAGGGCTGAGACGCTGGCCGCCGCCGCCGAACCGCCGATCACCGACTGGGGGATGTCGCGCGGGCCGTTGAAAGCCCCGCAGGTGAACACGCCTCGCTTCGAGGTGTGCACCGGCATAAAGGCCGAGATCGAGGCAAAGCGGTCCGGAGTCATGTGGATGCCGATCTTCTCCGCCAGCTTGACCATCGAATCAGGGGTTTCCAGGCCCACCGACAGCACCACCAAGTCAACGGTCTCCTCGACCTGTTTGCCCTGGACGCTGATGTAGTGCAGGCGCAGATCGCCCTTGGTTCCCTTGGGCTCGACCCCGTGGATGCGCGAGCGAACGAACCGCACCCCGTATTCGTTTTTGGCCCGTTCAAAGTAGCGGTCAAATTCCTTGCCTGGGGTGCGCATGTCCATGTAAAAAATGGCGACGTCCAGTTCCGGATTGGCCTCTTTGACCGTCATCGCCTCCTTGATCGCGTACATGCAGCAGACCGCCGAACAGTATTCGTTGTTGCAGCGGTTCTTGTCGCGGCTGCCGATGCACTGGAGAAAGGCGATCCGCTTCACCGGTTTGCGGTCTGAGGGGCGGGTCAGCAGGCCGTCGGTGGGGCCGTTTGGCGACAGGTAGCGCTCGAACTGGAGCGAGGTGATCACGTTGGGATAGACCCCGTAGCCCCAGACCTTGGCCTTGGACGGATCAAAGGTCTGGAAGCCAAGCGCCATAACCACCGCGCCGATCTTGATTTCGTGATCCCGTTCCCGGTCGTTGAAGTTGATCGCCCCGGGCGGGCAGATCTCGGCGCAGACGCCGCATTTGTCCGGATTCTTCAGACGCAGGCAGGCCTGGGGGTCGATCTGGTACTTGAGCGGCACGGCCTGGGGATACTTGATGTAAATGGCCTTGCGTTTGGCAATGTTGGAGTTGAAGGAATCGTCGACGCTTTTAGGGCAACTGCCGCTGCACTGGCCGCAGGCGATGCACTTGGTCACATCGACATAACGGGGATATTCGCGCACCCGCACGGTGAAATTGCCCGCCCGGCCGGCAACGTCAAGCACGGTCGACAGGGTCATGATGCGGATATTGGGGTGCCGGCCGCATTCCACCAGTTTGGGGGCAATGATGCACATCGAGCAGTCGTTGGTGGGAAAGACCTTGTTGTACTGGGGCATGGCCCCGCCGATGGCCCCGGTTTTTTCCACCAGATAAACGTAGTAGCCCGAATCGGCGAGGTCCAGGGCCGCCTGCATTCCGGAAATGCCGCCGCCCACCACCAGCGCCGCCCCGATTGTGGTCTGTTCAGCCATGCCGAACCTCCCCGCCGCCCTGCGGCGCCATGACCAGGGAATTGGCCACCAACTCCCACAAAAATTGCACCTCGATGTTGAGGTTGAATTCGCGATTGAGCGAGGTCTGCAGCTGATCGCGGCAGTTCTGGCAGGAGGTGACCACCAGTTTGGCCCCGGATTCGCTGATCTGGCGGGCCTTGATCCGGCCGTGAAAAACCCGCTCAGCCCAGAACGGGCTGGCCCAGGCCCCGCCGCCGGCCCCGCAGCAGTAGTTCTCTTCCCGGTCCGGCGCCAGGTCGACGTACTGCGGGCAGCAGGCGCGGGTCAAGGCGCGCGGTTCGTCGAAATAGCCGTGGCCAAAGGTTTTCAGCGACTTGCGGCCGTAATTGCAGGAGTCGTGGAAGGTGGCTAGTCGGGTGTGAACGCTCGGGTCCAGGGTGATTCGCCCTTCGGCAAGGTATTCAAGCAGCAGGTCAAACACCGTGTAAACCTTGAACTGCTGCAGGGATTCGGGAAACCAGCGCTCCAGGGCGTAGCGGGTGGCGTAGTAGGCGTGTCCGCACTCGGGCAGGAGCAGGGCCTTGCAGTTGAGCCGCTCGATGTTGTCGATGATCCGCTTGACAATGGTGCGCATGGCGCTGTAATCGCCGGAGTGCAGCCCCCAGTTGACGCCCTCCCAGTACTCGGAGGAGATGGTCCAGGACTCGCCGGCGGCGTGAAAGATCTTCCACCACCATTTGAGGCTGTCGGGTTCGGCAAAGGGCTGCTTGGAGTTGACGGTCACCAGCATCCGGGCCCCGCGCACGTCAATCGGGGTGGCAAAGCCTGGACAGGAAGAGCCGGCCAGTTCTTCGCCCAACTCTTTCAGCAGGATGAGGAAATCGTCTTTGGGGATGCCCAGATTGTTGCCCTTTTCCAGGCAGGTGACCACCCCCTTTTGGATCGCCGGCGGCACCTTGTCGCGCTCCCGGCGGGAACGGATGCGCCGCATCAGCTGCAGGATCTCGACGTTCATCGGGCAGACCACCTCGCACTTGCCGCACATGGTGCACTTCCACGGCCAGTCGCTCTCCACCAGCTCCTCGTCCAGGCCGAGAAAGGCCATCCGCACGATTTTGCGCGGGTCCAGATCGTCGACCCCGGAGATTGGGCAGGCCCCGGCGCAGGAGCCGCAGGCGAGACAGACGTCGGCCAGGGCGGGCGCGGTGTAGAGCGGGTTGACCTTGGCCTCAAGCCGCACCGCAGCCGGGACGGCGCCGTTGCTTCTTGGCGCCGGGGCCGCTTCGCCGACTGTGGCCGGGTCCGGCCCGATGCGCGGTTCGCGGCCGTACTTGTCGCACAGCCGTTTGTAATCCTCCCACTGAATCAGGTAACGGCGGCCCGGACCCTCCTGGGCCGGGAGCACGCCGGAATTGATCCAGTTGCGGATGGTGTTGCGATGGACCCCGAATTCTTCGGCCAAATCATTGACCTTGGCCTCATAGATCATGGCGTGGTTGCCTCCACAGTGGTCGCGGTGGTAAAAGAAACGGCGTGCGGCGCACTCATTCGCGCAATCAGCTGCGTAATCCGCGCCGAGGCCTCAAGGACCGCAGCACGCATCAGCGGCGACAGGCCCGGCGCCACCTGCTCGGGCAGTGCCGCGGTCTGGGCGAGCAGCAGCACCACCTCAATCCCGGTTTCCGCCTGAAGCTCGGCCAACAGATTGACCGTGGGAAACTGGTGCAGGGAAAAATCGTGGATCTTGGCCGCCGGCAACTCCGCCGGCCCGCATTGCCGCACCTGGCCGGGCTGGCCGCCTTCAATGTTGCCGGCGTCGACCACAATCAACATCTGCGGCCGCAGCGACGGCAGCATCAGATAATCAAGCAGGTGTTCGCGGATGGATGTGCCGACGTCCAGCGCCAGCACCGACGACGGCAGCTCGGATTGGAGCAACTGCTCGATAACCGCCGGCCCGAAACCGTCGTCGCCGAGCAGGACGTTGCCGCAGCCGAAAACGGCCACGGTCGGCGGCCCAGCCAAGGATTGCGTGTTGTGCGAGATATGCATATTGTGGCAACATGCCATCTTTCGCCCCTTTTACGCAAGGGCAAAATGAAGCGCCGTTCAATCCGTAGAGCGGGATTATGCCCGATGGAACGGGCGACTGCGCGGAACAAACGAAACGCCCCAGGAGGAACGCCATGGCGGGAGAGGAAATGTACCGGGTGATTGTCGATTCGTTGTCCGCCCATGTGGCGGTGCTGGACGATTCCGGCGTCATCGTCGAGACCAACCGGGCCTGGCAGCAGTTTGCCCGGGAAAACGGCATGCGCGAACCAGTGGACTGCGTCGGGATCAACTACCTGTCGACCTGCGAGACCGGCGCCTGCGACGCGGGCGACAGCCGGTTGATCCACCGGGCCATCCGCCAGGTGCTCGCCGGCGAGCTTGAGGAATTCCTCACCCAGTATCCGTGCCACTCGCCCAGCGAGCAGCGGTGGTACAGCCTGCGGGTGGTCCCCTACCGCGACCGGCAAACCCGGCGGGTGATTGTCGCCCACGAGAACATCACGCCGATCATGCTGGCTCAGGAAAAATTGCGGGTGCAGGAGGAGGAATTACAGCGAAAAACGGAAAAACTGGAGGAGACCAACATTGCCCTCAAGGTGCTGCTGGAACATCGGCAGCGCGACCGCGAACAACTGGAAGAACGGGTGGTGGCCAACATCCGGGAACTGGCCCTACCCTATCTGGAAAAAGCGCGGGACAGTGCGCTTGAGCCGCGACAACGGACCCTGATCGACATTGCACTCAATCATCTCGGCGACGTTGTTTCGCCCTTTCTCAACCGCCTCTCCACCGTCAACCTACTGCTGACGCCCCAGGAAATCGAGGTGGCGACCCTGGTGCGCCAGGGCAAGAGCAGTCAGGAAATCGCCGACGTACTCGGGGTGGCGCTGGCCACGGTCAGCTTCCACCGCAAAAAACTGCGGCGCAAGTTGGGTTTGAGCAGAAACGGCCGCAACCTGCGCACCTACCTGCTCAGCCTGCAGTAGCCGCCCCGTCCCCGTCCAGGGCCCGGCGCACCGCCCTGGCGAGGATGGCCAGGGAAACCGGCTTGGCCAGGAAGTCGCGCACGCCTTCGGCCTTGGCCCCGGCCTCGTCGATGCTCTCGGTGTAGCCGGTGCAGATGATGATCGGCTGGTCCGGCCGCAGGGCCAGCATGGCCCGGGCAATGGCCATGCCGGTGAACCGGGGCATGGTCATGTCGGTGATCACCAGATCAAACAGCGACGGATCGCGGGTGTAGGCCTCAAAGGCCTTGGAGCTGTCGGTGAAGACCTCGACGCTGTAGCCCAGCTTGCTCAGCATCCTCCCCAACACCATGGCCACGGCCGATTCGTCGTCGACAATCAACACCGTCTCCTCGCCTCTGGGCAGTTCCTGTTGCTCGTCAGGGTTTTCCTCAACCGCCTGGTGTTGAAACTCGGGCAGATAGACCGCAAAAGCCGTTCCTTCGCCGGGCCGGCTGTCCACAGTGATCGCGCCCCGATGGGCGGCGACAATCCCCTGCACCACGGCCAGCCCCAGGCCGGTGCCCTCGCCTTCGCCCTTGGTGGTGAAAAAAGGATCAAAGATTTTGTCGACGATGTCCTGGGGAATGCCCGCACCCGTGTCCGTGACGCTGAGCCGCAGATAGGGGCCGCCGGGCAGATCCTGCAATTCCCGCCGCCGCGGTTCGCTGTTCAGATGCACCTGCTGCAAGGCGATCTGCAGCTCGCCGCCCTCTTTCATGGCGTGGAGGGCGTTGGTGCAGAGATTCATCAACACCTGATGGATCTGCGAGGGGTCGGCCAGCACCACGTTGTCGATCACAGAAATCTGGGCGGTGATGTGGATGGTGGAAGGAAAGGAGGAATGCAGCATTTTGACCACTTCCTTGACGATCAAATGCAGCTTCAGGGGTTGAAAATGCTCTTCCGACTGATGACAAAAGGAGAGAATCTGCTTGACCAAGTCCCGCGCCCGCAGCCCGGCCTTCTGGATCTGGAGCACGTCGCGCTTGACCCGTGAACCGCTCTCGCCGAGTTCGTCCAGGGCCATGGTCGCATAACCGAGGATCACGGAGAGGATGTTGTTGAAATCGTGGGCCACGCCGCCGGCAAGCAAGCCGATGGCCTCCATCTTCTGCATCTGGCGCAATTTGAGCTCCGATTCCTTGCGGTCGGTGTTGTCAAAGGCCACCTGCATCCGCACCATCTTGCCGCCCAGCCAACGCACCGCCCGGTCATAGTTGACGTACCAGCGGCCGGTGACCGGGTTGAGCCGCTCCCACTGACGCACCGGGCCGGGCTCGCCGTTTTCGTCAAGCAACTGATCGTTGGTGCAAAAATCGCACGGCTGATCCTGATTCTGAAAGGCACGGTAACAGGGCTCGTGCAACGCGCCTTCGCCAAACAGCTCCTGCATCTTGCGGTTGACGAACAACACCTGATGCGTCTCCATGTCGGCAACAAAGATCTGGGCCTCGATGCTGTCGAGAATGGTCAAGAGTTGCCGGTGCGATTCGGCAATCCGCTCGGCGGTGGTCCGCTGTTCGGTGATGTCGGTGGCAAAGCCTTCGATCCGGATCAGGTTGGAATTGCGGCCCGCCACGCCCGTGCCCCGCTCAAGAACGATCCGTTCCCGCCCGTCGACCGCCCGCAGCCGATACTCCACCTCATAAGCGCGGTTGTCCGCCAAGGCTTGGCGCACCGTGGCCAGCACCCGGGCGCGATCATCCGGATGGATCCGGGCTGCAAGCGAAGCAGCAGCCAACTCCTTGGCTGAACATCCGGTCAATTCCAGACACCCGTCGCTGGCAAACCGGAGGGTGCGCTCCTCGTTGTCTTCAACGCTGAAGGCCATGCCCGGCAGGTTGCTGATCAGGGCGTTGAGGGTGCGCCGCGATTCCCGCTGCTCCTCGCCGATCCGTTTCTGTTCGACCAGATCCCAGGCCAGATCGGCAAACTGCCGCACCAACGCCGCGTCCTCCTCGGTGTAGTCGCGTGCCTTGTTGCCGACCCCGAGAACGGCGACCACGGCGCCGCCGCGAACTATCGGCGTGACCAGTTCGCGCACGATCTCGACGTGCCCCTCGGGCATGCCGCGCTTATTGGCCAGTGCGGCGTAATCGTTGTGGATCACCGTTGTCCGTTGGCGCAGGCAGTCCAGCCAGACGCCGCCCTTTTCAATGGGATAGACGGCGCCGCTTTTGCCGTCGATCCGGCAGTAGCGGTCAAGCGTGGCCGAAGACCACCCCTGCAGGGACAGCATCCCCTGGGCCTCGTCGACAAAATGATAGAAGCCGATGGGGCTGCCGGTGAGTTCGCCCACCTTGTCCAGGGTGCGCCGCAACAGTTGCGTCAAGGTCCAGCGGTGGGTGTTCTCCAGCAAAAAGAGTTGCGCCTGACGGCTTTGCCGCTGACGAATCCGGTCGGTGACGTCGTTGAAGGTCAGGATCACCTGATAGGGCGCGGTCTCGCCATCCTGAAAATGGGGGGTCACATTGGCAATGATCCAGACGTCGCGGCCCGACGAGGAATTGCGCACCAAGAACATTGCCCCGGTTTCGGGGAGTCCGGCGACAAAACAGCGCGTGATCGGGTCGGTTTCCCGGACCGTCTGACAGCCTTCGCTGTCGACCGGCGTCCACAGTTCGCCCCGGAGCAGCCGCTGCTGAATCTCCGCCGTAGCAGAACACCCCAAAATTCGCTCGGCCGCTGAATTCGCCCGCAAAATTTCATGGGCCGCCCTGAAGTAGATCACCCCTTCCTGCATGGATGCAAACAGGGCGTGGTACTGCGCCTCTGACTGGCGCAGCGAATCTTGCTGCGCCAACTGCGCGGTGACGTCCAGCAACAGGATCAAGGTCGCTGTTTGCGGCGGAGCGCCGAACGGAATCGGGGTCAGCGACATCTCGAACCAGCGGCTGCCGGAACCGGAATTGAGCACCAGCTGTTGGTGCAGCGATTCGCCGTCGACGACAACCCGCCGGAGCTCGGTCAACACGGTTTCGGCTTGAGCAAGGGGAAAGATGTCGACAACCGAGCGACCCACGACGCCGGACGCGCCGTCGGCAAAAAAATCCAGGGCGGGTTGATTGGCAAAGAGCAGCATCCCGGCTGCGTCCGCCACCAGCAGCAGCTCTTGCACCGGTTGCGGCATCCGCTGCGCCTGAAGCGGATCGCCGGCAGGTGCTGTGCCTGCGCCCAGCCCAAGCAGTTGCTCCAGCTGCGCAACCTTGCGTTCCAATTCCTCATACGAAGGGGTGTGCATAGATCCTCCAGAGGGATGCTTGTGAGGCTGAAAGCCAGTCCTGGCGGTCCTAGCCGCCCCGACCGTGATGTACGTTCACCAGCATTATACGCCACGCTTTGCAACGGGTCAAATGGGCCTACCGGAGGCAGGGCGTCGTTGCCCGATCAACAGAACCCTGCTCCAAGCAGCCCGAGCAGCGCCTTTAAAACCATACATGTTCACTTTTGTTTACACTACCCCTGTCTGATTCTACTTTTGTAGACACAGGCGCAAAGCCCGGTTCCCTTGTCCAATCTATCTGGGGGAAAAAATAGAAAATGGCGCCAATATCTTGATATAAAGAAAAATTTGACAAACAACAGCTCTGGCGCCATCCTTTGAGCAGTTCCTGAACATGTACCACCCGCGTAAACCCAAGGGCTGCCCATGGGAGCGCAGGCGGCTTCCTGTCCACTATTCGAGACATATCCCGAATCGTATTGCCCGATCACCTGGTCAAGGCCAGTGTGCACCCCCAGACAATACACTGAAACAAAAGTATAAAATCAGTATTTTGCAACACGGCCAGGTGTGGCAAGGATGATGCAAAGCTTTGAACGGCGAAAGCTTTGCCGTGGGCTTTCACCGCCAGCACGCAAAAAGCCTGGCGTCAACAAACCTCCCCAGAGGAAAAGCATGTCAAAAACAGTTGAATCACCCATGGCTTCGACCGCCTTGCGCGCGTGGCGTCCCGTGATCGCTTCTTCCCTAGCGTCCCTGCGTCAACTGGCAGGCGCCACGGAACACGAGTTTCTGCACATGGGCCGGCAGATGCAGGCGGTCTATCTCCAGGCGATCACCCTGTCCCAGACCGCGCATCAACTGGTTGCCACGGCCGCCGGCGAACAGATCGGCGCCCTGATGGAGCGCCTGCGGCAAATTCTCCTGGAAATGCAGACCTATCTGGAGCAGGCACAGGCGAGAAATCTGAAAAATTGCGACGAAATATCCTCAGTCGGCCATTTGCTCCATCAGGCGGAAACGCCGATTGATGGTTTCAGAAGGATGGGGAAACAGCTCTATATCTTTGAAGTGCTTATCAAAATTGAAAGCACCTACCTGGGGGAAATGGAAGGCGAGTTTGTCAACCTTGCCATCGACATCAAGAAGCTTTCCCAGCAAATCAAAGAAAAGACCGCAAACATCAACAATCACATCAGCCTGCTCAACGTCATCATCACCAACAACATTTCCATCATCAACCAGGAGATTGACGGGGGCAACGCCAAAACCAGGGGCGTCATTGACGAGACAGAAGCCAGTCTGTCCAATCTTGAGCATGCCAACAATCGCTTTCTGGACGTTGGCAATCAAATTTCTCTGATCGCCAACAAAAATTCCGAGAACATCAGTGACGTGGTCCAGGCGATGCAGTTCCACGACATCTTTCGCCAGCAGGTGGAACACGTGATCGAATCGATCGAGGGCCTGGACCTCGACCAGCCCGGCCAAGAGAGCGACGATGCCTTGGCGACCGAAGCCCGTGGCGTTGCAATGATTGTCAAGATAGGCGACGTGTGCGAGCTGCAGCAGGCGCAACTGCAATTTGCTTCCACGGGGCTGTACGCCGCCGTCGCCTCCATCGTCGACAACCTGCGCAGCATCGGCGCGGGGCAAAAGCAGATGGCCAAGGATATTTATGGCCAAACCGGCGGCATGGATTCGTCCGGGGCCTCGTTTCTAGGCGAGGTGGCCAAGCGGATGGCGTTGATCGCCGGCCTGCTGACCTCCTGCTCCAACACCAACGCCGTCATGGCCGACATCATGCAAGAAGTGGTCGCGACGATGAACGAGATCACCGGATTCGTGGCCGACGTCGAAAATATCGGCCATGAAATTATTCAGATTGCCCTCAACGCCCGAATAAAAGCCGCCGGCACTGGACCGGAAGGCGCGGCGATGAGCGCCCTGTCCGAGGAAGTGGGCCAGCTCTCGGAGGACGCGGTGCAGCGCACCGAACTGATTACCCGCACTATGACGGATATCCGGGGCGTCACCGAGGTGTTGTCCACCGAATCAGACAGCGCCCAGACGACGCTGGGCGATCAATTGTCCAACATGCAGGACGAGGTGGCTCAGATTTTGGCCATTTTGGAATCTTCGGGCGCGGAATTGTTTTCCCTGCTCCAGCAGGTGCATTCCCAGGTGAACGCGCTGACCGGCGAGATCGAAAGCGTCACCAGCAGCATCGACGTGCACAAACGTACCAAAGCCATGGCGGAAAAGGTTTTGGCCAATCTGGAAAAAATTTTCACCGAGGCCCGCGCCATCTGTCCGGCCACTGCGGCGTTCAAGGAAGATTTGCGCCGCATGGCGGAAAAGTACACCATGGAAAGCGAACGGCGCATCCATGAAGACATTGCCAAAAAACATGGCGTGACCTTTGCCGCAAGCTCGAAGCCTGCCGCAGCCGGCGCCGAAAGCGAATTTGGCGACAACGTTGACCTTTTTTAACGATTCATCAACTTGACATTGCAAAGGAAACCATGCCGATAATCAACTGGGACAACCGTTTTTCCATCCATCTGAAGGAGATCGACGCGCATCACCAGCATTTGTTTGCTCTCTTCAACCGGCTGTACGACGACTTTGTCGGCAAGGCCGCCCCTCAGACGCTGAACGCGTTGTTTGACGAGTTGATCGACTACGCCACCTACCATTTTTCGGTGGAAGAACGCTGGATGCGAGACGAAGGATATCCTGAACTGGAACTGCACCAGAAAGAGCACGACCTGTTCTCCAAACGGGCGTTGGAAATGCAGGGGGATTACAACGCCGGCAGGCGCAATCTCTCTCTGGAGGTTCTGTCTTTTCTCCACAACTGGTTAGCCAGCCACATCCAACTCTCCGACGTTGAATTCGGCCATTTCCTTGCCGCCAAAAACTCTCCCGGTTCCGGCGCTGCAGGCAACAGCAGCGCAACGGACCCGGTGGTCCCCAACAACTCCCAAGGGAGCGCAACACCATGAACCAAACAAGCAACCAGGCCGCGCGGACGATCAACGTCGGCAACAGGCTGACCATCGAAACCATAACCGATTTTGCGCAGCAAATTCGAACCGGGTTCAACGAGGCCGACGCCGTGGTCGTCGCCTTTGAGCCTGAAATCGAAATCGACGTCACGGCCCTGCAGGTGTTCTGCGCCGCCTGCAAAACAGCGGCCGCCGAAGGCAAACGTTTTGCCTACAGCGGCCCCCAGCCCCAGGCCTTACGCGATTTGGTCGCAGCCACCGGCTCGGAACGTCACAAACAATGCCTGGTGAACAGCAGCGCCTGTTTTCGCCGGTCGCAAGGAGAATAACAATGGGAAAAATAGTCATGACGGCGGACGATTCCGCCAGTGTCCGGCAAATGGTTGCCTTTACGCTCAAACAAAACGGCTACGATGTTATTGAAGCGGTGGACGGGCAAGACGCCCTGACCAAACTTGCCGCCAAAAAGGTGGACATGCTGCTGACCGACCTCAACATGCCCAAACTGGACGGCATTGGCCTGATTAAAGGGGTGCGGGCCAGCGCATTGAACAAGTTCATCCCCATCGTGATGCTCACCACGGAATCCCAGGACTCGAAAAAGGCAGAAGGCAAATCCGCCGGGGCCACCGGCTGGATCGTCAAACCCTTTAAGCCGGAACAGTTGATCGCGGTGGTCAAAAAGGTGCTCGGATAAAGGAACAGGACAAAAAATGGCTTTTGCTCTCACCCGCCCTGCACAAACGCAGCGGACCATATAAGGATCCGGACCATGTTCAAAGAACACATTGCCACCTATCGTGAAGAAGCCGGCGAACTGCTTGCCGAGCTGGAAACCTCCTTGCTCGACCTTGAAGAAACCCCGGACGACGACGATTTGATCAATCGCGTTTTCCGGGCCATGCACACCATCAAGGGATCGGGCGCGATGTTCGGGTTCGACGACATCGCCGCCTTCACCCACGAGGTGGAAACCGTGTTCGACCTGGTTCGCAACGGCAAAATGGCGGTGACCAAAGAACTGCTCGACCTGACCCTCAAATCCCGCGACCACATCACCACCTTGCTGGCCGCCTCGGTTGAAGGCGCAGAGATCGACAACGCCGCCGGCGACGCGCTGATTGCCGGCCTGCGGGGCCTTGTTGCCCCATCCAAGGCCAACGAATCGCAACCGGAGGATGTTCCGTCGGCTGCCGCAAACACGCCCGCCGATCAGATCGATCAGGCCGATCTGCAGACCTGGCGCATCCGGTTCCAACCCAATCGCGAACTGCTGCTGTGCGGCAGTAATCCGGTGTCGCTGATCAACGAGTTGCGCAGCCTGGGCGATTGCCTGGTCACCGCCCAATTTGACGGCGTGCCGCCGCTCGACGCCCTGGTCGGCGAACACTGTTACCTCTATTGGGACATTGTTCTGACCACCTCCCGCGGCGAGGCGGCAATCAAGGACGTGTTCATCTTTGTTGAGGACGACTGCCAGATCAGCATCCAACTGATTGACGACCAGGCTGCAGGCGAGCCAGAGTATAAAAAACTTGGCCAAATCCTGGTGGAGCGCGGCGATCTTTCCCCGGAGGCGCTCACGCAAACCCTGAACCAGCAGAAACCGCTGGGCGAGCTTCTGGTGGATCAGGGCGCGGTGACCTCGGACAAGGTGCTTTCCGCTCTGGATGAACAGCAGCAAATTCGTAAAATCAGGCAGGAACAGCCCGCCGCCGACGCCAGCGCCAGCATCCGGGTGCCTGCCGAACGGTTGGACCAGTTGGTCAATCTGGTTGGTGAGATGGTCACGGTGCAGGCCCGCCTGACCCAGGTGTCCAACACCCTGGGCGACGCGACCTTTATCTCGATAGCCGAAGAGGTGGAACGGCTGACCAACGAGTTGCGCGACACCGCGCTCAACATCCGGATGCTGCCCATCGGCAGCACCTTCAGCAAATTCAAACGGTTGGTGCGCGATCTCTCCCGCGAACTGGGCAAAGAAATCGAGATGGAAACCTTTGGCGCCGACACCGAACTCGACAAAACCGTGATCGAAAAACTCAACGATCCCCTGGTCCACATCATCCGCAACAGCATCGACCACGGCGTCGAAACCCCGGAAAAACGGGTCGCAGCCGGCAAACCGGCCATGGGAACCATCCGCCTTGGCGCTGAACACGCCGGCGATTCGGTGCTGATCACCATCCACGACGACGGCGGTGGCATCAATCGCGACGCCATCCGCAACAAGGCCATTGAGCTGGAGATGATCCCGGCCAACGCCGAGCTGAGCGACCAGGAAATCTACAGCTACATCTTTGCCCCTGGGTTTTCCATGGCCGCCAAAATTACCAGCGTCTCAGGGCGCGGGGTCGGCATGGACGTGGTCAAGCGCGGCATCGAAGGGCTGCGGGGAACCATTGCGGTTGACAGCGAACTCGGCAAAGGGACCACCATCACCCTGAAAATCCCGCTGACCCTGGCCATCATCGAGAGTCTGCTGGTCAAAATCGGCCCCAGCCATTTTGTCCTGCCCCTGGGGGCGGTGGAAGAATGCGTGGAGCTGTCGCGAGACGACATCCGGGCCGCCCACGGCCGCAACCTGGCCAATGTGCGTGGCCGCCTCACCCCCTACATCTGCCTGCGCGATCAATTCGCGATAAGCGGCGCACGGCCGGACATCGAACAGATCGTCATTGTCTCGGTACGGGGGGAACGCATTGGTTTCGTGGTTGATTTCGTGGTTGGCGAACACCAGACCGTGATCAAACCGCTCGGGGTGCTCTATCAGGACGTGAAAGGAATTTCAGGCGCCACCATTCTCGGCGACGGCTCGGTGGCTTTGATTATTTCTCCGGGAGACCTGGCCAGGATGGCGGAAACAGCAGAACTCGATCAGCTATAATGCAACAGAACGGCAGAGGGTGGCGCCGCTGCTCCCCAATTTTGCCGAACCTATCAAGAAAAGCAACAGAGATAGTATCTACAATAAATGCAGCTCAATACAAAAGGGGATGAGCAATGCTGGATTCAAGACAAAAAATACGGGGGGCCTTAATTATGACCGGATTTGATTCACAACGTCGAGCACATCAGACAACGAACGGAACCCGACTTGTTCGTTCAATTATTTTTAAGTCACCAACATTCTGGAGGAATTAAGATGGCTTGGTTCAGTAATATGACCCTGAAGGGAAAACTGCTGCTCGGATTTATCACCGTGGCGATTATTGCCGGTATTATCGGCGGCTATGGCATCTACAACATCCGGCTTCTTGATGCCGCCGATACCAGGATGTACGAAAAAATGACCGTCCCTCTCGGCGAAATGGCCGACATCGCCATCGCCTTTCAACGGGTTCGGGTCAATTCCCGCGATTTCATCGACGCGACCACTCCCGAGAAACGGGAACACTTTGCCGGGCGGATCAAGGAACTTCGTGAAACCATCGACAAAAAAAGCGATCTTTATGAAAAAACCATTCTGACTGAAGACGGACGCAAGCTCTTTGATGAATTCAAAAAAACCCGAACCGCCTACGCTCTCCAACTGGACAAGTTAATGGCTTTAGGCAAGGAAGGGAAACTCGAAGAAATAGCAGCATTGATGCAAGGCGAAGCGGGCAAGGCTGCCCGGGATGAGCAGAATGCTATTGAGAAGTTGATGGAAGCAAAGATTCAGATTGCCAACCTGACCTCCGAAGAAAATAGCGCCGCCGCCAAAAAGGCCAATTTTATGATGTCCATATTGTCGGTTCTCGGCGTTATTGTGGCCATCGGCCTGGGCCTGATCATCGCCCGCATTGTCATGCGCCAGTTGGGCGGCGACCCCAAGGACGTCGGCGAGATTGCCAATTTGGTGGCCGTGGGCGACCTGAGCCGTGAAATCACGCTGGACTCTGGCGACAGCACCAGCGTCATGGCGGCGATGAAAAAAATGGTCGGAGCATTTAACGAGATCACCACCAATGCCAAACAGGTGGCCCAGGGCAATTTAATGGTCGACATTAGAAAGCGGAGCGATAAGGACGAATTGCTTGAATCGCTGGCCGCCATGGTCGACAAGCTGAAAGAGATTGTCACCGAGGTGCAGGTTGCCGCCGACAACGTGGCCTCCGGTTCCCAGGAGCTGTCCGCCACTGCGCAGCAGATGTCCCAGGGCGCCACCGAGCAGGCCGCCAGCGCCGAAGAGGTTTCCTCGAGCATGGAGCAGATGGCCTCCAACATTCGCCAGAACACCGACAACGCCATGCAGACCGAAAAGATCGCGGTCAAAAGCGCATCCGACGCCAAAGAGGGCGGCAAGGCAGTCACCGAAACCGTGTCGGCAATGAAACAGATTGCCACTAAAATCTCGATTATCGAGGAAATCGCCCGCCAAACCAATCTTCTCGCCCTGAACGCCGCCATTGAGGCCGCGCGCGCCGGCGAACACGGAAAGGGCTTTGCCGTGGTGGCCTCCGAGGTGCGGAAACTGGCGGAACGGAGCCAGTCGGCCGCTGGCGAGATCAGCCACCTTTCCACCACCAGCGTCTCCATTGCCGAGCAGGCCGGCGACATGCTCAGCAAAATGCTGCCGGACATCCAGAAGACCGCCGAACTGGTCCAGGAAATCAATGCCTCAAGCAAGGAACAGGACACCGGCGCCGATCAGATCAACAAGGCCATCCAGCAGCTTGACCAGGTCATTCAACAGAATGCCGGGGCCACCGAGGAAATGGCCTCGACCTCCGAGGAACTCTCCAGCCAGGCGGAGCAGCTCAAGGCCACCATCGCTTTCTTCACCCTGGACACCGGTCGGCAACGCCGGGCGACCCCGCCTCCCCAGGGCGGCAAGCAGCACATGATTGGCCACATCGCCCCCAAGGCCGGCATGACCACCATGTCCGCCAAATCCGGAACTACGAAACTCAAACCGACCAAAACCGCCAAGAGCGAAGGCGGCATCCATCTTGATATGGGCTTCAAAGGCGGTGCAGACCACCTTGATGATGAGTTTGAAAAGTTCTGATTGATAATATACCGTCATGTTGTCGGGCTGGAGCCCACGGGACCGGTTTTTGCGTCCCTGTGCTCTCCAGCCCGGCGCCCCATAGTAGCCAAAGGAGAGCGCGCCATGAGTGTGGCAGGAATAACTGAAACCGTCCAATATCTGACCTTTAAGCTGGCAGAGGAAATTTTTGCTTTTGATGTGGCCAAGGTCCGGGAAATTCTGGAACTGACCTCGATCACCAAGGTTCCGCAGACCCCGGAGTTCATGCGGGGCGTGATTAATCTGCGGGGGAGCGTGGTGCCGGTGATTGACCTGCGGCTCAATTTCGGCATGCAATGCACGGAACAGACCGTCAACACCTGCATTATAGTGGTGGAGGTCAACCTGACAGGTGAAATCCTGGTGCTCGGCGTGCTGGCCGATTCGGTGCAGGAGGTGGTGGAAATGGAACCGGATCACATTGAACCGCCGCCCCAACTCGGCACCAAATTGAACACGGAATTTATTAAGGGCATGGGCAAGGTGGAAAACGATTTTGTTATGATTCTTGACATCGATAAGGTCTTTTCCTCGGAAGAACTGACCGACATCCAAGGCAACACGGCTGCATGATCAGGTGTTTTGCGTTGGGCGTCAGTTGATGCAACAAACCGAAAAAAGCGCGAGCAGCGGCATGAGCATCTATTTACCTGCAAAAATGAAGGATAAGGAGTTCAAACAGTTCAGTTCCTTTATTTATGAACAGGTTGGCATCACCTTGCCGCCCTCCAAAAAAACCATGCTTGAAGCGCGATTGCAAAAACGCCTCAAAACCTTGGCGATCGATTCGTTTGAGGCCTACGGCAGCTATGTTTTCAGCCCTGAAGGCCAGCTCGCAGAGCGGACCCATCTTATTGACGTCGTCACCACCAACAAGACCGATTTTTTCCGAGAACCTGGCCATTTTGAACATTTGGCCCAGAAGGCGTTGCCGGCAATCATACGGCGACGAGGAGAACGTTTTTCCGAACCTGTGCGCATCTGGAGCGCTGGTTGCTCAAGCGGCGAGGAACCCTATACCCTGGCAATGGTGTTAACGGATTTTGCCGCAGCGCATCCAGGGTTTCGTTTTTCCATTCTGGCCTCGGACATCAGTTCCAGAATCCTCGACACGGCCAAAACCGCCATTTACCCTGAAGAACGGACCGCTGGCATTGATCCCCATTTCATGAAGAATTATTTCCTGCGCAGTAAGGACAGAAATCGCGCCCTGGTCCGTGTTTGTCCAGCATTACGCTCTCGGGTCGTTTTTCGCAGGATCAATTTCATGGATGCCGACCTTGGCATTACCGAGAAAATGGATGTTATTTTCTGTCGCAATGTGGTCATCTATTTTGATAAGCCGACCCAGCAGAATCTGATGCGCAAATTTCATCAGCAATTGCGGCCGGGAGGCTATTTGTTTTTAGGACACTCCGAGACGCTGAACGGTATTGATGTGGATTTTACCACTGTGGGTTCCACCGTGTATCAAAAGACATGAAAAACATCATTGCCAGCCACACCTGCAACGCCTTCCTCAAACCGGGAGAGGTAATCGTCTCCGCCAATCCCATACTGGTGAGCACAGTCTTGGGGTCGTGTGTGGCTGTAACCATGTATTCAAACGAAAAAGGAATTGGATCCATCTGTCACGCCATGCTGCCCAACAACGACCTCAAACAAGCCGACAATCTCCTCTATGTTGACACCGCCATTCGCTATCTGCATTACAAAATGGTGGAGTACGACAGTCAGTTTGATATGGAGGTCAAACTCTTTGGCGGGGCACAGGTGCTGTCCGGCGATTATTCCAGCACAACCAAAAGGTCGGTTGGCGAACAAAACATTCTCCAGGCAAAAAAAACACTGGATCAACTCGGCCTGCAGATTGCCAAAACAGACACGGGTGGGAGAGTAGGACGAAAACTCTTTTTTTCGATCAAAAACGGAGACGTCTATCTGCGCAAACTCAAACTCAGCGGAATCGTTTGCGCCTGTACTCAAGGGTTGAAGGCATGAGTAAAATCAAGGTTCTGGTGGTCGACGATTCCGCCCTGGTGCGGCAGACCCTGTGCGAAATTCTCAATTCCGACCCCGAGATCGAGGTGGTTGGCACGGCAGCCGATCCCTTTCTGGCGGCGGAGCGTTTGAAAACGGTGGTGCCCGACGTCATTACCCTGGACATCGAAATGCCGCGCATGGACGGCCTGACCTTCCTCCAGAAACTGATGAGCCAGCACCCCATCCCGGTGGTGATGTGCTCAAGCCTTGCCGGAAGCGGTTCCGAATCGGCGCTCAAAGCAATGGAGTACGGGGCGGCGGACATCATCGCCAAACCGCGCATGGGCACCAAACAGTTCATCGAGGAATCGCGGATCATGATCTGCGAAGCAATCAAGGGCGCGGCCGCGAGTCAACCCGGCCAAGCGCGACCGTCCCGCAGCACCCTGAAGGAGATTTCACCGAAATACTCGGCCGACGTCATCATCGACAAGCCCTCGTCCAAAGCCATGATTCAGACCACCGAAAAAGTGGTGGTGGTGGGCGCCTCCACCGGCGGCACCGAAGCCCTGCGAATCTTCTTGGAAATGATGCCCGAAAACGCGCCAGGGATTGTAATTGTGCAGCACATGCCGGAAAACTTTACCAGCGCCTTTGCCCGGCGGCTCGACTCGCTGTGCAGAATCACGGTCAAAGAGGCCCAGGACAACGACACCGTTATGCGCGGTCGCGCCCTGATCGCCCCTGGCAATCATCACGCCCTGCTCAAACGCAGCGGCGCCCGCTATTATGTTGAAATCAAAGACGGGCCGCTGGTGTCGCGACACCGCCCTTCTGTTGACGTGCTGTTCCGCTCGGCGGCGCGCTACGGAGGCAAAAACGTGGTGGGCGTGATCATGACCGGCATGGGCGACGACGGCGCCCGCAGCATGAAGGAGATGTTCGACGCTGGGGCGATCACCATTGCCCAGGACGAGGCCACCTGCGTGGTGTTCGGGATGCCTTCGGAGGCCATCAAACACGGCGGCGTCCACGAGGTGATGCCGCTTACGCGCATTGCCGGGGAAGTGTTGCGGATATGCTCCTGAACCGCCTGCATCGCTTGAACCGTCTGCACCCCGCCTGCGCGCCGCCTCTGCCTGGCCGGACGCTCTTGGTCTGACGAACCGGCGAACGCCCAGGGCCTTGTGGTATGAATATGAAGGAGCAGCAACTCTTGCGCGCCTGCACGGTTCTTTTTGGCGCCGAGGTGATGGTGTCGCGAGGCTTTCTCGACTATCTCCAACTCAGCGGTTTGAAAAGCGCCTACCGCAGACGCGCGCTGGAAACCCACCCCGACGGCGACCGGACGGCGTCCTCAGCCTGTGATGCGGCAAAATTTTTTGAGGTGCGGGAGGCCTACGCCAGGCTGCTGGACTTTCTCCGGCGCCGAGACGGCTCAGGCGCTGATTTGGATCAGGCCCGGCAGGCGCCCCCCCTTCGACCTGAAGCCTCCTCAACTAGGACAACCCCATCCGAATCCAGCCAGGATTCACCCTTTTCGATCAAGATAAATCCCATCGTTCTCCCGCCCCTTGCAAGCGGCCCAGCGGCAACCTCCATCGACCGCTTCCATCAGGGCCCACTTCCGAATCGCCCCCTGCTCTTTGGCCACTTTCTCTACTATTCCGGGCTGACCACCTGGCGCACCATCACTCGCATCCTGATCTGGCAAAAACAAAGCCGCCCCCGCTGCGGCGAACTGGGCAACCGGTTCGGGATGCTCAACCCGGACGACATCGCCCTGATTCTTCGCAACAAAACAACCCACACCCCTTTCGGCGAAGTGGCCCTTGCCTTGGGGCTGCTGAGCGAAGAGCAGCTGCAGAGGCTGCTCATGCAGCAACAGCGCCTGCAAAAGAAATTTGGCGTTATTCTTCTGGAAAAACAGCTTGTTGACGAGCAGGAACTTCGAGCCCTGCTGCGGTTGTTCAGGCTCCATAACCAGGCGTCGGCCCTGGACAACAGGCCCGGTTTCCGGTCGCGGTAAGACGGTGGGGCGAACCCGGGAAAATTGATCCCGCAGTGGGATCAATCCCCAGGCCAGGGGTCCTCCCCAAAGGGAGACGCCTGACGAAAATCAGGGTTATAATGCGCGGCGCTGGCGCACTCCTGCATCCAGCCGTTGACGAAGCCCAGACGCTCCATTTCAGCCGCCGCCTGGGCGTACTCCTCAGGCAGGAGCTGCCGATTCAGGGGGGGCAGGTCGGCGACGGATCCAATCGGATGATACTGGGACATCAGGGACAGACTGAGGCGGTTGGAGAGTTCGCCGGCAAGAAAGCGAAGCGCCCCCAGACTGTTGTCCATTGCCCCCGGCAGAACCAGATGGCGAACGATCATCCCCCGTTCGGCCAGCCCCTCGTCGTCGAGGTGGAGTAGGTTGCCCTTCTGACGATACATCTCGCCCAGGGCCGCCGCCGCCACCTCGGGATAATCAGCGGCGGCCGACCATTTGCCGGCCAGGACCGGATCGCTGTATTTGTAATCCGGCAGATAAACGTCCACCCGGTCCTCAAGTTCCCGCAAGGTCTCCACCCGGTCATAGCCGTTGGAATTGTAGACAACCACCGGCCGAAAGCCTCGTTGTCGCACCGCATCAATCAGGGCGAGCATCTGCACAACCATGTGCGAGGGCGAGACAAAGCCCAGCCGATTAACGCCGGTCGCCAGGATTTTGGCGATGGCGTCGGCCGCCGCCGTCAGCGACCAGTTTGCTGTGGGAAGCGGGCTGGTGTTGCGGGAGATTTGATGATTCTGGCAATAAAGGCAGCCCAGATTGCAATGGCTGAAGAACACATTGCAGATGCCCCGGCCGCCGCTGAGCACCGGCTCCTCGCCCCGATGCAGGGTGATGGCGGCAATGGCGAGGCCGTCGTCCACCCGGCAGAAGCCGTTGGGTCCGGCTGTTCGGTCTGCCCCGCATTGTCGGGGGCAAAGACAGCATTCGCGCAGGGAAAACGAGGGCGGCAAGGAGGTTGAACCAGTGGTCATAAGGGGGTGAAGCTCTTGAAATGGGGAGTATGGACGCCGCGCCGCCAATCAACGGCGAAGCGTCCATTTCGGGGTTCCTTTACTGATTGGGAGCAGATTGTTTGAGGAGGAGTTCTTCTTCCGGCGTCAACTTTCTCCTTTTTCTTTGCTCTTGTTGCTGTTGTTGCTGCGGCTGGCGCTGCTGAGCCTCTTCCTGCTGACGGCGTTGCAGCTGCTGTTGTCTCCCTTGCTCCTCCGCCTGCTGGCGGCGCTGGACTTCCTGTTGTTGGCGTTGCTGCGCTTCTTCCTGCTGCCGACGCTGCGCTTCCTGTTGCTGGCGCTGTTGGGACGCTTCTTGGCGCTGGCGCTGCGCCGACTCCTCTTGACGCTGTTTTGCCTCAAGCCCCTGCCGTCGTTGCTGCTCCTGTTCCTGGCGACGCCCTTGTTCTTCCTGCTGACGGCGTTGCAACTCCTGTTGTCTTCCCTGCTCTTCCGCCTGCTGACGGCGCTGAACTTCCTGCTGTTGGCGTTGCTGCGTTTCCGCCTGTTGGCGACGTTGAACTTCCTGTTGCTGGCGCTGCGCGGCGTCCTCCTGTCGCTGTTTTGCCTCAAGCCCCTGGCGTCGTTGCTGCTCTTGCTCTTGGCGTCGCCCTTGATCTTCCTGTTGGCGGCGTTGCAGTTCCTGCTGTCTCCCCTGCTCCTCTGCCTGTTGACGGCGCTGTGTTTCCTGTTGTTGGAGTTGCTGCGCTTCCTCCCTTTTCGGCCGCTGCACAGCCTCTCCTTGCTGCTGTTTCGTCTCAATCTCCCGCTGCTGCTCCTGACGCCGCCCTTGCTCTTCCTGTTGGCGTCGTTGCATATCCTCTGGTCCGCGTCGCCCAGCCGCTTGCTCTTGCCGCGCCTTCAACGCATCGTTTTGGCCTGGTTGCTGCGCGCCCTGCTCCACCGGTTGTCGCTGCTCATCGGTTGGCCGCCGCCGATCCAGATTGGCTGGACTGCGGTCCGGCGTTGGCCCTTGGCTTTCGCGATCTCTTGGAGATCGGATTCTCCGCTCTTGTGCCTGATCGCCCTGGCCCGCCGCGTCCCGCCCTTGGTCAAGCGCGGCCGGCTCACGTCTCCCTTGCGGCGCGCCGCCGGTCTGTGGGGCAATGTTTGCAGGATTGCGCAACGCGTTCCCTTCGTCCTTGGGCGCGCGCGTCCGCCGGCTCTCATCGGGCCCGGTCGTATCCCGCTTTGGCTCGACCGAATCGCCCAAGCGGCGGTCCGGTCGATCAGAACCAGCGCGGTTGTCAGGTGTGATCCGCCGTTCCCGCTCGCGGGGCTTGATCTCCTTGGGCAGCGCAGCGGCCCTGTCGATGGGGGCCTTCGTCTTGCCCGCCTCCACAAGCCGGCTGCTCAGCGTCGGCGCGCGCATCTCCTTTTGCGGCGGCGGCTCTGCGCTGGCCTTAACCCGGGTCAAATCCTTTTCAATTCTGGCTCGATTGATGCGGCCGGCGTCTTTGCTCATTTTCTGATTGCTGTTGATCCGCTCCGCCACCATGGCGTGCGGCTTGCGGCCCACCTGGGCGTCGCTGTAGGCAAATCGCCGTTTGTCGTTGTCAAAGGCCTTGGCCATCGGCATGGGTTTGAATGACTTGGCAAGTTCAGCCCGATCAAAATCGCGACGCAGATGGGGGGTGTACCGACTGCCCTGGTACAACCTATCCCGGTTGACGACAACCGCCTCGTTCAGATAGCGATACTTATTGATATTGATGATGTTCACGGTGTTGTGATTGATCACCCTGGTGCGATGGCCCCAAGGCCGGTGACCGTAATAAATTTCGTTAGGCCCCAACGGCACCCAGCCCACCGATTCGCGGCCGTGGATCCACCCTACCCTGCCCGGATACCAGCCAAAACTGATGAAAATGCTGGGCGTGTTGGGGTGCCTGCGGACCACCGGCGGCATCCAGTACCAGGTGTGAAAAGCCTCGACATACACCCAGGAACCGTAGTGGTGGGTGACGTAGCCAAAGGGCTCGTCGGGAATCCAGCAGTTGTCGCCGTAGTACTGGGTCCAGCGGCCGACGGTAAAGGGACGCCAGCCGGGATCAACGCGGACGGGCCGCCACATGTCGCGATACGCGCCCTCATACTGCACCCGCTCCCAACGACCGTTGTCTTCAAAAACATAGGATTCCTCGCGGATCGGTTCGGGCAGCAAATCCGCCATCCGGCTGCGGGACTGCTCCCGTTCGGCCCACACGGAGTCGCGATACCCGTTCCAGTCGTCCCAGTCCCCATCCACGGCGCCGTTGCCCTGGGCCGTGCCTTGCTTGTCGGCGATAATCGATTCGCCGCCTTCGCGTACCGGGAACCTGGAACCAGTGGCGTCGTGGACAAAATCAACCGTGCCGCGCACCGAGATCACTTCCATTGATTCATCGCCCACATACAGATCAAACGCTGAACCTGCCGGGGCAACCACATAGCCAAAAGGGGTGGTGGTCTTGATCACCCCGTTGCGGCTTTTGTTGTAGAAGCGGGCCATGCCCGAGGCCACGTCCAGGGTGGTGGCGTCCATGTTCATGTCGATCAACTGGATCTGGGTGTTGGCGCCGACGCGCATCCAGGCGCCGCTGGGCATAATGAACTCGGCCTTGGCGTCTTCGCCCGAATAGAGGGCGTCATCTAGGCCAAAGGGCGCGTCCTTGACCGTAAGCACCCAATCGTTTTCTTCTTCGACGTAGCGCAGCAGTTTGCCTTCAACGTGCGACACCCGACCAATCAGGACGCCTTCCCGATCATCGACGGCGCCGGCCGATCCAGCGACAAACAGCGCCGCAACAACACAACACAGCGCAAAACTGAGGTAACGCGCAACATGGAACATGGTCGTCTCCTTGGGTGGACGTTTGTCGCGGCCGAGGGGCCGTTTGAATCCAGTAGACTGCACTGTAAAGTTTTGTGGAACGGATTTCAAGCGCCCCCCTTCTTTTTACCGTCGCAGCCGTTGAGCCCTCACCTAGAAAATCACTGGTTGTGCGCAAACGCGTTTTGCCGTACATGGAAAGGCAAGCAGGCACAGGCGCTAACCAGGACGCCCTGCGCAGCGACTTCCCTCCAATCCCAGGTGCATCGATGCCAACCGATCAGGCCAAACAGACCGCCGCAGCAGCCCAAGGCGCAACCCCGGACAAGCTGCTGTCCTCGATTCACAAGATCAGCAGCCTGCTGACCCGGACCATTTCGCTCGATAAAATCCTGACCTCGATCGTCAAGGAAACCTGCCTGGTCTTTGGGTTCACCCGCATGGCCATCTTTCTCGCCGACAAGGACCGGCGGCTGCTGGAATGTTGCTACATCCACGGCTTCAACGCCCAGGACTCGCAACGGGCGCGGCGCTTCCCCTACCGCCTGGGCGATCAGGACTGCGTTGAAACCAGGGTCGCGCACCAGGGCAAAACCGTCTTTGTTAAAGACTATCTCAGCGACCCCCGCATGACCGCCATCGACCTGACCGTCAGCCGGATCATGGGCCGCGTTTCCACCATTGCCGTGCCGCTGAAAATCAAAAAAGACGTTATTGGCCTGATCACCGCCGACAAGGACGACGTTCGTCTGAAACTGACCCAAAAAGACATCAACGCCTTTTCCACCTTTGCCAACCAGGCCAGCATCATCATTGAAAACGCCCGACTGCAGGCGCAGAATCAGCAAAAAATTAAGCAGCTGCTCACCCTGCAGGAGATCAGCAAAAAAACCAGCTCCACCTTTCACCTCGGCAAGCTGTTTCAGGTGATCAGCGCCAGCGCTCTGCAACTGACCAAGGCGTCAAGCGCCCGACTGTTCCTGCTCGACGACGAGGGCAAGGCCTTGTCGATGGTCTCCAGCAGCGGCCCGGCCATCAAGGACAAAAAACGGCTTCGGCTTAAGCTGGGCGACGCTGTGGCCGGTTTAGCCGCCCACGCCGCTCAAACCGGCGCGCCGGCGCTGATCAACGACGCCGCCCCGGACCGGCAAGAGCCGCGCTTCGACGGCGCGGTTGCCCAACTCGCGGCGCCGCTGATCAGCGAAAAACGGGTGTTGGGGGTGCTGCATGTTGCCAGCGACCAGTCAGGCGCCTTTTCCGAGGACGACCTCAAGCTGTTGATGATCTTTGCCGGCCACAGCGCCAGCCTGATTAAGAATGTCCGGCTCTACGGCCAGGTGATGACCGAACGCAATCTGCGGGAAAACATCCTGGAAAGCTCGCCCAACAGCATCATTTCCCTCAACCTGCGCAAGGAAATATCGTCCATCAACCGGCGCGCCGAAGAGATGTTCGGCTTCAAACGCAAGGAGGTGCTGGGGAAAAAAGCGGCAATGGTCTTTGACCAGGAGATTGCCCACATCATCGACCTGGCCCTGGACGATCACGCCGTGGTCAACCGCAAGGAAATCAACCCCAACCACGGCGCAACCGCGCTGGGCGTGACCTCCTCGCTGCTGCGCAACCACCAGTCCGCCCTGATCGGGGCAATGATCATTGTCCGCGACCTGACCGAGGAAAAGAAGACCGACGAGCTGATCCGCCGGATCGACCGGCTGACCTCGCTGGGCCAACTTTCCGCCGGCATTGCCCATGAAATCCGCAATCCGCTGGCCAGCATCTATTTCAACGTCCAATTGCTGGCCAAAAAACTGCCGGCGTCCGACCCGACCCACAGCCTGCTGGGAGACACCCAGGAAGGGGTCAACCGCATCCGCACCCTGGTCAAGGGGATGCTCGATTTCGCCAAACCCTCGCCGCCCAGCCTCAAGCACGATTCCCTGCCCCGGATCATCCACGAATCGATTGCCTTGATGGAGTCGCAGCTGCGGAAAAACAAGGTGGAAGCGGCGCTCCATTTCGAGGACGACCTGCCGGACATTGTCTGCGACCCTCACCAGATCCAGCAGGTGTTGATCAATCTGCTGATCAACGCCATGGACGCCATGCCCGACGGCGGTCGCATCGATCTGGACGCCCGGTTTGCAGGTGCCGGCCCCTGCGGCGAGGTGACGCTGCGCTGTACCGATCACGGGGTCGGCATCTCTCCGGAAAATTTAGGCAAAATATTCAATCCGTTTTTCACCACTAAACCCGAAGGCACTGGGCTGGGGTTGTCGATTGTCCATAAAATCCTGGAGCAGCACCAGGTTGCGGCAGAGGTGACCAGCCAGCCGAACCAGGGCACAACCTTTCTGCTGAAATTTCCGGCCTGCCGGATCGAGAGACCGCGATGCACCGTTACACCATTCTGATTGTTGACGACGACCGCCTGCTGCAAAAGGCGCTGAACAACATCCTGCGCGAGCGCTACGACCCGGTGATCGCCGGCAGCGGCGAAGAGGCCCTACGGTTGCTCGACAAACAGACTGTGGATCTGGCCCTGCTCGACGTCCGTCTGCCCGGCATCGACGGGGTCGAGACCCTGCGGCGGATCAAGGCGGCGCACAAAGATTTGCTGGTGATCATGATGACCGCCTATGAGGACGTGCAGACGGTGATCGCCTCGATGAAGCTGGGCGCCCACGATTACCTGGTCAAGCCGCTGGAAATGGAGATGTTCGAGCTGATCGTGGCTAAGGCCCTGGAAACCCTGCAGCTCAAAAAAGAGGTCGAGGCTTTGCGCCAGGGCTACCGGCGGCGATTTGACCGGGAGCAGATTGTCGGCGAGAGCCCGGCGGTCAAACAGGTGTTCGAGTTTGCCGCCAAGGTGGCCAAGGGCGACGACACCACGGTGTTGATCGAGGGCGAAAGCGGGGTGGGCAAGGAGGTGGTGGCCCGGATGATCCATCATTGCTCCAGCCGCTTCGACAAACCCTTTGTCGGCATCAACTGCGGGGCGATCAGCAAGGAATTGCTGGAAAGCGAGCTGTTCGGCTACGACCGGGGGGCTTTTACCGGCGGCCTGCAGGAGGGCAAGAAGGGCAAGATCGAGATGGCCGACGGCGGCGCCCTGCTGCTCGACGAAATCAGCGAACTGCATCCGGCCGCCCAGGTCAAGCTGCTTCGTTTCCTGGAGGAACGGGAGTTCTACCCCGTGGGCGGGGCGCGCAAAAAAAAGGTGGATGTGCGGATCATCGCCGCCACCAACCGCAGCCTGGAGGCCCAGGTCCGGGCCGGCGGTTTTCGCGAGGACCTCTTTTACCGGCTCAACGTCGCCCGGGTGATTGTGCCGCCGCTCTCCCAGCGCTCGGCCGACATCCTGCCCCTGACCCTGCTGTTCCTCGACAAATTCAATCATAAATTCGGCAAACGCTTCCGCCGCATCTCAGATGAGGCCCGAGACATGCTGCTTTCTCATCCCTGGCGGGGCAACATCCGCGAGCTGAAAAACGCGGTTGAACGGGTGGTGTTGATGGAAGACAACGACTGCCTCGAAGCCGAACATCTCGCCTTTCTCGGTCCCGGCCGCCAGACGGCGCGACCATCCGAACCGATGCAACTGCGCATCCCCCCGGGGGGGTTGAACCTGGATCAGCTCACCCGCGACCTGATCGTTCAGGCCCTGGAGCTGAGCGGCGGCAACCGGACCAAGGCGTCCAAACTATTGGGCATTTCACGCCCTACCCTGATTTACCGGATCGAAAAACACCGCATCGTCGTGTGAGGTTCGGCCGGGTTCGCCCCTTCCGTCGCCTCTCCCCTCTCTGATTGTATCTGGTTTCCTCTGTTTCGCCCTGCTGAGTGCAGCATATCCTTCACTCGATCCAACCAACTGTAGTTTCACTATTTATCGGCATTGTTGCCGATGGTTCCCCTGGCTGACCGCAGAACCGTTGAAGCATTTGCTCCATTGGGTTGCGGCGCCGCCTTTCGCTATTCAAATCATTTTCTAATATTTCAGCATGTTAACAGCTTGGCCGAAGATGGCACGGCTTATGCTGAACCATCTTTTCAATATCGACGGCTCGCAGACCGGTTGATCCCTGGGTGATTGGCGCCGGCTTAGGCCCCGGCAGGATCAGCGAGCCTCACATCGATTTGCACCATCCATCCCCGCCAATTGGCGACAAAAAAAGGAGAACACCATGCGAGAGGCAGTAATTGTCAGTGCGGTTCGGACCCCCTTGGGCAGCTTCAACGGAACCCTGGCCAACATGGGCGCCACCAAATTGGGCGGCCTGATCATCGAGGAGGCCGTGCGTCGGGCCGGGATTGCCAAGGAAGAGGTCAACGAGGCCATCATGGGCATGGTGCTGCCCTGCGGCTACGGCCAGAATCCAGCCAAACAGGCGGCGATCCAGGCCGGCCTGCCCTGGGAGGTCGAGGCGGTGACCGTCAACAAGGTCTGCGGCTCCGGCCTCAAGGCGGTGATGCTGGCGGCCCAGGCGGTGCAAACCGGCGACGCCGACGTGGTGGTTGCCGGCGGTATGGAAAACATGACCATGGCCCCCTACTACCTGAGCAAGGCGCGGTTCGGCTACCGCATGGGCGAAGCGGCCATGCACGACCACATGGTCCACGACGGCCTGTGGGACATTGTCAACGATTTCCACATGGGCATTTCCAACGAACTCTGTTCCGAGCGCTACAACGTCAGCCGCGAGGAGCAGGACCGCTACGCCGCCGAATCCTATCGCCGCACCCTGGCCGCCCAAGCGGCCGGCAAATTCGACGAGGAGATCATGGCGGTGGAGATTCCCCAGCGCAAGGGCGAGCCCAAGGTGTTCTGGAAGGACGAATGCCCGACGGAAACCAC
The DNA here is from genome assembly GCF_030824455.1 of Desulfobulbus sp. Lineage (GTDB taxonomy): Bacteria > Desulfobacterota > Desulfobulbia > Desulfobulbales > Desulfobulbaceae > Desulfobulbus. The sequence goes on from NZ_JAVBXR010000063.1 coordinate 48,594, forward strand.
CTACGAGATGCTGGCCAAGATGAAACCGGCCTTTAAGCAGGGCGGCGTCACCACCGCCGGCAACGCCTCGATCATCTCCGACGGCGCGGCCGCGGTGGTGGTGATGAGCCGTGAAAAGGCCGAGGCCCTGGGCTGCACCATTCTGGCAACCATCGGCGCCCAGGCATCCTACGGCATTGACATGAAATACGTGCTGGTGGCCCCGATCTGGGCCGTGCCCAAGTGTCTGGACAAGGAAGGGATCGGCAAGGAAGAGATCGACCTCTTTGAGATTAACGAGGCCTTCAGCGGTTCCACGGTGGCGGCGTTAAAAACACTGGAACTCGATCCGGCCAAGGTCAACGTCAACGGCGGCAGCGTCGCCCTGGGCCATCCCATCGGCGCCAGCGGTTGCCGGTTGCTGGTGACGCTGGTGCACGAATTGGTCCGCCAGAACAAGAAGCGCGGTCTGGTGTCGCTCTGCCTGGGCGGCGGCGAGGCCGTGGCCATGATCATCAAACGGTAACCCGCCAAACTGCGGCCGAAACCACAACCTGGGCTCAGGCGCAAGGCGTCCTGGATGTTCACGCGTAAAAAAGGAGGAAACACAGCTGTGCCGGCAGGCCCCAGGAATCAGGATGCAACGTCCGCCCTGGGTTTAAGGAGAGGAGCACCAACACATTCAACAGAGAGGAGGAACGCAGTATGGCAGTGGGAGCATTAAAACCACGGTGGGGCCAGCCCCTGACCGGCATTATCTCGTTTGCTGTTTTTTTCGTTGTCGCCTTGATTACCTGGTTCATTTTCAGCGACCCCCGTGGTCCGATCGGGTGGTTTCCCTACCCCTTTGTCATGTATCTGGCCATGATGATTCTGGTTGGTCTGTGGCAACACATGTTTCTTGGCGACTGGCCCTTCCAGGACATCAAACAGCCCCTGCGCGGCGTGATCCTGACCATTGCCAACCTGGTGATCGTCTGGTTCGTGATTGACGTCCTCTTCTACCGGGTGTTGGGCGTCGGCTTCAATTTCCTCAGCTATTACGGCCTGGAAGCTGCCAACCTCGCCGGCAAGCTGCCCAAGGTCGCCGCAGCCGGGGCCACCGGCAAGCTGGCTCAGGTGGCGGTGGTGGGCTTTGTGCTCATCGGTTTTTACACCTACCCGGTGTTCACCATCTTCTTCGGCAAATGGCCGGTTGTGCCCTCGGATCTCAAACAGCCCAACCGCGGGCTGGCGGAGATCGGCGTGGCCTCGACTTTGACTCTGTTCTGCTACGCGGTGTTCATTGCCCCCTTCTTTGGTCTGCTCTTCCCCGGAGCCGCCCTGAATCCGCCCTGGTGGACCGCAATCGGCGGCACCTCCCATGTGCACTGGGTCTTTGGCTGGTGGGAATGGGCCATTGTCATCCTGTTTATGACGCCCAACGTTTGGCGGATGAAACCCTGGAGCGCCATCACCCTGCCGCAGCCGTGGAAGGGCATCATCTCCACGGCCATTTCCTTTGTCGCCGCCTACGGCATTTCCCTGCTGTGTCGGGAACTTATCCCGATGTGGGTCCCGGCCGACACCTTTCACCATCTGGAGGCCGCCAAGGGCGCATCCGAGGTGCAGCGTTTCTTCTGGATTCATTCGGCTGAGATCGCCGGCTTCACCCTGATTCCCTTCCTCATCTGGCACCATTATTTCGACGACATGGCGCCGGGCGACAATCCCGACAGCTGGGGCGGCTTTTTCTTCCGCACCGTGGGCGTCTTCTTCTTTGCCGCCGTCAGCTACTGGATTTTCTACTACGGCAATTTCGGCCACTGGGGCCTGGGCAACCACCACATGAGCGAACTGGCTGAGCGTTTTTCCCACGGCGAATCGCTGGTGTGGAACTTTTGGTGGATCATTCCCCTGCTGTGGAACGAGTGGTTTTTTCACAAATGGCCGTTTTATGTGCATGAGCATTGATTGGGTTTGACCCAGCGCGAGGCCGGATATTTGCCCCAAGTTGATCCAGGGGCGCAATCTCCGCATGGAACAATTCGCGCAGACCGTCTGCACTGCAGGATGTGCAGACGGTCTGCCCAGGCATGACTGCAACACCGCAATTTTTCTTGTTCACAGAAGAGAAATCCAGCAAACAAGCAGGACATTACAAGGAGAACGATATGGATTTAGACTTAAGCGAAGAACAAAAACTGATCCAGGACACAGCCCGCGATTTTGCCAAAGCCGAGTTGGAGCCGGTGGCCGCCAAACTCGATCAGGAAAAGGATCGCCCCACCCTACTGGCCAACCTGAAAAAACTGGCCGAACTTGGCTTCATGGGGCTGAACGTCAGGGATGAATACGGCGGCTCCGAGGCCGGGGTGGTTTCGTTCAGCGTCGCCATGACCGAAATCGCCCGAGCCTGCGCCTCCACCGCAGTCACGGTTTCGGTCAACAACATGGTCTGCGAGGTTATTCAGGCCATTGGCAGCGAGGAGCAGAAAACCAAATACATCCCCAAAATCTGCTCCGGCGAATACCCGGCCGGCAGCTTTGGCCTCACCGAAAACTGCGCCGGCTCCGACCCGTCGGGGATGGGCACCACCGCCACCAAAGACGGCGATTCCTACGTGCTCAACGGCTCCAAGATCTTCATCACCAGCGCCCCCTATGCCGGCGTGTTTGTGGTCTGGGCGGTGACCGACAAGGAAGCGCCCAAGGGCAGAGGCATCAGCTGCTTTTTGATTGAAGCCGGCACTCCCGGCCTGACCATCGGCAAGGAAGAGCATAAGATGGGCCAGCACGCCTCGGCCACCAACGAGCTGATCTTCGACAACTGCCGGGTGCCGGCAACCGCGCTGATGGGCAAGCTCAACGATGGTTTCCGCATTGCCGTCGCCGAGTTGGCCGGCGGGCGGATCGGCATCGGCTCGCTCGGCCTGGGCATTGGCCTTGCCGCCATGGACTACGCCGCCAAATACGCCAACGAGCGCGTCCAGTTCAACCAGAAAATCAGCAATTTCCAAGCCATACAGTGGATGATTGCCGACTCCTACACCGAACTGGAAGCAGCCCGGCTGCTGCTGATGAACGCCGCCTTCCGCAAGGAGCAGGGACGCCCCTACGCCAAGGAAGCCTCCATGGCCAAGATGTACGCCACCGAAAGCGCCAACCGCGCCTGCTACAACGCCCTGCAGATGCTGGGCGGCTACGGCTACACCCAGGATTTCCCGATTGAACGCTACGCCCGCGACGCCCGCATCACCACCATCTACGAAGGAACCAGTGAAATCCAGCGCCTGATCATTTCCCGCGAGATTCTCCGGGGATTGGCGGCCTGAACCAGCAAGGAGAATTGTATGAGCACAGATAAACGCATAACCCTGCAACAGGCGGCTGAAATCGTCAAGAACGGCTCCAGTCTGACCTTTTCCGGTTTCACCATCTGGCGGCGGCCCTTTGCGGTCATTTTCGAGCTGATCCGCCAGCAGAAACGCGGCCTGCACCTGATCGAGGTCAACGGCGGCCCGCAGACCGAGTTCCTGGTCGGCGCCGGTTGCGTCGACATCTGGGAATCCTGCTGGGTTGGCCACGAATTGTACGGCAAATACGGGGCCAACCTGTCGCGCAAGGTCGGCAAGAAGGAAATTCTGGTCGAGGACTACAGCCACGCTGAAATGCTGTTCCGTTTCACCGCCGCAGCCCAGGGCGCGCCGTATGCGGTCACCCAGACCTCGCTCGGCACCGACATCCACAATCCCGACTACGACATCCTTGGCCGGGCCGGCAAGCGCGACGGCAAGCGGATCGCCAAACATAAATACGTGTTTGCCGAAGATCCCTTCTTTGGCGCCGGTTCCCAGGTGCTGATCCCGGCGGCCAAGGTGGACGTGGCCATTCTTTGTGTGCAGCAGGTGGGCGAGGAAGGCACGGTGCGGGTCAATGGGCAGTTGTACTCCGACCCCGAGGTGGCCCGCGCCGCCGACATCACCATCGTCATGGCCGAGGAGATCGTGCCCGAGGAGTATCTGCGCCGCAACGCCGACCAGAACACCATCGCCACCTTTGAGGTCGATCACATCCTGGAATGCCCCTTTGGCGCGCATCCCACCGGCATGTTTGGTAAATATGATGTTGACGGACCATTCCTTAAGGATTTTTACGCCAACACCCGCACCCAGGAAGGATTCGACGCCTTTGCCAAGGAGTGGATTTTCGGCCTTGATCACATCGCCTACCTGGAAAAACTCGGCTGGCAGCGGATGCTGAACCTCCGCGCCAACACCGCCCTCAACTACCGACCCCGCAAATAGAAGGGAGAATTCTGATGAGCAACTACGCATCGCCTGAAGAATATAATCTGGCCGACCTGCTGTGCTGCGCCGCATCCCGCGAAGTGCAGGACAACGAGATCGTTTTTGCCGGCACCGGTCTGCCCATGGTGGCCATCATGCTGGCGCAAAAGACCCACGCCCCCAACCTGAAACTGATTTTCGAGGCCGGCACCCTGGACGGACGACCGCCGGAACTGCCGACCTCAGTCGGCGACGCCCGCTGCGAAACCGGGGCCTCGCGCTCCTCCGGCCTGTTTGATGCCTTTTCCATCGCCCAGCGCGGCTATGTGGATCTGGGATTTCTCGGCGGGGCCGAGGTGGATTTGTACGGCAACGTCAACACCACCTGCATCGGCGATTATCTGGAGCCCGAACTGCGCCTCACCGGCAGCGGCGGCAACCCGGACATCAACTCGTTTGCGAGCCGAACCGTGTTTATCATGGTCCATGAGAAACGGCGTTTTGTCGAGAACGTCAGCTACATCACCAGCCCCGGCTGGCGGGTGAAGAAATGGCCGGGCGGCGAATTCGTGCACCGGCGCGAACTGTACGGCTCTGCCTTTCGCGGCGGCCCCTCGGCGGTCATCAGCACCGCCGGCGTGTTCCGTTTCGACGAGCAGGACGGCCACATGTACCTCGACACCTGCCACCCCGGCAAAACCCCGGCGGAGATCAAGGAGTTGTGTCAGTTCAACCTCGACGTCTCCCGCGTTGCCGGCGAAACCGCCCCGCCCACCCGCGAGGAGCTGCATTTCATCCACGACGTGCTTGACCCGGATCAGATCTTTATCCCCAAGGTGAAGAAAGCCTGAACCGCAGTACCCCTTGGACAGGGAAAGGGCGCCGTAGCTGTGCTGCGGCGCCCTTTTTGTTTGTGATGGTTCCCATGCTCCAGAGTGGAAACGCGGCCCTGGACGCTGCAGGTTCCGTTGTGTTCAGGCCCAGGAGGCAATGGGGATTTCCCCGTTTACCCGAGAAATATCGTCAAGCTGTCTATCAAGTACTTCCCGATAAATAAAGGCCAGGGCGTTCAGGGCCTGTCGCTGTGTGGACGCGGCCACCTTGCCCTCGGTTGCAAGATGAGAGAGAAACCGCTCGACATCCTTTGCCGCCAACTTGTTCGAATGGGTACCTGATCCATGAGCTTGAGGCTTGGGTTTGGGCGAAATTGCGCCGTATTTTTCTTTTGACTTTCCATATATCGTTGCCTAATGTCGCAACCTATGGAATGTTTTAAACAAAAAAATACGCGGACAAAAAAGAAGGTGTGATTCCACATTCCAAGAGCAATACAAGAATAAGCTGAAATTTTGTCCACCCACATGGGGTAATATAACGGACAATATTCCCTTATTGAACTGTTCAAGTTCCAAAGGAACCTCTACTTATGCAAACGCAATCAAATCCAGCTAGCAGGATTCACTCTATACTTAAAGCAGCCCTCGGGGGCGATCAAAGCCAGCGAATGCTCGAGGTTTGGGCAACCGCATTCGAGATTAAGGAAGCCAATGACATAGAAGTAGTGCGCAGCCTTATTGCAATGTCTGAAGCAATTGAAGAGGTGAAACGCCTCATAGAGACCAACCCGAACTTGAACCACCAGAGATATCTTGCGTGTTTAGCTCCAATCAAAACAGCCGTCGCTCCTCTTTATCTTCACGCGACAAGACAGCAGGTCCTCACAGCAAACGTTACGCCAGAAGTCCTCACAAGACTGGAATTCTGTGACGAAGAACTAAGTCGTTACTACTCGGAAGAGGCAGTGACCGCCGAAGAACTGGCATCTATCATACATGCGACGAATGACCTATTCGACATGGTTGCAAAGTCAGTACAAGACCCAACGCTCCGAGTCGTTCTGCTCGAAGGGCTAGAGAAAATACGTATAGCTATCACCCTTTATCGAATTCACGGGGCGAAAGGCCTGAAGTCCAGTCTTCAAAATTTACTTGGTGTTGTGTTCACGGAACAAGCGGCCTTGAATGGCGAGGCAACAAAGAACGCCGACCTACTAGGCCGGCTCGCCGCTTTGCTTGACAAGCTTGACTCCTTTTCTGCTAAAGCCCTAAGGATTCATAAGGCATTAACCAAACCCGTACGTTTCCTTCTCTCGTGTATCTCGGAAGATGAGGCAACAGATAATGAATCTGCAATGTCCCCGAGCGACGTTGTGGAAACTTAATCGGGTAAGGGCGGGTTTTTCTCCCGCCCTTACCACACCACCTGGCATGTGGGACCGCACTAGGCGGTTCCCAGATATTATCGGGCCGTGGCCGGATAATGGATGGTCACCCATAGCAAGGTAGGTTGGGGTGAGGAACGAACCCCAACCTTGTACATTGTGTCATGAGACCGGAGAGATGCAATGCGGTACCGGCGCGCAAGGGTTGATGGCGACTCCTATTTTTTCACCGTGAATCTTGCGGAACGGCGCCAATCCCTGCTGGTAGAATACATTGACGTCCCCCGTAGGGTTGTCGGCATGGTGAAAGAACGGCATCCCTTCACTATCGACGCCATGGTGATTTTGCCTGAACATCTGCATGCGGTGTGGACTCTGCCGCCAGGGGACGCGGACTACCCCAGACGGTGGATGCTCATCAAAACGGAGTTCTCGCGGCATATCCCCCAAGGGGAAAGCCGGACCGCCAGCAGGGCGAGCAAAGGAGAACGCGGCATCTGGCAACGCCGGTATTGGGAACACCTCATCCGAGACGAAGGGGACCTTGCCAGACATGTGGATTACATTCATTTTAATCCGGTGAAACACGGCCATGTGCCCCGTGCGGCGGATTGGCCCTATTCGAGCATCCACCGGCATATCGAGGCGGGGATGATTGGCCGCGACTGGGGCGCGGGTATCTGCGAAAACGATAAAAAGGACTATGGCGAGAGAGAATGATGGTGTTGGGGTTCGTTCCTCACCCCAACCTACGCGCTGACCGGACTATCGCGGTATAAACTCCAACCTTTCTTCCGACCTAAAGATAAGAATGTCCCCTATCCTTGACATAAGAACTTTGGTTTTGATCTACGTAGGCGTCTGTATCGGACAGGCGGTGGTGCTGGTGTATTTGTGGAGTGTTCAGCGAAACTATCCGCCCGCAAAGGATTGGGCCATCGGGTCATTGATGTTTGCCATCGGCTTATTCTTGTTCGCTCTACGCAATCAGGCGCCGGTTATACTGACCGAGATCGTCTCGAATCTCTTCCTGCTGCCTGGCCTGATGCTCTTCAATTTTGGAATCGTAAAAGCATCGGGCCGAAAACCATCACTCGGTTTAGGACTTGCGTTTTGTACCTTAGCCATTGGAACCTTGGCATGGTTTACCTTTGGCTCAAAGAATTATCCGGCAGCGGTGCTCACGCAAAATTTGGTTTTTCTGACGCTCGACCTCTATACCGCCTACGCCTGTTTGCAGGCGAAAACAACCAAGGGCAACCACACCTTCCGAATCCTGGGATTTCTGTTCATCGTTCTGGTATTGGCCTGCTCCTGGCGGGTGGCGGGTGGGGTCTTTGATCTGACGTTCTCGTTCTCACCAACACTGCCACGCTTGTTTTGGATCGCAACGTCACTGATCAGTTTCCCGATGATCACGGTGCTGCTGACGTTGCATACATCGCAAAGGCTCCAGGAGGAAATCCACGCTCAAGCCCGTCATGACACATTAACGGACGCCTACAATCGCCGTGCCTTTACCGAGTTTGCCGACAAGGAATGGTCCAGAAGCGTGCGTCATGGCTATCCGCTCTCAATTCTTTCGGTCGATATAGATCACTTCAAGGAATTCAACGATCAGCACGGCCACCAGACCGGTGACGACGCCCTGGTTCAAGTGTCGAAATCTGCTCAGACGTCATTGCGATCCAATGATATTTGGTGCCGTTATGGCGGCGAGGAATTCATCGCCTTGCTTCCCAACACCACGATAGACCAAGCGATGGTGGTTGCGGAACGGCTGCGGCAGTCGGTGGAAAGCACAACGATTTCATCGTCGAGTGATACGCTGCGTGTTTCGGTGAGCATAGGGGTGGCAGAACGCTCATCGAACCATTCGAGTTTGTCCGAGGTTCTGGCGATTTCTGATGCCGCGCTTTACAAGGCAAAGGCTGCCGGACGAAACAGAGTCGTCGCCGGTGGTCGCGAAGAGCAAGGTAGGTTGGGGTGAGGAACGAACCTCAACCTTGTGCCATGAGACCGGAGCAATAATTCGGGCGACACTATACTTAATTCCAATCGGGAAGAGCGGCGGCGCAAATGCCGACAACCTTGCTGACAAGCCCCTGAGCTCAAGCATTGAGGTGCGCCCATGGTACGTATTCCACAAATAGAGAGCCAACCCATCCAGGAGAAATGCTGATACAAGGCGAGTGGGCAACGTATCAGGCTGAGTTTCATTCAGAGCCACATCTATAAGTCAGTGACCACCTTTATAGACGATCCCCGGTTGCCAACGGCAAACCCCGTAAGACCTTGCCGGCATAAACGAGGCCGGATCGTGCCGCGCGCGCGCTGGCATGCGGCAAAGGCGTTGCGGCTCCGGCCTGTTTGCTTTGCGCTCTTCCCCCGCCCTTTTTTCCGTTCTTGACAAGTTTTCCCCACAAGGATAAGGAAAGGGCCGTCTATCTGTTTTTTCCAAATGCAACAGCGAATTACCCGACATGCCGCCATGGAGCCCGCATAATGTCTGAACAATTCCCCCTGGAAACCATTCTTGCCAACTTTGGCCGAGAGCGAGACAATCTCATTCCGCTGCTGCAGGAAGTGCAGGAGCGGTTTCATTATCTCTCCCCCGAGGCGGTGCAAGCGGTTGCCGACCATCTGGAACTCTCCGAAAACGACGTCTACGGCGTGGCCACCTTTTACGCCCAGTTCCGCTTTGTGCCGCCCGGCCTGCACCACATCAAGGTGTGCGAGGGCACGGCATGCCATGTGCGCGGCAGCGACCGGATTCTGGACGCGATTAGCCGCTCGACCGGCCTGAAACCAGGCCAGACCAGCGACGACGGCGCCTTCAGCCTGGAGCGGGTGGCCTGTTTCGGTTCCTGCGCCCTGGCCCCGGTGGTGGTGGTGGACGACAAGGTCTATGGCCGGATGACCGCCGCCAAAACCAACAAGCTCATTGAGGACAAGAAATGAGTTTCGCAGCGCGACAACAACAGGCCGAGGCCGCTTGGCAGACCTTTGAGCAGCCGGACCGGCTGCGCATCCTCGTTGGTTCGGCCACCTGCGGACGGGCGGCGGGATCGCTTGAGGTGATGCAGGCGTTTGCCGACGAACTGGCCAAACATGGTTTGACCGAGGCCGCCGACATGGTTGAGGTGGGCTGTCTGGGCATGTGCTACGCCGAGGTGATGGTGGAGATTCGCGGCCGGGACGGCAAGCGAGTGCTCTATCAGGGCGTGGAACCCCGACACGCGGCCGCCCTGATCGAGACGCAACTGGTGCGCGGCGAGGTTTATCTGCCGCTGGCCTTGGCGGTAATGACCGGCGTCGACGAAGCGGTTCCGACTTTTGCCGAGCTGCCGATGATCAAGCCCCAGGTGAGGATTGTGTTGCGCAACTGCGGGATCATCGACCCGACCAACATCGACCATTATCTGGCGCGCGGCGGCTACCAGGGCATGACCCGCGCCTTTGCCATGGGCCCGGATCAGGTGATCGAGGAGATGAAAGCCTCGGGCCTGCGTGGGCGCGGCGGCGCAGGGTTTCCCACCGGGGTGAAGTGGGGTTTTGCCCGCAATTCGGTGGCTGATCAGAAATACGTGATCTGCAACGCCGACGAGGGCGATCCCGGGGCCTTCATGGACCGCTCGGTGCTGGAAGGCGATCCTCATGCGGTGCTCGAAGGTTTGCTGATCGCTGGCTACGCCATTGGCGCGAGCATCGGTTATGTTTACTGCCGGGCTGAATATCCCTTGGCTATCGAGCGGTTACAGGGAGCCATCACCCAGATGCACGAACTGGGTTTTCTTGGTGGCGATATTCTCGGCTCGGGCTTTGGATTTGAGATCAAGATAAAAAAAGGCGCGGGCGCCTTTGTCTGTGGCGAAGAGACCTCACTGATGCAAAGCATTGAGGGCAAGCGCGGCATGCCGCTCTCCAAGCCGCCTTTTCCCGCTGTTTCCGGCCTGTTCGGCAAGCCGACCAACATCAACAATGTCGAGACCCTGGCGGCGGTGTCGGCGATCATGGAAAAGGGCGCGGCCTGGTATGCAGGCTACGGCACGGAAAAAAGCCGGGGCACCAAGACCTTTGCCCTGGCCGGCAAGATCAGCCGCACCGGCCTGATTGAGGTGCCCATGGGCATCAGCCTGCGCACCATCATCAACGAGATCGGCGGCGGCGTGCTCGACGGCAAGCAGTTCAAGGCGGTGCAGACCGGCGGCCCCTCGGGCGGCTGCATTCCGGCCCAGTTCATCGATCTGGCGGTTGATTACGAGCGCTTGGCCGAGGTTGGCTCGATCATGGGTTCCGGCGGCATGATCGTGATCGACGAGGAATCCTGCATGGTCGACATGGCCCGCTACTTCCTCAGCTTCACCGAAAACGAGAGCTGCGGCAAATGCGTGCCCTGCCGCATGGGCACCCAGCATCTGCTTCGGATGCTCACCACCATCACCGAAGGTCGGGGCACGCTTGAGCAGCTGGATATTATGCGCAAGATCGGCGACGCCATGAAAAACGCCTCGCTCTGCGGCCTGGGCCAGACGGCGGCTAATCCGGTGCTGACCACGCTCCAGTATTTCGAGGACGAATACCGGGCCCACATTGTCGACAAAAAATGTCCGGCCGGAGCCTGCCGGGCCCTGATCCGCTTCGACATTGATCCCGCCCGCTGCACCGGCTGCGGGGCCTGTCTGCGCGCCTGTCCGGTTGCGGCGATCAGCGGCGAGAAAAAACAGCCGCACGCAATTGATCAGGAGCTCTGCATCCAGTGCGGTTCCTGTCGTCAGGCCTGCAAATTTGCGGCGGTGCTGGTCGACTGACCACCGGCGAATCAAGCGATACCGAGCCCCAGGAGCCAACGGTTTATTTATCAAGGAGATTACATGGGCAGCATCAGTTTGACCATTGACGGCCAACAGGTCGAGGTCGAAGAAGGCGCAACGGTCCTCCAGGCCGCACGCAAGGCGGACATCGTTATTCCCACCATCTGCGACCACAAGGACCTCAATCCCTATGGGGCCTGCCGGATGTGCATCGTCGAGATCGCCGGCGTGCGCGGCTTTCCCACCTCCTGCACCACCCCGGCCGCTCCGGGGATGCAGGTCGTCACCCAGTCGGCGCGGCTGACCGAACTCCGCAACCGCACCCTGGAGCTGATGTTTTCCGGGCATCCCAACAGCTGCCTGGTCTGCATCCACCGCGAGGCCTGCGAGCAGTACCGGCCCAAGGTCACCAAGGCGGCGCGTTCCACCCGCTGCGGCTTCTGCGCCAACCGCGACGAATGCGATCTGCGGACCATGGCCCTGAGCGCGGGCAAGAATGAACTGAGCCTGCCCACCCTGTACGCGTCCTACAATCTGGAACGCGACGATCCTTTCATGGATCGCGACTACAACCTCTGCGTGCTCTGCGGCAAGTGCTGGCGGATTTGCGAAAAGATTCACGGCAAACCGGCAATTTCAATCATCAACCGGGGCAAATGGGCGCGGATCGGCACGGCCTTTGACAAAAGCCACGTCTTTTCCGGCTGCACCTTCTGCGGCGGCTGCATCGACATCTGCCCCACCGGCACCCTGACCGACCGCTTTGCCCGCTGGCAGGGCAAGCCGGAGGCCGACACGCCCTCTGCCTGCATTCTCTGTTCCGAAGGCTGTTCGGTTGTCGCCCAGAGCAAAGGCGGCCAGCTGCTGGCCTACACCATGACCGGGTTCAACAAGGAGGCCGGGCTGTGCGCCCTGGGCCGTTTTGGCGCCGCCCAGATCGCGGCGTCCAACCAACGCCTGATCCGGCCCCTGGTCCGGGAAGGCGAGGATCTGATTCCCTTTGACTGGCAGGGCGCGATTGCCGCGGCCGCCGAAGGGTTAAAGGATTGCGCCGGCGGTGTTGTTCTGGTGATCAGCGCTGCGACCTCGCGCGAAGACCGTTTTCTGTACGTGCAATTGGCCGAGCAGCTGCAAGGCCGGATGCTGCTTCTGCCCGCAGAGGCAGGCGAAGACGACCCGCAGGTGCAGGCCCTGGCCGCAGCGGTGCAAGGCGGAACCATCCGCGCCGTGATTGCCAACGGCAACCTATTGCCAGTGGAGATGATGGCAAAGGTCCCCTTTTCTCTGATTATCGATTGTTTGCACTCCCCTGCTTCCAGCGGCGCCAGCGTGGTGCTGCCCGCAGCGGTCCTGAGCGAATCGGGCGGCACCTTCCGCACCGCAACCGGCGCAATCAAACAACTGGCGGTCAGCAGCCAGGCCCCCGGCGACGCCCTGCCGGAATGGCGGATTGTCTGCGATCTCGCCCAGGCCCTTGGCCTGACGGGTTTTGACTTTGAGCGCGTGGAGGCCGTCACCCCGCTGGTCGCGGACGATCCTGCGCCGGCGCCGGTCAGCGGCGATCCGCGCCAGAACGTCCGCGATCTGATTCCCCGCTTTCGCGGTCATCTCCTGGCCGACGTCGTGTCTGCGCTTGCCGCCTTTGGCCTGCCAACCACTCCGGCGGAGACCAGTGAGGAGACCACAGGCGTAGGTTTTCCCATCCTCGAAAAACGGGAAATCGCCCCCAACATGCATTTCTTCAAGGTCAAAGCCGAGAAGGTGGCCCAATTCTCCCTGCCCGGCCAGTTCGTCATTCTCATGGCCAAGGAAACTTCGGAGCGTTCGCCCTTTACCCTGGTGGACTGGGATGCGGCCGAGGGCACCATTTCGCTGGTGATCGAAGAGGTGGGTCGTTCCAGCCGCGAACTGGCGTCGCTGAAGGCGGGCGATAGGATCGCCCATGTCAGCGGCCCCCTTGGCCTACCCCTGACCATCGAAAACAAGGGCACTGTGCTGCTCGGCGGCGGTTGTTACGGCATCGGCGCCATTTTCCCCCTGGCCCGGGCCCTGCGTCAGGCCGGCAACCGGGTGATCTGCGCCATTGAGGCCTCGTCCGCCTATCTGCTCTACATGCAAAAGGAACTGGCCACGGCCTGCGATCAGCTGATCATCGCCACCAAGGACGGCTCCGAAGGCGTGCGCGGCGGCATTCAGGAGGTGTTGGCCCAGGTTGCAGCCCAGGAGCCGGTCGACCAGTTCATTGCCGTTGGCTGCACCTTCATGATGCGCATGGTCACCGAAATCAGCCGCACCTTGAACATTCCCACTCTGGTGGCCCTCAACCCGATCATGGTCGACGGCACCGGGATGTGCGGCGCCTGCCGCGTTTCCGTGGGCGACAAGACCCGCTTTGCCTGCATCGACGGCCCGATTTTTGACGGCCACGGCGTTGACTGGGACGAACTGGCCTCGCGGCGCAGCGCCTATGCTCGCGAGGAGGTTCAGGCCCTGTCGCAGAGCGTGGATCTGAATGCGCTCATGCACCAGCCCCATGCCCAGAGCCACGGCGGCGGATGCGGTTGCGGCCGATAGATCGATAAAAAATCGCTCAAACGATTGTTTTTCCGGAGTGTTCGCTAATGACGACCAATGAACCGATGCCCGAACAAACTGAAGCAGCCCCCAAAAAAGGCCGAGTGAAAACGCCGCGCCAGCCCATGCCGGAGCAGGACCCGCGCCGCCGCCGCACTAATTTTGAGGAGGTGCCCCGGGGGTACAGCGAAGAAACCGCCATGCTTGAGGCCTCGCGCTGCATCCAGTGCAAGAAGCCCGGTTGCGTCGAAGGCTGCCCGGTCAACATCCACATTCCGGCCTTTATCAAGCTGATTGCTGAAGGAAAATTTATCGACGCCCTGCTCAAGCTCAAGGAACAAACCGCCCTGCCGGCGGTCTGCGGCCGGGTCTGCCCGCAAGAGAGCCAGTGCGAGGCGCGCTGCATCCTGGGCAAAAAGGGCGAGCCCGTGGCCATCGGCCGTTTGGAACGCTTTGCCGCCGACTACGCGCGCAAGCACGGCGGCGTGCCCGATCCGGCCAAGGCTGCACCGACCGGCAAGCGGGTGGCGGTGGTCGGAGCTGGGCCGGCAGGCATCACCGTGGCCGGCGAGCTGGCGCGCTGGGGCCATGAGGTGGTGATGTTCGAGGCCCTGCATCTGGCCGGCGGGGTGCTGATGTACGGCATTCCCCAGTTCCGTCTGCCCAAGGAGATTGTCCAATACGAGGTCAACAACCTCAAACGCCTCGGCGTGACCATCCACACCGACTATGTGATCGGCAAGACCGAGACCGTCGGCCAGTTGATGGAAACATTTGACGCGGTGTTCATCGCCACCGGCGCCGGTTTGCCGGTCTTCCTTGGCATTCCCAATGAAAACGCCATCGGCGTCTTTTCCGCCAACGAATTTCTCACCCGCGCCAACCTGATGCGGGCGATCGATTTCCCCCGTTTCGCCACCTCGCCCATCCGGCCCCGCCGGGCGGTGACCGTGGGCGGCGGCAACGTAGCCATGGATTCAGCCCGCACCGCCCTGCGCCTGGGCGGCGAGTCCACCATTGTGTATCGACGCAGCAAAGCCGAGATGCCGGCAAGAGCTGAAGAAGTGCATCATGCCGAGGAAGAGGGCGTGGTCTTTCATCTGCTCACCAACCCGGTGCGCATCGTCACCGACGCCCAGAACCGGGTCACTGGGGTTGAATGTTTGCGGATGGAACTGGGCGAGCCCGACGCATCGGGCCGGCGACGGCCGGTGGCGGTCAAGGGCAGCGAGTTTGTCATTCCGGCCGATACCGTCATTGTGGCCATCGGCAATCAACCCAATCCGCTGGTGCCGCAGACCGCGCCCGAGATCAACACCAGCAAGTGGGGCACCATCGCCACCGACCCGGTCACCATGATGACCTCCAAGCCCGGCGTCTTTGCCGGCGGCGACATCGTTTCCGGCGCGGCCACGGTGATCAGCGCCATGGGGCAGGGCAAGATGGCGGCCCTGGCCATGCACCGCTACCTGATGGGCGGCGATCCCCCGCAGTAAAGCGGCAAACCGGGAAGCAGGTGCGCAATCCTGCCTGCGATTGCTCCAGGGTAAAACGCGGCGGGCGCAACAACAGGCCGAGCTGTTGCCGAGCCGTGTCGTCTTGCGATTATTGCACTTTTCACCTACCGCTCTGGGGTTCGTGTGCTACAATACCGCATGCAACGGCCGCCCGCATGGCGGTCCATTCGCCTCCCGGCTCTCTCCCCTGCCGGTCGAGGTCGCCTGAACACAGCCTACAAGGAGATCGCAATGATCAATCTGGTTGAAAACGACATCACCACCCTGAAAGTCGACGCCATTGTCAATGCCGCCAACGAGACCCTGCTGGGCGGCGGCGGAGTCGACGGCGCCATCCACAAGGCCGCAGGCCCGGAACTGCTGGAAGCATGCCGCGCCATCGGCGGCTGCAAAACCGGCCAGGCCGTGCTCACCAAAGGCTACAACCTGCCGGCCAAGTTTGTCATCCACACCGTCGGCCCGATCTGGCAGGGCGGCAACCAAAACGAACACGCCCTGTTAGCCAGCTGCTACCGCAACTGCCTGGAATTGGCAGTTAAAAACAACATCCAATCCATCGCCTTTCCCGCCATCAGTTGCGGCGCCTACGGGTTTCCTCTGGATGAGGCGGCCGATATCGCCGTCGACACCATCCAATCCTTCATCGACCGCAACGGCAAGCCCAAGGAAGTCTACGTCGCCTGCTTCCAACCCCGCGCCAAATTCGCCTACACCCAGGCCATTCGCGGACTGGAGGAGTGACGGTATTCCTCTTTCTTTTAGCGCTTAGCCAGCAATTCCATGTCCACCCGACTTGCCTCTTCCCAGGATTTGTTCACCTACGGCTCGCTGATGTGCGAGGACATCATGGCTGAAGTGGCGGGCCTGCGGCTCGGTTGCACGCCGGCGGTTCTGGCCGGTTATCGCCGTTTTCTAGTCAGGGACGAGCAGTATCCGGGAGTGATCGAGTCGCCAACCGGGACGGTCGCGGGCATTGTCTACCATGGCCTTGTCCCGGAGGCCTGGTCGCGGCTGGACCGCTTCGAGGGCGAGATGTACGACCGGCGGCCAGTGACGGTGCGGTACAACAACGACGCCTGCGGCGTGGTCGACTGCTATGTGTTCCGGTCCGAGTTTGCCCACCGACTGACCGCGACCGAGTGGGATTTCGCCGCCTTTCTTCGCGGCGGCAAAGCCCTGTTTCAAAGCCAGTATTGCGGTTTCAATGCGATTGACTGAACACCGGCGCGCACGCAGGGCCGTCGCCTGATCGCCTCACCTCCCCCTTTCCATCCTCCAGGCAAGGAGTTGCCATGCGCATAGGAATTGATATCGGCGGCACCCACACCGACGGCGTGCTCATCGCCGGAACCCGACTGGTCGCCGCCGCCAAAGCCCCCACCAACCACGACAATCTGCTCGAATCGATCAGTGCGGTGCTGCAGGCAATTCTGACCGATCAGGACCCGGCGCGGGTGCAGACCCTGAACCTCAGCACCACCCTGACCACCAACGCCATCGTCACCGGCCGGATCGATCCGGTGGGCATGCTGGTGGTCGGCGGGCCGGGGATCGCGGCCAAGCATTACCGCATCGGCGAGCACTTCCATCTCATCTACGGCAGTCTTGATCATCTCGGAACCGAGACCTCGGCCCTGGATGAACAGGATCTGGAAGAGGCCATCAACGCCTGCTGCGAACAGGGCGTGAAATGCTTTGGCGTGGCCTCGAAATTCTCGCCGCGCAACCCGGCCCATGAAGACCGCATCCGCGAGGAACTAGGCGACCGGGCCGACTTTGTTTCGCTGGGGCATCTGATTTCAGGCCAGCTCAATTTCGGCCGCCGCATCCACACCGTGTACTACAACTCCGCAGTCTGGCGCACTTTCCGCGCCTTTGCCGGCGCGCTTGCCGCCAGTCTCCAGGGCTTTGATCTTCAGGCGGAGGTCAACATCCTCAAGGCCGACGGCGGCGCCGTGCCCCTGACCCGGGCCATGGACGCGCCGGTGCAGTCGATCTTTTCCGGCCCGGCCGCCTCGGTCATGGGCATCCTCGCCACCTGCACGGCGGATGCGGACCTGCTGATGCTCGACATCGGCGGCACCACCTCGGACATCGCCCTGTTTGCCGGCGGCGAACCGCTGCTGGAACGCGAAGGCATTGCGATTGAAGGCCGGCCTACCCTGGTGCGAGCCATCCGGGTTGAATCGATCGGCATCGGCGGCGACTCGCTGATTCACCTCGACGGCGCCGAAGTCAAAACCGGGCCGCAGCGGCTCGGCCCCTGCATGGCCACCGGCGGCTCGGCGCCCAGCCTGATGGACGCGCTCAATGTCCTGGGGTTGGCTGATTTCGGCCAGACCGAGCGTTCCCGCGAAGGCCTTGAGGCGCTGGCGGCCCAGCACCATCTGGAGGCTCGCACCCTGGCTCAGGCTGCGGTGGATGCGGCGCTGAACGCGATTGCCGCCAAGATCGAAACCCTGGTCCGAATGGTCAACTCCAAGCCGGTCTACACCATCCACGAGATTCTGGAAGATCGGGAAATAACGCCCAAAAAACTGATTGTCATCGGCGGCCCGGCAGCGGTGTTCAAGGAGCTGCTGGCCGCCCGTCTGGGCATGGAAGTGATCGTGCCGCCGCTGCACGGCGTGGCCAACGCAATCGGCGCCGCTCTGGCCCGCGCCACCAGCCATCTGGCGCTGACCGCCAACACCTCGCGCGGTCAGCTGTCGGCGCCGATGCTGGGCATCTTCCGCGCCATCCCCCGGGGTTTCAGCCTCCAGGACGCCATTGACGAGGCCAGACGGTTGCTCAAAGCCGACCTCGAACAGGCCGGGGTGACCATCGCCGCCGAGGAAATCCAGATCACCCAGGCCGACGCCTTCAACATGGTGGATGGTTCCTACACCTCGGGCAAAAACATCCGGGTGGTGGCCCAGGTGCGGCCCGCTGTCGTGGCCCGGCTGGAGCTGGACGCCGCCGCCGTTCCCGTCCGCTTCGCCGGTCAATCGTGACCGCCCGCTTGCCTCTTTTTCAACCTTCAGCCTTACAGGTCTTGCCATGCTGAAAGCCGCCTCATCGCTTGGAGTTATCTTCTTTCCCGCCTTTGACTGGGCCATCTCCCCCACCCATCCGGAACGGGAGGAACGGCTCCTGTACACCCAGGATCAGTTCCGCGAAGAAGGGCTGTTCGACGTCGAGGGCATCAGCGAGCACCGCCCCCTGTTCGCCACTGACCAGGACATCATGCGCGCCCACTTCTGCTTTCCCAGCGTGGACGCCATCTGCACTGAATCGCACCGCATCTCCGCCGGCGGGGCCATTCAGGCCGCTCGACTGGTGCTTGAAGGGGAAACCCGGCGCGCCTTTGCCCTGGTCCGCCCGCCCGGCCACCACGCGATGAAGGTGGTGCACGGCAATCGGGGCTTTTGCAACATCAACATCGAGGCAGTGATGGTCGAGTGGATTCGCGCCCACTACGGCGCCAAACGGATCGCCATTGTCGACACCGACTGCCACCACGGCGACGGCACCCAGGACGTCTACTGGCACGACCCGGACGTGCTGTTCATTTCCTTGCACCAGGACGGCCGCACCCTGTACCCGGGCTCGGGTTTTCCCTATGAAAACGGCGGACCACGGGCCCTGGGCAAGACCATCAACATCCCCCTGCCGCCGCGCACCTCGGACGAAGGCTACCTCTATGCCCTGGAAAACGTGGTGCTGCCGATCCTGGCCGACTTCAAGCCGGACCTGATCATCAACTCCGCCGGCCAGGACAACCACTACTCGGACCCGATCACCAACATGCAGTTCTCGGCCCAGGGCTATGCCCGGCTCAACGAGCTGCTCAAGCCGGACATCGCGGTGCTCGAAGGCGGCTATTCGATCAAGGGCGCCCTGCCCTACGTCAACCTTGGCATCTGCCTGGCCATGGCCGGCTGCGACTATTCAGGGGTGCGCGAACCGGATTTCAACGCCGCCGCCCTGCGCGAAGAACCGGAGACCATGGAATACATCAAACAGAGCTGCGGCCCGCTGCTGGACGGCTATTTCCATCCGGCCAGGGGCGATTTTGAGAAACAGGGCGAGTATTTCGTCCGTGAGCGCAAAATCTATTACGACACCGACGGCATCCTGGAGAAACAACGGGAGGAGTTGAAAGACTGCGAACATTGCCGGGGGTTGCGGTTGATCAAAACCAGCAGCAGCCAGATCCTGCCCTGCCTGGGCGTTGAGCTGCCGATTGATTGCTGCCCGGCCTGCGAACGCGAAGGCTACGAGGCCTTCAACCGCAAAGGCGACGAGTTCCTGGTGGCCCAGATGCTGGATCAGAAAAACAAGCAGTTCGCGTACCGACCTAAGGGGTAATTCTGCTTCCATTGCAACAGGTGATCGGTGGGCGCCAACAGCCGCGCCCCGTCTCGTCATCTCGACCGGAGGGAGAGATCTCCATCCTTCGCGAGATTTCTCCTCGCTGTGCTCGTCGATGACCGGGCGGGAAGGTGAGCGGTTGTTGGCGTGGAATCAGAAACTGCGAAAGGGCGAGGCGGCGCCGGCTTGGCCGTTGATCAGGGTGATCTGATCGTTCAGGGTCCACATGTCGTAGATGTAGCCCAAACCAAAGACGCCCAAGGTGAGCAGGTAGAGGATGCCGGTCCAGATCTTGCCCATGTAGAGCCGGTGCACGCCGAACATGCCCAAAAACACCAGCAGCAGCCAGGCGATGTTGTAATCAACCGGGCCGGGAAGGTAGCGGATGTCGGCCTCCTGGTCCATGCCGGGGATGAGAAACAAGTCCACGATCCAACCAATGAAGAAGAGGCCGAGGGTAAAGAAGTAGATGGTGCCCGAAACCGGCTTGCCGTAGTAGAAGCGATGGGCGCCGATGAAGCCGAACAGCCAGGCGACGTAACCAACTACCAGGCTATGGGTGGGGCGAGAGGTTTCCATGGACGTTTTCCTGTGAGGGTTTCTTTAAACCGCGCAATGCGCGCCAGCGAAGAATTTATACGTTGGCCATCGATCCGGCCGCTGTCAAGCAGGTCGAGCACGGCGCGAATTCCCACCTGCAGAGCGTCTTCGCGCGGGTCGAGATTGTTGCCGATCACCAGCACGTCGACCCCGGCGAGCACAGCCCGCTGCACCGCTTCGACCGCGCTCCAGCCGTTGCTGATCGCCCGCATCTGCAGGTCGTCGCTGAACGCCACCCCGGTAAAACCAAGCTCACGGCGCAGCATCCCCTCAATCACCAGGGGCGAGAGGGTGGCCGGCAGGCCGGAGGGATCAAGCCGGCGGTTGACCAAGTGCGCCGTCATAATTCCGTCACTGTAGCCAGCGGCTAGCAGACGGCGATACGGCTCGAGTTCAAGAGGTTGCCAGCAGTCGGTGACGTCGACAAAACCCAGGTGGGAATCGCTGCCGGCGCTGCCGTGGCCGGGAAAATGTTTGAGACAGCAACCGACCCCGTGCCGGTGATGGGCCGCGATCACGGCATGGGCATGGGCGGCCACGGTTGCCGGGTTGGCCCCGAAGCTGCGCTGGTAGCGGCCGATGATCGGATTGTCCGGGTTGAGATCCAGATCCGCCACCGGCGCGAAGTTGAGGTTGACGCCGCACCCTGCAAGCTCAGCGGCCAGAGCCTCGGCATGACGGGCAACTGCCTCCGCGCCCTCCTGGGCCAGATCGGCTGCGCTGCGCGAAGGCGCAAATCCGTCGCGCTCCTTTAATCGGCAG